>JBJTLW010000194.1:0-18360 GCA_046063225.1 Novosphingobium sp. | reverse complement strand
GCTGCCGAGGTAGAGCAGCTTGACGTTTTCATCGTTGACCATGCCGTCCGGCGTGCCGGCGAACAGCACCTGGCCGCCATAGATGACACAGGTCTTGTCGACGATGTCGAGCGTTTCGCGCACGTTGTGATCGGTAATCAGCACGCCGATGCCGCGCGTTTTCAGGTCCTTCACCAGATCGCGGATATCGCTGATCGACAGCGGATCGATGCCGGCGAAAGGTTCGTCCAGCAGCATGATCGAAGGCTTGGCGGCCAGCGCGCGGGCAATTTCGCAGCGCCGGCGTTCACCGCCCGAAAGCGCCATGGCGGCGCTGGCGCGCAGGCGGGTTAGGCCGAATTCCTCAAGCAGGCGTTCCAGCTCTTCGGCGCGGGTGGCGGCGTCCGGCTCGTTCAGTTCGAGCACGGCGGAAATGTTCTGCTCCACCGTCAGCCCGCGAAAGATCGAGGTTTCCTGCGGCAGGTAGCCCAGACCCAGGATGGCGCGGCGGTACATGGGCAGGGCGGTAACATCGACGCCGTCCATAAGGATGCGGCCCGAATCGGGCTTCACCAGACCCATGATCGAATAGAAGCAGGTCGTCTTGCCGGCGCCGTTCGGGCCGAGCAGGCCCAGCACTTCACCCTTGGCAACGGACAGCGAAATGTCCGTCAGCACGGCGCGCTTGTCATAGGACTTGGCGATCGAAATCACCTCAAGCCCGGTGCCGGTGCCGGCATTTTCCTGCGGTTCAACAGTGGTCTGCGTCTGGGTCATTGGGTCACGGTTTAGGCAGCGGAGGGCCGCACTTCAAGCGGCGAAAGGACGAAGGTGGAGCAAACTGGCAAGATTCCTGCATGGATGTCGAAAAATCTTGGTTAACGTGGGTTGATCATGCGTTCAAACGATGGTTTATTGCGCCCAACGAGGGGATGAAGAAAGGATCGACCTTATGGTCGAAGGATTCCGGTGGGCTCGCGCCGCCAACACAGTTCGCGTTCTCGACTGGCGCAAGCGCATGAGCGACAATATCGCCTATGCCCTGCTGGTCTACACCGGCCTGCAGATCTTCGTTACACTCGGCGCGCTCAAGGGGCACAAGTCCTCGCTGCTGCCCTACCTTGCGCTGGTCATCCTCGTCATTGCGATCATTCCGGCCTGCCGCCGTTTCGAGCGCCGGTGGAACCGCCTGTCCGACGGTCAGGCCGCCGATCCCGCCTTTGCCGCCATCTACAAGCACGATCGCATGGTGCTGTGGATGCTGGCCATCGGCCTGCCCTTCGTCCTGACGGCAATCTTCATGGGGCTGACCCGCTTCGTCACCGGCGACTGACCGGCCCAGTCCCCAACGCGGCAATTGATCGCCGGCCTGTGCCCGGCTAAGCCGCTTTCCATGCTTTCCGTAAATGCCGCGCAAGAGCGCGCCTCCGCCCTTGTCGAACGCGCCCGCAAGGCTGGCGCCGATGCCGCCGATGCCGTCTATTCCGGCGACAGTTCCGAAAGCATCCAGGTGCGGCTGGGCAAGCTGGAAGATGTCGAGCGTTCGGAAAACGAACACATCGGCCTGCGGGTTTTCGTCGGCAAGGCATCGGCGTCCATCGGATCGTCCGATCTGGCCGATGCCGCGCTGGATGAACTGGCCGCCCGCGCGGTCGCCATGGCCCGCTCCGCGCCGGACGACGTTTACGCCGGCCTCGCTCCGGAAGAGCTGCTGGCGCGCGACTTGCCAAGCGATCTCGACCTGTTCGATCCGTCCGAGCCCGACCCGGCCCAGCTGCGCGAAATGGCGCTGGCGGCCGAGGATGCGGCGCGGGCTGTTGCGGGCGTTACCAACAGCGAGGGCGCGGGCGCCAGCGCGGGGCGCGGGGTCTTTGCCCTGGCGACCAGCCACGGCTTTGCCGGCGCCTACGAAACGTCGAGCTATGGCCTCTCAGCCAGTGTCATCGCCGGCGAAGGCTCGGCCATGCAGCGCGACTATTCGTGGCGGTCGGCCCGTCATTTCGCCGACCTGATTTCGCCGCAGGAGATTGGGGCGCTGGCGGGAACGCGCGCCGTGGCGCGGCTCAATCCGGGGCGTCTCAGCAGTGGGGCCATGCCGGTCGTTTTCGATCCGCGCGTTGGCGGCACCTTGATCGGCCATCTGCTCGGCGCGATTGCGGGCAGCGCGATTGCGCGCCGCTCCAGCTTCCTTCTGGACAAGGACGGTGAACAGGTCTTTGCCCCGGGCGTCGCCATTCTGGACGATCCGCACCGCCCGCGCGCCCTGCGTTCGCGCCCCTTCGATGGCGAGGGCCTGCCCACCGCGCCGCGCGCGCTGGTGGAGGATGGCCGCCTGACCGGCTGGCTGATGGATTCGGCGTCGGCCCGGCAGCTTGGCGCCGCGCCCACCGGCCACGCCTCGCGCGCTGGCAACGGCGCCCCCGGCGTTTCGGCCAGCAACGTCCATCTCGCCGCCGGAAGCCAGACCCCGGCCGAGCTGATGGCCGATATCGCGGACGGCATCTACGTTACCGAACTGATCGGGCAGGGCGTGAACGGCGTGACTGGCGATTACAGCCGCGGCGCCTCGGGCTACCGGATCGTCAATGGCGAGATTGCCGGCCCGGTGGCGGAATTCACCGTGGCGGGCAACCTCATCACCATGTTCGCCGCGCTGATCCCCGCCAATGACCTTGAACTGTACCGCGCGGTCAACGCCCCGACCCTGCGGGTCGACGGCATGATGGTGGCGGGGGATTGATTGGCGGCAGCCGGTCTGGCCGCGCGTTGCTGATGATGGGAGTTTGAGGATGAACCGTGTTCTGAAATGCATCGCGGCGGGGCTGCTGATGCTGTCCCCGGTTCATGGCACGCCCGCTTTCGCGCAGGATAGCGGCACGATTGATGCCCTGTCCGATCAGGTATTCGCCAAGCTGAAAGCGGGCAATGCCAAGGCGCTGATCACGGAATCAATCGGCAAGTCGCCGCTGCTGTCCAACAATTCGGCCGGTGCGCAGGCGCTCGAAGCGCAGATCGATACGGCGCTGAAAATCTATGGCCGCGTTTCGGCCTACGAACTCGTCAAGGAAGACAAGATCGGCACCCTGTTCATCCGGCGCTATTATGTTGTCCAGCACGAAAACCTTGTCACGCGCTGGGAACTGAACCTGGCCAAGCTGCCGTCCGGCTGGGCTGTCGTCTATATCGGTTTCGACGATCAGGGCCGGACGTGGTGACGCAATAGCGGCACGCGCCCGGCGCTATCAGGCCTTGGTGGCCTGATAGCGATCGATGGCTTCGAGCACGAGACGGCGCGCTTCGTCGGCGTCGCCCCACTTGCCCACGCGGACCCACTTTTCGGTTTCCAGGTCCTTGTAGTGCTTGAAGAAGTGCTCGATCTGCTGAAGCACGATCGAGGGCAGGTCCTTCTGTTCGCCCACGTCCGAATAGTACGGGAAGGTCGAATCGACCGGAACGCAGATCAGCTTTTCATCGCCGCCGTGTTCTTCTTCGAGATGCAGAACGCCGATCGGGCGGGCGCGCACGACGCAGCCCGGAACGAAGGGCGAGCGGGCAACCACCAGCGCGTCGATCGGATCGCCATCGTCCGACAGGGTATGCGGCACGAAGCCGTAGTTGGCGGGATAGCGCATCGGCGTGTGCAGGATGCGGTCGACGAACAGCGCGCCGGAATCCTTGTCGAATTCGTACTTTACGGGTTCGCCGCCCACCGGAACTTCGATGATGACGTTAAGGCTCTCGGGCGGGTTGTCGCCCACGGGAATCTTGTCGATGTTCATGGCCCGGGCCTCTAGTCCGGTCCTTGCTGCACCGCAACACAAAGCTGATCGCAGATGCGGAAAATTTCAGCCCAGCGCGTTGATCACGAAGGCAATGACGCCAATGTTGAAAACGAAGGCGGCAAGGCAGTGGAACAGCATGATCCGGCGGATGGCCGGTGCCGTGACCGACACGTCGGATGTCTGGAATGTCATGCCCAGGGTAAATGCGAAATAGGCGAAATCGGCATAGTCGGGCGTCTTCGTGCCGGGAAATTCGATGCCGCCCGCGTCCTTTCCGGTGCCGGGCGCCGCCTGGTAGAAGGCGTGGGCGTAGTGCAGGGTATAGACCGCGTTGGCGAACAGCCAGATCAGCGCGACCGTGCCGATCAGCTTGGCCATGGCATAGGGCTCGCCGTTCTTCGCCGGGGTCAGTTCGCCGGTAATTGCCGCCATCACCGCCAGCCCGACCAGCGTGGACAGGACCAGCACCAGCACGCGGTTGGCATCGTTGTCCGCCGCGTGGCTGCGCATCGCCTTGACCGAGCTGTCGCGCAGCAAGGGTATCAGCGAGGCGAGGAACAGCGCCGCCGCCAGATCAAACCCCATGGCCAGGCATTCCTGCCAGGTGGCAGACGGGAAGGCACGGCTCCAGCCCAGCAGGCCCAGCGGCAACAGGATCAAGAACGCGACAAAGCGCGGCGGGGCGATCCTGTTGCCGAGCCCCTTCACTTGCCGGTCTTGCTCTTGGGCGCGGGCGGCATGGGCCGGCGCGGAGTGAGCAGCAGGTCAAGCCCGCCGGGCTGACCGGCCGGTCCGGCCTTTTCCAGCCAGGGCCAGCGCAGGCCGCCCTTCCAGTTCACCGTGACGGGCATGAAGCGCGTTCCGCGCTGCACCAGCAGTTCCAGCGGCGCGCCGGTCTTGGCTGCCTTGATCGCCGCCTTGATGGTATCGGCGTCATAGCCTTCGCCATTGACCGCGAGGATCTTTGCTCCGTTGACGATCCCGGCGTTGAAGGCCGGACTGTCCCACCGCACGGAGCTGACCTTGCCGTCCTTGTCGATCACCAGACCAAGCGAATGGTTGAGCGACAGGTTCTTGGCAAAGGTCATCGCCGCCTTGTCGAAGGGGTTGGGCTCGTCCTTCCAGACCAGCCGGTAGCCGCCCTTCTCGATTCCCGCGAGCGGCGCGGGCTGGCCCGGCTGGTTGATGCGCGCATCAAGGAAGGCCTTCCAGTCGTGCGGATAGACGGCGTTCAGCTTGGCGACGATCTCGTCCGCCTCAAACGGGATCTGGCCCCAGTCACCGTCCTTCATGCCGAAGAAGCTCTTGGCGAAATCGTCGATGGAGCGCTTGCCGCCGGTGCCGGCGCGGATGATCTGATCGGCCTCCAGCCAGACCAGCGCGCCTTCGCGGTAATAGTCTTCCGGCCGGGCAAGGCTGACATAGGGCTTGGGCTTGCGCGCACCGAATACGGGATCGAAGCCGGTATCCTCGATCGAGCGCCAGTCGCGGCCGGGCATTTCGGCATAGGTGCCTGCCCAGTTGGCCAGCATGCCCAGCACCGTTTCCTTGCTTTGCAGGCCCGATCGCGCGGCCAGCACGGTGCCCCAGAACTGGTCCTGCCCTTCATAGGCCCACAGCAGGTCGCCCTGCATCGGCTGGCGATAGTCCGGCGTCCACAGCCGCGCCGGGCGGCGGAACTTGCCGGACCACGAATGGGCGTATTCGTGGGGCAGCAGGTTGCGGTCGTAATCGTTCTTGGCCCATTCGGTGAAGGCGTCGGGCTCCAGCTGGTTCTCGCTCGATCGGTGATGCTCAAGCCCGATGCCGCCCATGCGGTCGGTCAGCGCCAGCAGGAAATCGTAGTGGTCGTAGTGGTTGGCGCCAAAGGCGATGCGCGCTTCGGTCACCAGATTGCGGTGCAGCGCGATCTGGGCCGGGGTGGCGGCCAATTGCTCGGGCTTGTCGGCAAAGATGTGCAGTGTCACCCGCTGCGGATTGGTGCCGGTGATGTCCCATGACTGGTAATGCTTGCCGGCAAAGATCGGCGAATCGACCAGCGTTTCGTAGTCCGTCTCGGCCCACGACCATGAGGAATTGAGCTGCACCCGTCCGTCCAGCGCGGTCGCCGGAACCCAGCCCGAAGGCAGCACGACGCGCGGCTTTACCTTGATCCGGCGCACGTAATGCCCGGCGGGATAGAGGCTCATCTTTTCCCACTGCAGGTTCAGCATTTCCTGCGTCATGGTGATCCGCCCCTCGCTCGATTGCAGGGGGCTGGTGTGGATGAATTTCGCCGTGACCGCGCTGGCGCCGGCGGGAACATCGACGTGGAAGGCATAGACCTCCACCGGATCGCGCTTCCACGGCAAGGCCTTGTCCCCGGCGAAAAAGCGGATGTCGACCAGTTCGGCCAGCGGCCCGCGCGGGCCGTGGTTGCCGGGCAGCCACTGCGGATAGAGCAGCGTCAGCCGCGTCGTGCCGGCGGCCACGGGGATCGTCTGCGTCACGCGATAGGTGGCGCGGGTGATGTCGCTGGCGTCGATATCCAGCTGCATCGTGCCGCCCGGATAGGGCACGTCGCGCGCATCGGGCATGGTCTGGACGATCGGCACGGCCACTGGCGCCGACCGGTCGGCAGTTTGCGCGGCGATGGGGGAAGCGGAAAGCAGGAGCACTGCGAGCGGGGCGACCGCAAATCTGGTTGTCATGGAAACCATGTGTGCCGCGACGGCGCGCAGATCGCAACCGTCCCTTCGACGAGCGACTTTCCCGCGCCGCCGGAAACGTATAAGCGCGCGGCCATGAGCATGAAGACCCCACAGGCCATCCGCGGCACGCAGGACATTTTCGGCGCCGAGGCAGAGGCCTTCGCCCATGTCGTCGAAACCTTCGAGCGCGTGCGCAAGCTCTATCGCTTCCGCCGCGTCGAGATGCCGGTGTTCGAGAAGACCGAGGTGTTCTCCCGCAGCATCGGCGAGACGACCGATGTCGTGTCCAAGGAGATGTATTCGTTCGAGGACCGCGGCGGAGATTCGCTAACCCTGCGGCCCGAATTCACCGCCGGCATTGCCCGCGCCTTCCTCACCAACGGCTGGCAGCAGCACGCGCCGCTGAAGGTGGCCACCCACGGCCCGCTGTTCCGCTATGAACGCCCGCAGAAGGGACGCTACCGCCAGTTCCACCAGATCGACGCCGAGATCATCGGCGCGGCCGAACCGCAGGCGGACGTCGAGCTGCTGGTCATGGCGGACCAGCTTCTCAAGGAACTCGGCATTGCCGATGGCGTCACGCTGATGCTCAACACGCTGGGCGACGGCGAAAGCCGCGAGGCCTGGCGCGCCGCGCTGGTCGAGCACTTCCTTGGCGTGAAGGGCGAACTTTCCGAAGATTCGCAGGAGCGGCTGGAAAAGAACCCGCTGCGCATCCTTGACAGCAAAGACCCGCGCGACCGGGCCTTCGTTGGCGATGCGCCGAAGATCGACGATTTCCTGAGCGCCGAAGCGCAGGACTTCTTCGGCAAGGTCACTAGCGGGCTGGACGCGGCAAGCGTGTCCTGGACCCGCGCGCCGAGCCTTGTGCGCGGGCTGGATTATTACCGGCACACGGCGTTTGAATTCGTCACCGACCGGCTGGGCGCCCAGGGCACCGTGCTCGGCGGTGGACGCTACGACGGCCTGATGGAAAGTCTTGGCGGGCCGCTGACCCCGGCGGTGGGCTGGGCCGCCGGAATCGAGCGACTGGCGATGCTGGTGGAAGATGCCGGCAGCGCGCCGGTGGCAAGCTTTGAAGTGGTCATCGCGGTCGAATCCGATGAACTGGTCGAATACGCCATGGGCCGTCTTGCCGCCCTGCGCCGCGCCGGGATCAGCGCCGATATCGTTGCCACAGGATCGCCGCGCAAGCGCTTCGACAAGGCTGGCAAGATGGGCGCCAAGCGCGTCGCCTCGCTGTCGCTCCGCGATGGCCAGACAGTGGTCAACCTGCGCGGCGAGGGCATTGACGAGGCGCATAACGCCGCGATCCATGCCATCCTGTCGGACGCGGGCTAACCGGTCCCCATGTCCATCCCCGACGCCCGCCTTGCCCAGATCGCGCACCGCTTTTCCGAACTGGAAGCACGGCTGGCGTCGGGCACGCTTGAGGGCAAGGACTTCATCGCCGCCAGCCGCGACTATGCCGAGCTGGAGCCGGTGGCCAAGGCTGCCGAGGCGGTGCGCTCGATGCGCGGGGAACTTGCCGCGCTTGCCGAGCTCGACGATCCCGAAATGCGCGAACTGGCCGAGGAAGAGCTGGAACGGCTGAAGGCCGAACTGCCCGAGGCTGAGCACAGCTCGCCATCGCCATGCTGCCGCGTGACAGTGCTGACAGCCGCCCCGCCATGCTCGAAATTCGCGGCGGCACCGGGGGCGACGAGGCCGCGCTGTTCGCCGCCGATCTGTTCCGCATGTACGAACGCTTTGCCGCCGAACAGGGCTGGCGGGTGGAGGTCGTCTCGGTCAACGCGAATGACATCGGCGGCTACAAGGAAGTCGTCGCCAACGTGTCGGGCAGCGGCGTTTTCGCCAAGCTGAAGTTCGAGAGCGGCGTCCACCGCGTGCAGCGCGTCCCGGTGACCGAGGCGGGCGGGCGCATCCACACCTCCGCCGCGACGGTCGCCGTGCTTCCCGAACCCGATGAGGTTGACGTCTCGATCGAGGACAAGGACCTCAAGATCGACGTTTACCGCGCATCGGGCGCGGGCGGTCAGCACGTCAACACGACGGACTCTGCCGTGCGCATCACCCATCTGCCCACCGGCGTCGTCGTCACCTGCCAGGACGGCCGCAGCCAGCACAAGAACAAGGAAAAGGCGATGCAGGTGCTGCGCGCCCGCCTGTTCGAAGCCCAGCGCGATGCCGCGCAAGGCGAAGAGGCCGAGGCGCGCAAGGCCATGGTCGGCTCGGGCGACCGCTCGGAACGCATCCGCACCTACAATTTCCCGCAAGGGCGCGTGACCGATCACCGCATCAACCTGACCCTGCACCGCCTGCCGGAAATCCTCGAAGGGCCGGGCCTTGGCGAACTGATCGACGCGCTGATTGCGGAGGATCAGGCCAAGCGGCTGGCGGCGCTGGGGGAGTAAGATGAGGGCGCGTGACATGCTTCGACAGGCTCAGCATGAGCGGGGATTCTCCAGACACAACGAATCCAAACCGCTCAGCCTGAGCCTGTCGAAGGCCGCGCGGAAGTGTTGCCTCGCATGACCGTCGGCCTGACCATTCGCGAAGCCGCCGAGGCGCTTGCCACCGTGTCGGACACGGCCCGGCTCGATGCCGAACTGCTGATGGCGCACATTTTGGGCGTGTCGCGATCGGAGATGCTGCTCAACTGGATGAAAACTCCGGTGCCTGAAGGCGTCGCACGGCTGGTGGTGCGCCGGATGCGGGGGGAACCGGTGGCCTACATCATCGGCGAACAGGAATTTCGCGGTCTCACGCTGAATGTCACGCCCGACGTGCTGATCCCGCGCGGGGATAGCGAGGTTCTGGTCGATGCTGCGCTGGCCGCGCGGCCTGAAGCGCGCCGCGTGCTCGATTGCGGCACGGGGTCGGGCGCTCTGCTGCTCGCCGCCCTGGTCGAATTGCCGCAGGCCACGGGCATCGGCATCGACAGCTCCGACGCGGCCTTGGGCGTGGCGCGCGGCAATGCGGCAGCGCTGGGGCTGGATGGCCGCGCGCAGATGGTTCTGGCCGACTGGCATCAGCCGGGCTGGGCCGATGCCTTGGGCGCATTCGACCTGATCCTGGCCAATCCGCCCTATGTCGAGGATGCGGCCGAACTCGATCCCTCGGTGCGCGATCACGAGCCGGCCGGCGCGCTGTTTTCCGGCCCGGAAGGTCTGGACGATTACCGCGTGCTGGTGCCGCAGTTGCCCGCACTTCTTGCCCCTGGCGGCGCGGCTTTCGTCGAAATCGGCCATACCCAGGCCGATGCGGTAACGGCGATCGCGCGAGGCAGCGGGCTTGTTGCGTCCCTGCATCGCGATCTGGCAAATCGTCCGCGCGTCCTGGAATTGGTGCAAAGCAGCGAAATTCCGCTTGGCAAAGGGCAAGCCACCGCCTAAACCCGGAAACAGCCAGCGGTTGGATGCAGAAAGTTTCTCGTCCCGCAGGCGCAAACTCCAGCATTTGCAAAGGCTTGGCGCATTCGGCCTCGCACTCAGGCAGATGTCGGGACACCACGCATGTCGGAGGGACTCGTGGTGGACAACGGACGATTCCCGGTCGGGCCTTCAAAAAGCGCGTCCAGGAACCGGTGAAGGAACACTCACCCTTGAATAACAATCGTGGGAATAACCGCCGGCGGGGCCGGGGTAATCGCCAGAACAACGGTGGCGGCGCCGGCCAGCAGCTCAACCGCATTGACAGCCGGGCGCGTGGCAATGCGCCCCAGATGCTCGAAAAGTATCGCAAGCTGGCGCACGATGCCCACCTCAACGGGGATCGCGTTCAGGCGGAATACTACCTGCAGTTCGCCGATCACTATTTCCGCGTGATCGCCGATCAGCGCCTGCGTCAGGAAGAGCAGCGCGCCACGCGCCAGGATCGCTTCCCCGAAGGCGGCGATGAAGGTGGTGACGACGGAGAGTTCTCCGGCGCCAGCGATTTCCCCGCATTCGATCAGCCGGTCTACAACCGCCGCGAAGACCGCGCACCGCGCGAAGAGCGTGGCAGCCGTGAAGAGCGCGCCCCTCGTGAAGACCGCGGCAACCGCGATGATCGTGGCAGCCGCGACGATCGCGAACCGCGCAGCGATGACGAGCCGCAGGACAGCGGTGAAACAGGCGGCGATGATGCAGCTTCGGAAGGCACCGTCTTCGAACCGGCCGAAAACCCGTTCGTTCGTGATAACCGCGAACCACGCGGCAATCGCGGACTGCGTCCGCGCCGCGACGATCGTCGTCCGCGCCGCGACCGTGACGAGGGCGATGCCCCGGCCGGGCTCGACGCCTCGATCCTGCCGCCGGCCATCGGCGCTGGCCGTGACGAGCCGGCAGCGGCCCCGGAAGTGGCCGAGGAAGCGCCTGCTCCGCGCAAGCGTACCCGTAAGCCCAAGGCCGAAGCCGCCGAAGAAGCGGCCGAGTAACCGCATATGCAATCCGGCGGGCCGCGCAGCCTGCCGGATTGACCTGCGCACAGCCGGCAGCGCATCCCTTGCGCCGCCGCCGCAAGCCCGCCACAAGCAGCGCCAATGGCTGCGTTTAACCGTTTGATCGCCTCGGCTGCGGCTGGCCTACTGGCCCGCCCCCGCTTGCTTGCCCCGGTGATGGGTGGCCTTGCCGCGCTCGGTTTCGAACCCCTGCATATCTGGCCGCTGACGCTGCTGTCGATGGCCTGGCTGACCGTCGCCGTCGCCATCGCGCCCAGTCGCAAGCGTGCGCTTGCCACCGGCTGGCTGTGGGGCGTCGGCCATTTCTGCGTGGGCAATTTCTGGATCGCCACGGCCTTTACCTATCAGGCGGAAATGCCCGCCTGGCTGGGCATGGTCGGCGTGTTCCTGCTCTCGCTCTATCTCGCGGTCTATCCCGCACTGGCGACGCTTGGCGCATGGCACGCGCGGCGCCGGCCGCTGGCGCTGGTGCTGGCCTTTGCGGGATGCTGGACGATCAGCGAATGGCTGCGCAGCTGGGTGTTCACCGGATTTGCCTGGAACCCCACCGGCGTCGCCCTGCTGGGCCCGCACGACGGGCAGGGGCTTGCCATGCTGACGCGCTGGATTGGCGTCTACGGCCTGTCGGGCGTGCTCGTCTTGCTGGCGGGGCTGTTGCTGGCGATCAGCCGCAGCCGCCGGGGCGCGCTGGCGGCAGGCGCCCTTGTTGCCGCGCTGGCGCCGATGCTGGTCACTGGCACGATTGCCGCGCCGAAGGGATGGATGCCCTTCACGCTGGTGCAGCCCAACATCCCGCAGGAACAGATCGCCGATCCGACCACCTATGAGGATCAGTTCCAGCGCGTGGCGCGCCAGTCCGTGCCCGACCGGCGCGGGCAGAAGCGGCTGGTGCTGTGGCCGGAAAGCGGCGTGCCGGACTATCTGCACGAAGGCTATCCGCGCTATTTCTATGAAGAAAACACCTATGCCGGTGATCCGGCGCTCGCACGGCGGCGCATCGGCGCGGTGGCGGGGCCGGGCGCCCTAGTGCTCACCGGGGCCAACGATCTGGTGATGCAGGGCGATGCCATCATCGGCGCGCGCAACGTGGTGTCGGTGATCGATGCGGGCGGCGCGCTGCGCGGCTCCTACGCCAAGGCGCATCTGGTGCCTTATGGCGAATATCTGCCGATGCGCAGCCTGCTTGAACCGCTTGGCCTTTCGCGCCTGGTGGCCGGAACGCTGGATTTCCTGCCCGGGCCGGGGCCGGGGACGATAGATCTGGGCGCCTATGGCAAGGCGGGCGTGCAGATCTGCTACGAAATCGTCTTTTCGGGCGAAGTGGTCGATCGTGCAGCGCGGCCCGATTTTATCTTCAACCCCACCAACGATGGCTGGTTCGGCCGCTGGGGGCCGCCGCAGCATCTGGCGCAGGCGCGGCTGCGGGCGATCGAGGAGGGGCTGCCGGTGCTGCGCGCCACGACCAACGGCATCAGCGCGGTGATCGATGCCGATGGCATCGTGCGCGGCACCATCGCTCGCAATGTCGAAGGGCGGATCGACGGGCTGGTTCCGCCCCCGCACGAGCCGACCCTGTTCGCACGGGCCGGCAATATGCTTGCGCTTGGCTTCGCCGCAATTCTTCTTGCCCTAAGCCTGCTTGTCTTGAGGCGCGCGCGCGGCTAGGAAGCCGCATCACATAAAGCTTTCTTTATATCGGGACCGGACATGCGCGAAGCCTATCTTTTCACTTCCGAATCTGTCTCTGAAGGCCATCCGGACAAGGTTGCCGACCAGATCAGCGATTCGATTGTCGATCTGTTCCTGTCGAAGGATCCCGAAGCGCGCATCGCCTGCGAAACGCTCACCACCACCCAGCTCGTCGTTCTGGCCGGCGAAATCCGCTGCAAGGGCGTTTACGAAAACGGCGAATGGGCCCCCGGCGCCAAGGACGAAATCGAAGCCACGGTTCGCCGCACGGTGAAGGAAATCGGCTACGAACAGGACGGCTTCCACTGGGAAAAGTTCGAATTCATCAATCGCCTGCACGGCCAGTCGCAGCACATCGCGCAGGGCGTCGATGCCAGCTCCAACAAGGATGAAGGCGCGGGCGACCAGGGCATCATGTTCGGTTACGCCACCGACGAAACGCCCGATCTGATGCCTGCGACGCTGGATTACAGCCACAAGATCCTGGAACGCATGGCCGCCGATCGCCATTCCGGCGCGGCGCCATTCCTTGAACCCGACGCCAAGAGCCAGGTCACGCTGCGCTATGAAGGCAGCCTGCCGGTTGCCGCGACGGCTATCGTCGTTTCCACCCAGCACGCGCCGGGCTATGACGAAGGCGACAAGGAAGCCGAACTGCACGCCTATGTGAAGCGCGTGATCGCCGAAACGCTTCCCCCCGTGCTGCTGCGCGAAACCGAATATCACATCAACCCCACCGGCTCGTTCGAGATCGGCGGACCCGATGGCGACGCCGGCCTGACCGGCCGCAAGATCATCGTCGACACTTACGGCGGCGCGGCCCCGCACGGCGGCGGCGCGTTCAGCGGCAAGGACCCGACGAAGGTCGACCGTTCGGCGGCCTATATCTCGCGCTATCTCGCCAAGAACATCGTTGCCGCTGGTCTTGCCACGCGCTGCACGATCCAGCTGGCCTATGCCATCGGCGTGTCGAAGCCGCTGTCGCTCTATGTCGACACGCACGAAACCGGCACCGTGGGCGATGACAAGATCGAAGCCGCGATCATGGGCATCGAAAAGCTGGGCGGGCTGACCCCGCGCGGCATCCGCACGCACCTGGGCCTGAACAAGCCGATCTATCGCAAGACGGCGGCCTATGGCCACTTCGGGCAAAAGGCGCAGGGCGATTTCTTCCCCTGGGAACGCACCGACCTGGTGGACGATCTCAAGGCGGCTCTCGGCCAGTAAGCAGCGGCAAGGGAGCGGGAGCATGGACTACAGCCAGGCTCACCTGCTCCTTGCCCTTGCCATGATGATCGGCGCGGCGCTCTATTCGAGCGTCGGGCACGGCGGTGCCTCCGCCTATATCGCGCTGATGGCGCTGGCTGGCGTTCCCGCGCCGGTGATGCGGCCGACCGCGCTGGTGCTCAACCTGATTGTTGCCGGGCTTGGCTCGGTGCGGTTCTTCCGCGCCGGGCTGCTGCGCTGGCGGACCTTGTGGCCTTTCCTGATCGGTTCGCTGCCCTTTGCCTTCCTTGGCGGCGCGCTGAAGGTGCCGGGCGAATACTATCGACCGTTGCTGGGCGCGGTGCTGCTCTATTCGGGCCTGCGCCTGCTCTGGCCGCGCGAAATCCGGGCGCAGAGCGCCTGGCACGATCCGCCGCTGTGGCTGGCCGTGCTGTGCGGTGCAGGGATCGGCCTGCTTTCCGGCATTACCGGCACGGGCGGCGGCATCTTCCTGTCGCCGCTGCTGCTGTTCATGGCCTGGTCGCTGCCCAAGCCGGCGAGCGCCGCGGCATCGCTGTTCATCCTCGCCAACTCGGCCGCGGGCCTGCTGGGCAATGTCTCGCAAGTGCAAGCCCTGCCGCCCGAACTGCCGCTCTATGCCGGGGCCGTGCTGCTTGGCGGAGTGGCGGGGACGACGCTCGGCATTCGCCTGTCGACACCCTGGGTGGTGCGGGCGCTCGGCGCGGTGCTACTGGTCGCCAGCGCCAAGCTGTTCGGCGTCTATTGAGCTGATGCGAAAAGGGGGGATTTCTCCCCCCTTCACAGGTCCGAACTGGCCGGATCAGGCCTCATTGGTCCGGGCGTTGCGGGCGGCCACTTCGTAGCTCGCCTCGTGCAGCCAGCGGCCCACCTTGCGGCCGAACTTGGCGATGGCGTTCATGTTGAAGAAGTGCATGAACCCCAGCACGACCACGGCCAAACCAACCTTGCTGGACAGGAAGCGGATCATGTCCGGCACCGTTTGCGGTTCGTCGCCGAATTGCAGCGTCAGCAGGATGAAGCCCAGGTTCACCAGATAGAAGCCGACGACCAGCAAGTGGTTGGTGGACTTTGCCAGCACCTCGTCATGGCCGAAGCATTCGATCAGGAAAACCTCGCCATTGCGGGACAGGGTGCGCGCCACCCAGACCGTGAGCGCGATGGCAAAAATCAGGTACAGGACATAGGCTAGGGTAATCATCGTTTCCTCCTGTTATTTCGGTAAAAACAGTAATTGATGGCTGTGCGGCATGAACGGGCGGGAAAGCCTCCTTTCAGTGGATCAGGTTGACGGGGTGTCCTTGGACTTGCCGGGGATGAACCGGGCAACCTTGCTGCCAAGCTTCATCAGCGTGACCAGCGTCGATTTCGGCAGCCGGCGAACGTCGTCGTACCAGCCGGCCAGCGTGCCCATGAATTCGTGCATCCTGACGATGCGTTCGCGCACGTGGGCCGGCACGTCCTTGCGGTCGCGCAGTTCAGCCGCCAGCTTGTCCAGCATGGCGATGGTCGGATCAACCTCGCGCCACTTGCGCTCGGTGACGACGTTGGTCAGCAGTTCCCACAGGTCGCTTTCGGCAACGAAATGATCGCGACGGTCCCCGGCAACGTGCGTCCGCCGGACGATGCGATAGCCTTGCAGTTCCTTCAGCGCGGTCGACACGTTGGACCGGGCAAGGCCCAGCGCCTCGCAGATTTCCTCGGCATGAAGCGGGCGATCGGAGAGATAGAGCAGCGCGTGGACCTGGCTGACAGACCGGTTGACGCCCCACTGGCTGCCCATTTCCCCCCAGTGGAGGATGAAGGCCTGCGCCTCTGGGATTTGCGTCACGGTGGTCACGGCTTCGACTCACTTATTTCTGTAAATTCAGAAATAGCGGAAAGATCAGACGCAAGTCAAGCCGCTTCGGTTTGCAGGTCGGCCGGTGCCGAACCTGGGGCATCCTCCTCATGCGGCCAGCGCTCCATGCGGGGCAAGCCGGGATCGAGGAAGATCGCCGGGATATGGCCGAACAGCAGCGCCCGGTGGATCCAGAAGTCGGTCAGTTTTTCGCGAAATCGCGGCCCTTGGCGGCCGGTGCGCTCCAGCCATTCGGCGTAGGGCTCGTAATGGTCCGGCTCGTCCTTGTGGACGATGGTGAAGATGCGTTTCATCACCGGGTCGGACAGGACGTGCGCGTTCTTCAGCAGCACTTCCACCTGCCGCAGCCCGCGCTGTTCGGTCAGCACGATGACGCGGCACAGCGTTTCGAAATCCTCGGGCCGGGCGATGATGCCATCGGTGTCCAGCTCGTCGATCTCGCAGCCGAAGGCCTTGAAGATGAAGCGGTCGATGTGTCCCACGCGCCGGTCGAGCGCCAGCGGCATGGTGCCGCGCCGTTCGAACCAGCGCCGGAACATGTGGTAATGCTTGTATTCGTCGCCGCGGTGCTTTTCGATCCGGGCGATGAATTCGTGATCGTCCGGATGGCAGGCGCGCACGGCTTCAAGCACGCGATCAAGCGCGGTGTAACCGCGATGCTCGTTGTAGATGTAGACCGACGCCAGAACGTCCAGATAGCGATCGCGGAAGCTCCAGCTGGGTCTGCTCACCGCGATCAGCCAGCCTTCGCCAGCTCCACTTCGATGGCGCCAACCAACGAAATGTCATCCGGCGTCGTCGCGGGCGAAAAGCGCGCCGCCACGCGGCCATCGCGGCCGATCAGGAACTTCTCGAAGTTCCACAGAACCTCGGGATCTTCGGTAGGCGTCATGCCGTAATCGCGCAGCTTCTGGCGCCAGGCTTCGGCGTCACCCTGCTTCTGCGGCATTTCCGCCGTCAGCGCGGCATAGAGCGGCTGCTTGGCGGCGCCGGTCACGTCGCCCTTGGCGAACATCGGGAAACTGACGTTGTAGTTCACCGAACAGAAATCCGCGATTTCCGAATTGGTTCCCGGCTCCTGCCCGCCAAAATCGTTCGCGGGGAAACCAAGCACCTCGAAACCCTGGTCGCGGTAGCGCTGGTAGAGCGCTTCAAGCCCTTCGTATTGCGGCGTCAGCCCGCACTTCGACGCCACATTGACCAGCAGCAGCACCTTGCCGCGATGATCGCCCAGCGTGTCGAAAGACCCGTCGATACGGGAAAGGGGAATATCCTGAATCTGAGACATGGCCGCACCTCCTGCTGGCTGATTGCCCGCAGATATAAGGTCCGCCCCGGGCATCGGCAATGGCGCTATGCCCGATAGTCGGCGATGATCGCCCCGGCCTCGGCCAGTTCCGCCTCGTGGCTTTCCTCACGCCAGGTCTCGGCAAGCGCCTGGGCCTCCCAATCGCGCATGGCGGGGTGGGACAGGACATGATCGACCCAGGCCTGCCCCGCGCCGACATCAAGCCCATAGGTGCGGATGCGAAAGGCCACCGGCGCGTAGAAGGCATCGGCGGCGGTAAAGTCCGCCCCGGCGAGCCACGGCCCGCCAAAACGCTCCAGCCCTTGCGCGAAGATCTCGGCAATGCGGGCGACGTTCGCCCGTAGCGCGGCGGACATCGGCTTGGGCGAAACGCGCACGCCGACATTCATCGTGCAATCGTTCCTGAGCGCCGAAAAGCCGGAGTGCATTTCCGCCACCACGCATTGCGCCCAGGCGCGGGCATCGGCATCGGCTGGCCAGACGCCCTGATGCCGGTCCGCCAGATAGAGCGTGATGCCCAGCGAATCGTGCACGGTGCGCCCTTCGTGCAGCAGCGCCGGCACCTGTCCGGTGGGCGAAAAGCTGCGGAACTCGTCGTAGTTCGACGGCTTGGTGAAGGGCTCGATCCGATCCTCGAAGGGAATGCCGAGCGCCGTCATCAGCAACCACGGGCGCAGCGACCAGCTGGAATAGTTCCGGTTGGCGGTGATCAGAACGTAGCCCAAGCGACCGCCTCCGGGTCAGTCAAGATAGTGCGCGCTGGTCTTTTCACGCACTTCAGCCGGGGTCACGCCCGGCGCGCATTCGATCAGGCGGAAGGGCGAATTGTGGTCCGGGCGCTGGAACACCGCGAGATCGGTGACGATCATGTCGACCACGTTCTTGCCGGTAAGCGGCAGGGTGCAGGCCGGGATGAACTTCGGGCTGCCATCCTTGGCGCAGTGTTCCATGACGACGATGATCTTCTTGACGCCGGCGACGAGGTCCATCGCGCCGCCCATGCCCTTCACCATCTTGCCCGGGATCGTCCAGTTGGCCAGATCGCCCTCGGCCGAAACTTCCATCGCGCCGAGCACCGCCATGTCGATGTGGCCACCGCGGATCATCGCGAACGACTCCTGGCTGCCGAAATAGCTCGCCCCGGCCACCGCGGTCACGGTCTGCTTGCCAGCATTGATCAGGTCGGCGTCGACTTCCTGGTCCAGCGGGTACGGGCCGATCCCGAGCAGGCCGTTCTCGCTCTGCAGCCACACCTCCATGCCTGCTGGGATGTGATTCGCCACCAGCGTGGGCAGGCCGATGCCGAGGTTCACGTAGGCGCCGTCGCTCAGTTCCCTAGCGGCGCGCTCGGCCATCTGGTCCCG
>JBJTLW010000030.1:0-15199 GCA_046063225.1 Novosphingobium sp. | reverse complement strand
TTGCCTGAGGGGCGGAGAAGTTGTGTGCGACTGCCATCGGGGAAAACCGCTGGCCTTTTGCCCAATCATCCGTGGAAATCCAAGCAGGAAAAGGCTAACGGCACGATCGATGGCAGATAATCACCCTCCCAAGAGCTATTCCTACGAATCCGCAGGCGTTTCGATCGCCGCCGGCAACGCGCTGGTCAAGGCGATCGGCCCGCTGGCGAAAGCGACCGCGCGCCCGGGCGCCGACGCCGAACTTGGCGGTTTCGGCGGATTCTTCGATCTCAAGGCTGCGGGCTACAAGGACCCGCTGCTTGTCGCCGCGAACGATGGGGTTGGCACAAAGGTAAAGCTGGCGATCGACCATGATCGTCACGACAATATCGGTATCGACCTTGTCGCCATGTGCGTGAACGATCTGATCGTTCAGGGGGCAGAGCCGCTTCTGTTCCTCGACTATTTCGCCACGGGCAAGCTCGACAATGGCGTCGCCGAACGCGTGGTCGCCGGAATTGCGCAAGGCTGCAAGCTGGCTGGATGCGCGCTGATCGGCGGCGAAACGGCGGAAATGCCGGGCATGTACGCGGCTGGCGACTACGATCTGGCCGGCTTCTGCGTCGGCGCGGTGGAACGCGGCGAACAGCTGACCGGCAGCGCTGTGGCCGAAGGCGATGTCCTGCTGGGCCTTGCCAGTTCGGGCGTTCACTCCAACGGCTATTCGCTCGTGCGCCGCCTTGCCGCCGACAAGGGCTGGAAGCTCGATAGACCGGCGCTGTTCGACGCCGACCGGCTGCTGATCGATCATCTGATCGAGCCGACGCGCATCTATGTGAAAAGCCTGCTGCCCGTGATCCGCCAGGGCCGCGTCCACGCGCTGGCACACATCACCGGCGGCGGACTGCTCGAAAACGTGCCGCGCGTACTGCCTGAAGGCCTGCACGCGCGAATCGACGCCGGAGCCTGGGAACAGCCGCGCCTGATGGCGTTCCTTCAGGCGCAGGGGAACATCGAGCCGGAAGAAATGGCGCGCACCTTCAATTGCGGCGTCGGCATGGTGCTGGCGGTCGCGGCGGACGAAGCAGCCGGGCTCAAGGCCGATCTCGAAGCGGCGGGCGAACAGGTGTTCGTCATCGGCGCCATCGAGGCGGGAGCGCGCGGCTGCACGGTTCAGGGCAGCGAGGAAACCTGGAGCGCGCGCGCCACCTGGGAAGCGACGCACCTTGCCTGATCGGGCGAAGGTTGCCGTGCTGATTTCGGGCAGCGGCACCAATATGGCGGCCCTGCTCTACGCCAGCCGCGCTGACGACTGCCCGTATGAAATCGTGCTCGTCGCCGCGAACGATCCGCAGGCGAAAGGTCTGGCGCTGGCCGCGGCGGAAGGCGTGAAGACCTTCGCGCTTTCGCACAAGGGCATGGCCCGCGCCGATCACGATCAGGCGATGGATCAGGCCATCCGGGCGAGCGGCGCAGAATTTGTCGCACTGGCCGGCTATATGCGCATCCTGACGCCGGAATTCGTGGGCGGCTGGGAAGGTCGGATGCTCAATATCCATCCCTCGCTGCTGCCCAAATATCCCGGCCTGCACACCCACGACCGCGCGCTGGAAGCGGGCGACAGCCACGGCGGCTGCACTGTCCACCTTGTCACCGCGGAGCTCGATGACGGGCCGATGCTGGGGCAGACGGCGGTGGCGATCATGCCGGGCGATACGGGCGACACGCTTGCCGCCCGCGTGCTCATTGCCGAGCATCAACTCTATTCCCGCTGCCTTGCGCAGCTGGTGAGCGAGGCGCGTTCGCCCGAACGCGTGGTGCAGAAGGTGCGCGAACTGGCACTCGCCCTGCCCGAGTCCGACGAGGTTGTCAGCCACGGCATGCCGTGCTTCGGCGTGATCAAGGGGAAGAAATTCGCCTATATCAGCCGCGACCATCACGGCGACGGCAAGCTGGCGCTGCTGGTCAAGATCAGCGGGCTGGAAGAGCAGCAGCAGCTGATCGAAATGGACGAGGCGCGCTATTACCGCCCCGCCTATTTCGGCAACGACTGGATCGCCATGCGTCTGGACCTTGGCGACAACGACTGGGACGGTCTTGGCGACTGGCTGGCGCGCAGCTGGCGTGCCGTCGCGCCCAAGAAGCTGACGAGCCTGCTGGGCGTCGCCGACCAGTTCTGACCTACTGAATCTCGCTCTCGTCCACCACCGGCCGGCTTTCACGCGTGCCGCGATAGCGGACGTCCGGCTTTGTCGGGTCTCCGGCGATGATCACATGATCATCATGGACTTCAACCAGCGTGCCGACGAAGGGAAAGCCATCGAGGCTGCCGGTTACGCGATAGCTGACGACATCGCCCGGCTTGAACGTTGTTTCATCGAAATTGAATTCGAACGGGCAAGCCTCGCCCGTTTCGCCCATGCCCTGCATCGCGGATCTCCTTTGCCGGCAGGATAGCCGCCGCCGCCCGAAACGAAAAGGGCCGCCGGATCGCTCCGGCGGCCTCGGCAAGCGCCCATTCCCTCAAGGATCAGGCCTTGACGGCGGAAACCAGCTGCGAAATTTCATCGATCAGCGAAAGGCGCTGCTTCTTGAGCGTTTCGGCGTAGTCGTCCGAAGGGGTTTCGATCCCGGCCTCGATCCGGTGAATTTCCCCGTTCACCGCGTGATAGCGGTCTGCCAGCGTCACGAAGTGGGCGTTGTTCAGCTTCAGGTCGTGCAGCGCGGCATGGTCATCGGGGAACATGTCGGCAAGTTCGTGGGGGGTATTCGACATCGGCGATCCTTTCGCGTCGGTTGGTCCGCCATTGATAGGATTCGCCAGCCCTGCCGGCATTGTTCCGAATCAAACCGCGCAAAAAAGAAGGGCCGCCACTGGTAGGCGGCCCTTGCAATTCTTCGGTTCTGCTCTGGTGCAGATCAGCCGACGATTTCTTCCGGCTTGAAGAAGAACGCGATTTCGATGGCCGCGTTTTCGTCCGAGTCCGAACCGTGGACGGTGTTTTCACCGATCGACAGGGCGTGGGTCTTGCGGATGGTGCCTTCGGCGGCATCGGCCGGGTTGGTGGCGCCCATGATGTCACGGTTGCGCGTCACGGCGTCTTCACCTTCGAGAACCTGGACGACAACCGGTTCGCTCATCATGAATTCGCACAGTTCGCCGAAGAAGGGGCGTTCCTTGTGCACGGCATAAAAGCCTTCGGCCTGCTCCTTGGTCATATGGATGCGCTTGGAAGCAACGACGCGCAGGCCGGCTTCTTCCAGCATCTTGGTGACGGCGCCGGTCAGGTTGCGACGGGTGGCGTCGGGCTTGATGATCGAAAAGGTGCGGGTAACCGCCATGGTCTTGTTCCTTGCGAAGGTTATGGTTTTGGAAAGATGGGCGCGCCCCTAGCCGGGAAAATGTTGCGCTGCAAGGCGAACGATCAGCCAGCCTCAATCCAGCGGCCGCCTTCCTGCTTGTTGTATTTGCATTCCACGCCGTCGCGGCTCTTGATGTCGCGCCAGCGCGCCCGCGCCGGCTCGATGGTGCTGCCATCAAAAAAGAACAGCACCCGCGCAAAGCCCTCGCTCTCACGCCATTGCCCGTCGGCAAGGGCGAGGATTTGCGCGCCGTTCGCCGCATCGAGGCTATCGGACAGCAGAATCGGCTGGCGCGCGTCGTGATCGCCACCAGCCCTTCCGTTTGCCAGGAACGTCCCGTTGCGCGACCAGAGCGATTTGCTGATCGCTTCAAGCCGCCCTTCCCCTTCCGCCACGACCAGCATGCGCTGCCCCCCGGACAGCGCCTTCTGGGCGATCTGCGCCACGGCCTCTTCGACCGGGCTTTGCGTCAGGTGATAGAAATCAACGCGCATCAGGCCTCAAGACTGTCCCGCACGAAGCGATCGAGCAGGCGCACGCCATAGCCGGTGGCGCCCTTGTCCCAGGTGGCGCCAGGCTTGTCGGCCCAGACCATGCCCGCAATGTCGAGGTGCGCCCAGGGCGTGCCCTTTTCCACGAAGCGCAGCAGGAACTGCGCCGCCGTGATCGAGCCGGCGTACTTGCTGCCCATGTTCTTCATGTCGGCAATCGGGCTGTCGATCATCTTGTCATAGGCCGGTCCCATCGGCAGGCGCCACAGCCGTTCGCCAACGCCGTTGCCGGCCTTGGAGAGCTTGTCCGCCAGCGCATCGTCATTGGTGAAGATACCGGCGTATTCGTTGCCCAGCGTCGCAATGATCGCGCCGGTCAGCGTTGCCAGATCAACGATGGTCGCGGGGTTGTGGTTCTTCTGCACCCAGGTCAGCGCATCGCACAACACCAGGCGGCCTTCGGCGTCGGTATTGATCACTTCCACCGTCTGGCCGGACATGGTGGTGACCACGTCACCCGGGCGCTGGGCGTTGCCGTCAGGCATGTTCTCGACAAGGCCGCAAACCGCAACGATGTTTGCCTTCGCCTTGCGCAGAGCGATCGCGAGCATGGCCCCGGCCACCGCTCCGGCGCCGCCCATGTCCCACTTCATGTCTTCCATGCCGGCACCCGGCTTCAGGCTGATGCCGCCGGTATCGAAGGTGACGCCCTTGCCGACGAAAGCCGTCTTCTTCGCATCGCCGCCGTTCGCCCATTCGATGACGAGCAGGCGCGCCGGACGGACCGAGCCCTGCGCCACGCCAATCAGTGCGCCCATGCCCAGAGCCTTCATTTCGGCATCGTCGAGCACGGATATCTTGAGCCCCGTCCCCTCGAACCGCTTCTGGCAGCGTTCGACGAAGGTTTCGGGATAGATGACGTTGCCCGGTTCGGTGACCAGCTGGCGCGTGAATTCGACGCCTTCGGCAATCGCGGATTCGACCGACCAGGCCGCCTCTGCGCCTTCGGGCGCGCCAACGATGACCAGTTCGGCCAGCGACGGCTTCTGATCGTCCTTAAGCGTGGTGCGATAGCCGTCGTGGCGCCAGGCGCGCAGGCGTGCGCCCAAGGCAAAAGCCGCGGCATCGCTGGCAGCGAGACCGGCGCCGGTCATATCGACCGCAACCGATGCCACGCCCGAAGTAAGCAGCTTGGCCGTCAGCGCCGCCCCGGCCTTTTCAAGGCTCGCGGCACGATCGCTGTCACCCGCCTTGCCGATGCCCAGCAGGACCACGCGCACCACCGCATCACCCACCTTTGCGAAGCCTTCGTGGAGCTGGCCCGACTTTCCGGCAAAGCGCGAGGCCGTGGCCCCGGCGGAAACCACCGGGTCAAGATCGGCGGGCAGGGAATCCTGATTGACGAGGCGCGCGATGACACTCGCTTGTGCAGGGCTGGCGGCGGCAAAACTGATCTTCATGGAAACTCCGAGGAAAAGCGATTGCGGTGGACCGGACAATTCCACCGTCATGGCGGATTGCAGTTAAGCGCGGGCGGTGCGATAGGCAAGCCATGCTCCTGGTGCCGCAGCTCGTGCAAAGACGAAACAGACCCGGACTGCACCGCTGGATTGCGGGGGCAGCGTCGCTGGCGATCGCGTTGTTCGCCTCGTCGGTTCACGCGCAGTCCACTGATGATTCGGCGCGTCCGATCGAACAGGCGGTCAATCCGACGTCGGAACCCGCCGCCCTGCCCTTTTCCGGCGTGGCGGATTCCAACGCCCCCATCGGCTTCGAGGCGGACCGCGTCGAATACGGGTATGATAACGGCACCGTAACCGCATCCGGCGATGTCGTGCTGCGCCGCGATGGCCAGTCCGTCCGCGCCGATACGGTGACGTGGAACCAGAAGACCGGCGAAATCGTCGCCACCGGCAACATCCGCCTTGTCGACAAGGACGGCAACCAGCTGTTCACCGACCGTGTCGAGCTGACCGACGAGCTGAAGGCCGGCGCCATGGAAAACCTGCTGATCGCCCTGCGCGAAGGCGGGCGCGTGGCCGCGCAGGTTGGCCGCCGGGATGCCAACGGCAACATCATCCTGACCATGGCATCCTATACCGGCTGCGCGGTCGAGGACGATCAGGGCTGCCCGAAGAAGCCGACCTGGCGGGTCAACGCGGCGGAGGTCACCTATGACCCCAATCGCAAGAACCTGAAATTCCGCGGCGCGCGCATCGAACTGTTCGGCATTTCGCTGATGCCGCTGCCGGGCCTGATGCTGGCTACCGATGGCCGGGCCATTTCCGGCCTGCTGATCCCGGACGTTCGCCTGTCCGCATCGAACGGCATCGAAATCAGCGAAGGCTATTACCACCGCCTGTCCGACAACCGCGACGTGCAGATCAAGGGTCATGTCTTTACCGAGGCCGCGCCCATGCTGTCGGCGCAGTATCGCCAGCTGACCGATACCGGCGCCTTCCAGATCACCGGCTATGTCACGCGCAGCTCGCTGATCCCGCTCGGCACGCCGGGCACCAGCAAGACCGATTTTCGCGGCTACCTGGCCGCCAACGGCCGCTTCCAGTTCGACCCGCACTGGAGCGTGACGTCATCGGTGCGCGTCGCCAGCGACCGCACCTTCCTGCGCCGCTACGACATAAGCCGCGACGATCGCCTGCGCTCAACCATCGAGGCGGAGCGCATCGATCTCAACAGCTACCTGTCGATCGCCGGCTGGGCGACGCAGACGCTGCGCGTGGGCGAAAAGCAGGGCCTCGTGCCCGTGGCCTTCCCCGTCATCGACTATCGCCGACGCATCCAGAACGTGATCGGCGGCAAGGTTGAGCTGCAGGTCAATTCACTCGCCATCACCCGGTCCAGCGGACAGGAAACGCAGCGTGCCTTTGCTGGCGCCAAGTGGGACCTGACGCGCATGACCGGCATGGGCCAGCTGATCACCCTGACGGGTCTGGTTCGCGGCGACGTCTATCATTCGTCCGACAACCTTCTCACCACCACGGCAAGCTATCGCGGCAATCCCGGATGGCAGGCGCGCGGCGTGGCGACGGCGGCAATCGACGTGAAATGGCCGCTGGTCGGCAAGTTCATGAACGGCACGCAGGTGCTGACCCCGCGCTTCCAGATCGTCGCCAGCCCGACGATCCGCAACCTCGCGGTTCCCAACGAAGACGCCCGCGCGATCGACCTGGAGGATTCCAACCTCTTCGCGCTCAACCGTTTTCCCGGCTATGACCGAATCGAGGACGGCGTCCGCTTTACCTATGGTGTCGACTGGAACTGGCAGGCGCCGGGCTGGCGGATCAACTCCACCGTTGGCCAGTCCTATCGCCTGACGAGCAAGCCGACCCTGTTCCCGGACGGCACCGGGCTTTCGAACCGCGCGTCCGATATCGTCGGGCGCACCGAAGTGCGCTTCCGCGACTTCGTGAAGCTGACCCATCGCTTCCGGCTCGACAAGGACAGCCTGGCCATCCGCCGCAACGAATTTGACGCCACCGTCGGCAGCAGCCGGACCTACGCGGAAGTCGGCTACCTGCGGCTCAACCGTGACATCACGACGGTGGAAGACTTGCAGGACCGCGAGGAACTGCGCTTCTCCGCGCGCGCCGCGGTCGGCAAGCACTGGTCGATCTTCGGGTCCGGCGTGGTCAACCTGACCGACCAGAACGAGGATCCACTCAACACGTCCGACGGCTGGCAGCCGCTGCGCACGCGTCTTGGCGTGGCCTATGAAGACGACTGTCTTGAGCTTGCGCTCACCTGGCGGCGAGACTTCGTGGCGACGGGTGACGCACGGCGCGGCAACACCTTCCAGATCTACTTCGCGCTCCGCAATCTGGGGCTTCGCTGATCGCACGCCAGTCAGGAGTTTCCACAGGCGTGCAAAGCCGCTATCGCGCCTTGCGAAATGCTCAGCTAAGGTTCAGCCGCAAGATTGCAGGAGCGCGGGCAACACGGGGCATTCCATGCCTGCCGCATACGGGAATTGAATAAGTGACACCAGTTTCTCGCATTGCCCGCATTGGGCGTTCAGTTCTTGCCATTTCCCTTGCCACCGCCGGAGTCGGCGTATTGGCTCAGGACGCTGGCGACGCCGCGCCGCGCGGTTCGATTACCGTGCCGGAAAACGTCACGATCTTCGGCAAGAACGATCCGAACAACCGCCGCGCCACGGCTATCGTCAACGGTGACATCATCACCGGCACCGATGTCGATCAGCGCGTCGCGCTCGTCGTCGCGGCCAACCAGGGCAAGATCCAGCCAGAAGAGCTTGAGCGCCTGCGCCTGCAGATCCTGCGCAACCTGATCGACGAAACGCTGCAGATCCAGGAAGCCAAGCTTCAGGAGCTGGAGATCAAGGATTCCGAAGTCGATCAGTCCTATGCGCGCCTTGCGCAGCAGAACTTCCCGCAGAACCCGAAGGCGATGGATTCCTATCTGACGCGCATCGGATCGTCAGTCGCTTCGCTGAAGCGCCAGATTCGCGGCGAACTTGCGTGGAACAACCTGCTGCGCCGCAACGTCCACCCCTTCGTCAACGTGTCGGAGGAAGAGGTGAAGGAAACCATGGAGCGCCTGAAGGCGGCCAAGGGGACCGAAGAATACCACATCGGTGAAATCTATCTCGCAGCCACGCAGGAAACCCAGGCCGCGGTGTACGAGAACGCCAAGAAGATCGTCGACCAGATCAAGCAGGGCGCCAGCTTCTCGGCCATGGCGCGGACCTATTCCGAAGCCTCGACCAAGAGCGTCGGCGGCGATCTCGGGTGGATCCGTCTCGCCCAGCTGCCCACCGAACTCGCATCGGCAACGCAGGGCCTGCAACCCGGCCAGCTGGTCGGCCCGGTGCAGATGCCCGGCGGTTTCTCCATCGTGGTCCTGATTGACAAGCGCGCCGTCCTCACCGCCGATCCGCGCGACGCGCTGCTGTCGCTCAAGCAGATCTCGATCGATTTCCCGGCCGGCACCAGCGATGCGGACGCGACCAAGAAGGCGAGCGAATTTGCCACGGCAATCCGTTCGGCCAAGGGCTGCGGCAACGTCAACGAAGTCGCCAAGTCGATCGGCGCCTCGGTGGTCGAAAACGATCAGGTCAAGGCGCGCGACCTCCCCGGACCGCTGCAGGATGCTCTGCTGAAGCTGTCGCTGGGCGAAACCTCGCCTCCGTTCGGTTCGATCCAGGAAGGCGTGCGCATGCTGATGCTGTGCGGCCGCGACGATCCGCAGGTCGATTCCGGCCCGAAGTTCGAAGAAATCATGTCGCAGATGGAAGATGACCGCGTCAACAAGCGCGCTCAGGCCTTCCTGCGCGACCTGCGCCGCGACGCGGTGATCGAATACAATTGATGCAATGATGCCGGCTCCTGCCGCTTCGCCCCTTGCCATTTCCTTGGGCGATCCGGCGGGAGTCGGCCCCGAGCTGATCGCCGAGGCCTGGGCCCGGCGTGATGAGCTGGGCCTGCCGCCGTTCTTCGTCGTCGGCGGCTTCAACCTGCTCACTGCAGCGGCGGAATCGCGGGGAATCTCCATCTGCGCCGGACTGATCCAGGATCCCCGCGATGCGGCGCGGATGTTCGGTGAAGCCTTGCCTGTCATTGGCCTCGACCCGACGCCCTACACCCCCGGCGCCCCGGATCGCGCCGGCGCAACCCTCGCGCTGTCCTCGCTCAGGGACGCAACCCGGATGGTGGCGGAAGGCTTCGCCGGCGGTCTCGTCACCGCACCGATAGCCAAGTCGAAACTGGCCGAAGTCGGCTTTACGCACCCCGGCCAGACCGAATTCGTCGCCGCCCACTGCGGCATCGCGCCGGACGATGCGGTCATGATGCTCGCCGGGCCGAACCTGCGCACCGTGCCGCTGACCATCCACGTCGCCTTGTCCGACGTGCCCCGGCTGGTGAGCACGGCCATCATCGTCAGCAAGGCGCGGATCGTAGCCCAAGCCCTGACGCGCGATTTCGGCATTGAGCGCCCGCGCATCGCCATCGCCGCGCTGAACCCGCACGCTGGCGAGGACGGCCGGATGGGCCACGAGGACGCAGACATTGTTGCCCCCGCCATTGCCGAGCTTTGTGCCTCGGGCCTCGACGTAACCGGCCCGCATCCCGCCGACGCGCTGTTCACCCCGCGCGCGCGCAGCACCTATGATGTCGCGCTGTGCATGTACCACGATCAGGCGCTGATCCCGATTAAGGCGCTCGACTTCGACGAGGGCGTGAACGTCACGCTCGGCCTGCCCATCGTGCGGACCTCGCCCGATCATGGCACGGCCTTCTCCATCGCTGGCAAGGGCATTGCCGATCCCGGCGCGATGATCGCCGCGATCCGCATGGCGGGCGAAGTCGCCGCGCGAAGGGCCGCGGCATGACCCTGCCCCCGCTGCGCGATGTCATCGCCCGCCACGGCCTTACCGCGTCCAAGGCGCTGGGGCAGAACTTCCTGTTCGACGAGCAACTGCTGAGCCGCATTGCCGCCATCCCCGGCAAGCTTGAGGGCCAGAACGTCCTTGAAGTCGGCCCTGGCCCTGGCGGCCTCACGCGCGCGCTGCTGCGCGCCGGGGCAAATGTGACGGCGATCGAAATGGATCGCCGCTGCCTGCCTGCCCTTGCCGAACTGGCCGAGGCCTTTCCGGGCAAGCTGCGCGTAATCGAAGGCGATGCGACCAGGGTCGATCACGGCATCGACGGCCCCTACCACGTGGTCGCGAACCTGCCCTACAATGTCGGCACCGCGCTGTTCGTCGGCTGGCTCTCGGGCGAGGCCTGGCCGCCGCGCTGGACCTCGCTGACGCTGATGTTCCAGCAGGAGGTTGCCCAGCGCATCGTCGCCGAGCCGGACAGTTCGGCCTTCGGTCGCCTTGCCGTTCTGGCGCAGTGGCGCGCCCGCGCACGCATCGCCATGAAAGTGCACCGCAGCGCCTTCACCCCGCCGCCCAAGGTGATGTCAGCCATCGTCCATGTCGAACCGACCGCCATGCCCGAAGGCGTTTCCGCCCGCGTGCTGGAACGGGTCACCGAAGCCGCCTTCGGCCAGCGGCGCAAGATGCTGCGCCAGAGTTTGAAAGGTGTGCCCGGCGCGCTCGGCACGCTGGAGGCGCTGGGTATCGACCCGCAGCGCCGCGCCGAAACGCTTTCGGTCGATGAATTCGTCGCCATTGCCCGCGCACTGAGTTAGGCCCGAAACGCACGGCGCTTCGCAAAAGCCTGTGCGTATTCGCCTGCCAAATGCGCGGCGAATTTTGACCCCCGCCCGCAAACGGCTAAGGTCGTTTCAGATGCAACATCTTTCCGCCCCTGAATCGCGCATGATCGCCACGATCGACCCCGCCCCGATGCTGGAGCGCGTGCTCGATTGGTGCGCGGTCAACACCGGGACGGCGAATCTTTCCGGCCTTGCGACCATGGCGGATCGGCTGGAGCCGGCACTGGCAGACCTGCCCGGCACGGTGCGGCGCGCCGATGGCACCCGCGTTACCACGGTTGGCGCCGATGGGATCGAACGCGAACAGAGCTTCGGCCAACACCTCGTCCTCTCCGTTCGCCCGCAGGCCAACCGGCGCATCCTTCTTACCGGCCACATGGACACGGTGTTCGCTGCGGATCATGCCTTCCAATCGGTGCGCTGGCTGGACGGCGATACGCTGAACGGTCCCGGGGTTGCCGACATGAAGGGCGGTATTGCCGTGATGCTGGCCGCACTAACAGCGTTCGAGACGCGGCCCGGTGCCACGCAACTGGGCTATGACGTGCTGATCAATGCCGACGAGGAGGTTGGCAGCCCATCTTCCGCTGCACTCATCGCCGAACTCGCCGCCGGCAAGATCGCCGCGCTCACTTTTGAACCGGCGGCACTGCCCGATGGCACGCTGGCGGGTGAACGCGCCGGAAGCGGCAATTACAGCGTCATCATTCACGGCAAGTCAGCCCACGCGGGCCGCAATCCGCAGGATGGGCGCAACGCCATTGTCGCGGCGGCCGATCTGGTGCTGGCCCTGAAGGCGCTGGAAAGCCCTGCCATGTCGATCAACCCTGCCCGGATCGAGGGCGGCAGCGCAACGAATGTCGTGCCCGATCTCGCCATCGTCCGGTTCAACACGCGCCCGCAGGACATTGAAACCGCCGCCGCTTTTGACGGCGCGCTGGCAGACCTCCTCGCGCGCATCGCGCAGACGCATGACGTGGCGATCCACAGCCACGGTGGCCTTGGCCGCCCGCCAAAGCCGATGGATGACGCGGCGCGGCGCCTGTTCGAACTCGTCCGCGCCTGCGGCGCCGATCTGGGGCAGGACATTCGCTGGCAACGGTCGGGCGGCGTCTGCGATGGCAACAACATCGCCGCCTGCGGTGTGCCGGTGGTCGACACGCTGGGTGTGCGCGGGGGCGCTATCCATTCCCCGGACGAATTCCTGATCGTTTCCAGCCTGGCCGAACGCGCCGCGTTGTCCGCCCTTGTCCTGTCCCGCCTAGCCGATGGAGCCCTGGCATGAGTTTCGTTATCCGCGCCGCCAATGCGGGCGATCTCCAGCACCTGTACGAGATGGCCAAACGCACCGGCGGCGGCTTCACCAACCTGCCGCCCGATCGCAAGGCCCTGTCGGCAAAGCTGGAACGTTCCGCCGCCGCCTTTGCCCGCCAGGGCGAGGACGTGGCGGACGATCTGTTCGTCTTCGTGCTGGAAAACGTGGAAACCGGCGAAGTGCGGGGAACCTGCCAGATCTTTTCCGCCGTCGGGCTCAAGTGGCCGTTCTATTCCTATCGCATCGGCGCGCTGACGCAGCATAGCGAGGAGCTGGGCCGCACCTTCCGCGCCGACATCCTCAACCTCTCCACCGATCTCGAAGGCGCGAGCGAAGTCGGCGGCCTGTTCCTGCATCCCGGCGAACGCGCGGGCGGCCTTGGCATGCTGATCGCACGCAGCCGCTATCTGTTCATGCGCGCGCACCGCGCCCGGTTTGCCGACCGGACGCTGGCGGAACTGCGCGGCGTGATCGACGAAGCGGGCGGTTCGCCCTTCTGGGACGGCGTGGCCGGACGCTTCTTTGGCATGAACTTCCAGGATGCCGACGAATTCAACGCGAAACACGGCAACCAGTTCATCGCCGACCTGATGCCCAAGCACCCGGTCTATATCGCCATGCTGTCCGACCATGCCCGTTCGGTGATCGGCGTACCTCACCCATCAGGCCGGGCCGCCATGCGGATGCTGGAGGACGAGGGGTTTGCCTGGGAAAGCTATATCGACATCTTTGATGGCGGCCCGACGATGACCGTGCGGACCGACCAGATCCGATCGATCCGCGAGGCCAAGGATGCGCGCATCGTCGCGCTCGATCCCGAGCTTGGCGAGCACAAGACGGGCGAAAAGCGCCTCGTCTCCACCGGAACGCTCGAAACCTTCCGCACCGCCTATGGCTGGGTGCAAGAACGCGACGGCGGCGTGGCGATCGACCCGGCCTGTGCGCAGGTCCTTGGCGTGGCCGAAGGTTCGGCGGTTGTTCATGTAGCCCGGTGGTGATGCGATGGCGCTGGTAGAGATCAATTTCGACGGCCTTATCGGCCCAAGCCACAACTACGCGGGGCTGAGCTTCGGCAACCTTGCCGCGACGGCGCACGCCGGGCAGGTTTCCCACCCAAGGGCCGCGGCCCTTCAGGGGCTGGCGAAGATGCGGCACAATCTGTCGCTTGGCCTGCCGCAGGGCCTGTTGTTCCCCCTGCCCCGGCCCAACCTTTCGTACCTGTCGGCGCTCAACGCCCGGCCGGATACGGACCCGACGCTGAACGCCATGGCCTGGTCGGCGAGTTCGATGTGGACGGCCAACGCCGCCACCGTCTCTCCCGCGCCGGATTGCGCGGACGGACGGTGCCATCTGACCCCGGCGAATCTCGTCACCATGCCGCACCGCGCGCAGGAATGGCCCGATACCTTGCGCCAGCTTGCCGTGGCCTTCGCCAGCAAGGACCATTTCACCCTGCACGGCCCCGTACCGCCCAGCTTCGGCGATGAAGGCGCGGCCAACCACATGCGCATGGGCCTTGGCCATGACGCGCCGGGCCTTGAAATCTTCGTCTATGGCCGGACGGGCGGACGCTTTCCGGCACGGCAACACGAACAGGCCAGCCGGGCCGTCGCGCGCGGCCACGGCCTGCACACGGACCGGGTGCTGTTCGTCGAACAGAACCCCGATGCCATCGATGCCGGCGCCTTCCACAACGATGTTGTCGCGGTGGCGAACGAACGCGTGCTGTTCTGCCACGAACTTGCCTTTGCCGAACCCGCCGCAACCTATCGCGCCATTGCCGATCGCCTGCCCGAAGCGGAGTTCGTCATCGTCCCGGCGAGCGAGGTCAGCCTTGCCGATGCCGTGTCATCCTATCTGTTCAACGCGCAATTGCTCACGCTGCCGTCTGGCGGCATGGGGCTGGTCGTGCCGATGGAAGCGACTGAAAACGCAGCAACCGGGGCCTATCTCAAGCGCCTCGTCGAATCGAACGGGCCAATCCGCACGATCCTTCCGGTCGACGTGCGCCAATCGATGTCGAACGGCGGCGGGCCGGCCTGCCTGCGGCTGCGCGTGGTCGCCGATCCGGCCACCGTCGATCCGCGGTTCCTGCTCGATGAGGCGAAAATCGACCGGATCGAGCAGGTCGTATCCGCCCATTGGCCCGAAGCCATCGCCATTGACGACCTATCTTCGGCAACGCTTGCCCGCCAGGTCATCGACGCGCGCCATGCGCTTCTTGGCGCCGTTGGACTGGAAATGCTGGCCTAACCCTTACCCTGTCGGTAAGATTTACACGTAAGGATATCTTAACCAGTACGATGCGCCGAAATCTGCGATTGGCACGATGGTTGCTGTGTATCCTGCAGCAAAGGAAGGATGCCAGATGTATCGCAAGGTTGCCCGGCTATTCGTGATCAAGACCCGGGTTGAAGCGTTCCTGATTATCTATGCCCTTGCCCTGGGCGCCAGCTCGCGCGGGCTCCATTACCTTGACCAGTTTCCGGGCTTTGGCGGTAAGCTGCTGTACCTCGCCTGCTCGGGCGCGGTTTTCATGGCCGGCGCCAAGATCCTCGATTGCCTGAAGTTCGAACACGCCGCGCGCGAAGCGGCCGCTCAAGCAGATTGAGGACCACGCAATCGCGTAAACGGTAAGGTGGTTCTGTTGCCCGGCCCACGAGTCTCGCGCTTTGGGTGGCTCCGGGCGGTGATGTCTGAGAAATCGGTGGGGTGGTTCTGTTGCCCGGCCCACCCCGGGCCGCTGGAATCCGCTTCTGTTGCCCGGTGGGTCCAACCGCGTTCTAACTTTGTAACTTCAGGGCGTTAGCCCCTAGAATTACGCTGCGAGAGCAAGTGCTTCGTTGTC
>JBJTLW010000029.1:0-4901 GCA_046063225.1 Novosphingobium sp. | reverse complement strand
CGCTGCGCAGCGCGGTGAAGGCCGCTGGCTTCCTCACCCGCGACCCGCGCGTCGTCGAACGCAAGAAGTACGGCCGCGCCAAGGCACGCCGCAGCTTCCAGTTCTCGAAGCGCTGATCTTTCAGCCTTCGCGCTATCAGGAGACGCCCGGCCCCGTGCCGGGCGTTTTCATTTGGAGCGCCCTACACTCAACGGGCGAGCAGGCAGGCCTTCACCTCTAGCCCGCTTTCGGCTGACCACATCAGACGGTTATAGCTGGGCGGCGAACTGCGCAGCCGCTGCGAAAGCGTCCCGGCGCCGATCATGCGGATCGGGCAGCCCTCTATGTCGATCGTCGTGTCAAAGGCATCGTGGACGTGGCCGGACAGAACCGCGTCGGCCCCTGCCCGCGCCAGCGCCGCCAACGCCTGCCGGCCGCCGTGCGTCGATGCTGTGGCCTGCGTATCCGCTTCGATCAGGGGATGATGGCAGGCGACCAGTCGCAAGGGCTTTTCCGCATGGCTCGCCAAGCGGGCAAGGGTGCGATCGAGCGCGGCCGCCTTTACCCTGCCCTTTGACTGGTTGAACCGGAACTGCGCGCGGGCAATGGTGCGCAGCGACACCACTTCGACTTCGGGCAGCGAAATGTCGCGCGACAGCGCGGCGCGCAACGCGTCGTAATGGCGATAGGGCCAGAACAGTCGCGCGATGGGGTTATAGTAATAGGGCACGTCGTGGTTGCCCGGCTCGATCATCACCGGCACGTCGAGCGCAGCCAGCCATTCGCGCGCGGCGGCAAATTCCCTGGCCGTGCCCCGCATGGTGAGATCGCCGGTGCAGATCACCGCATCGGGCCGGGCCGAAGCAATTTCGGCGGCGAACCAGTCCAGCGCCTCGCGGTCTTCGTGCCCGAAGTGCAGATCGCTGACATGAAACAGAAGGCGCGGGGTGGTCATGTCAGCCGCATGCCTGCAGGCCGCCCGCCTTGGCAAGCCCGATCATATGCGGTGCGTCAGGATCAGCCAGGCCGACAAACCGTTCATCGCCGAATAGAGGCCATAGCCCCCGACCCAGATCGTCGATCCGCTGGCCACCACCAGCATGGTGCCAAGCAGCATCATGAATTCGACCACAAGGCTGAGCTTGCCGCCCGGGCTGCGGAAGATCGACGGCAGCTGCGCCAGCATGGGATGGCCGCTTTCCAGCACCGCCTTGTGCATTGCGAAGTTGGCTATGCCGAGAAGGAATACGATGAGAAGCGCCATCTGGCAGCAGGTTAGGCGCTATCGACCCGGATTGCCAGCGCGCCGGTGCGTTCGTCGGTCACGGTAGGCGTTTTATCGATGTAATACACCTCTGGTCGGCGCCGCGAGCGCGCCGGTCGACCTTCGCCTGCACTTTTCCCCTCCGCGGCCTACCTCGGAATGGCGCGGACGCCCCCCGCCGCGTGGAAACCAAGGAAACGACCATGACACGCTTCATCGCCTCAGCCCTGGCCATCACCGCCATAACCGCATCGCTCGCCCCCGCCTTCGCCGGTGAATCCGCCGCGCTGAAAGTGCAGTTCGACGATCTGGATCTCGATTCGAAGGCCGGTCAGTCGACGCTCGACGGACGCATCCGCAACGCTGCCCGCCGCGTCTGCGACGATACGATCCAGGTCGGATCGCGCCTTCGTTCCAACACCTGCGAACAGGACGTCCGCCGCCAGGTGCTGGCCCAGGTCGAAGCTTGGCAGAATCGCACCGGCAAGGGCGGTTGATCGTCACGCCGGCGCGCAAGACCGGCCAACAGCCAGACTCGCCCGGGCCGAATTGTCCCCTTGGTCCGGGCGACTTTTTTGATGCGGCGCGGCCGTGCCGAATGCCCGCACACGTAGCGAACCGTCAGCGTCCCGCCATGGCCTTGGCCTTGGACAGATAGGTCCGGCCAATCCGCACGGCCGAGCCATCGGCGAGTTCCGCCGACCAGACCCCCAGACCATCGTGGCGCAAGCCGACAATGCGATCGCGCCGCAAAATGGTCGAGCGGTGGAGGCGGATGAACATCGCCGGGTCCAGCCGCGCTTCCAACCCCGATACCGTCTGCAGCAGCAGGTACGAGCGATCGCCCACGTGCAGGCGCACATAGTCACGCTCGGCATCGATGCGGTCCACATCGGCGGCGGCTACGCGCAGCAGTTCGGAGCGATAGGGAACCCAGAATTCGGCGATCCACGGGCTCGGCGCATCGCCGCGCTTTTCCCCCCGGCGGGCAACCGCGCGCTGGATGGCGCGGGCGAGCCTGTCTGGCGCGACCGGCTTCAGAACGTAATCGACCGCGTCGAGATCGAAGGCTTCGACGGCAAAACTGTCATGCGCGGTGACGAAGACCAGCGCCGGCGGCTCGGCCGCCTTGGCCAGCGCCCGCGCCACGCCCAGGCCATCGAGTTCGGGCATGGTCATGTCCAGCAGGACGAGATCGGGAGACAGCGCGCCAGCCTCGCGCAGGGCGCTGGCGCCGTCGCTTGCGGTGCCCACAACGTCGAGCCCGCCGATCTGGCGGCAAAGCACCTGCAACCGCTCAATCGCGAGCGGTTCGTCATCGACAATCAGGGTGCGCAATGCCTGTTCCATCTGTCCCCTTGCCTTTCCGGTCACGCCGGCATGGGCAGTCTCAATTCGGTCCGATAGCCGCCGGGCATCGGGCCTGAGACAAATCCCGCATTATCACCGAAGCGCGCCCTGATCCGGTCGCGCACATTGGCAAGTCCGATGCCCATGCCGTGCTCTTCCGAAACGATGGCCGGGCCGTTGTCCGCCACGCTGACCACCAGCCGGCCGAATTCGGTACGCGCCGCAATGGTGAGCGTGACCGGCCGGGTCGATCGCGCGACGCCATATTTCACCGCGTTTTCGACCAGCGGCTGCAGGATCATGCCAGGCACCGGCACGCGGCCAAGATCGTCCGGCACGTCGACCTCCAGCTTCAGCCGATCGGGAAAACGCACCGCCTCGATCTCGAGATAGAGCCGCTGAAGCTCGATTTCCTCGGACAGCGGATGATCGCCGGTCGGGTCTTCCGACAGGCCCCGGCGATAGAACGAGGCCAGCGACTGGATCATGGTTTCGGCCAGTTCGGTCTTGCCGGTCATGACCAGCGAGGACAACGAATTGAGCGTGTTGAACAGGAAGTGCGGATTGATCTGGTAGCGCAGCGAGCGCAGCTCCGCCGCCTTTGCCGCGCGCCGGTATTCGCCCTCGCGCCGTTCGGAGACGCGCGCCTGTTCGGCAATCAGCAGGGCGAGGTAGATCGCCGCCCAGGCAATGATGAGGAAGTAGCGAGACAGCGCAACGTCGGTCAGCTGGCGCCAGCGCGTTTCCGCCGCGGTTGCCGGATCGATCGTCACGAGGCTGTCGGCGTCGGCTTCCTGCTGCGCAATGGTGCGGACATGCGGTTCGGGCGTGGGCACGGTGACCGGCGGTTCCTCGGTCGGATCGACTTCGGGCACGGCCTTCTGGCCTGGTACGTCGACGAGGACATTGCCCGCCTCGTCCCGGCGGATGCGAATGCCTTCGCGCTCGCCGATCTTGTCGACCACCTGGTTCTCGATATCGGAAAAGACCCACTGGTTGATCTTCGCCATGGCCAGCGAGGCCGGCAGGGCGAGAACGATGACGGTGAGCGCCTTGACCCACAGGCTGCGCGCATCGAGCAGGCGCAGGATCGGCCAGATGCCCGCTGTTACCACCATGGAGGCAAAGGTGACGGCCAGACGGCGCCAGAACAGCGGTCCCTGGTATTCCAGACCCACGAGATAGCTGCGCAACGTCGTGACCAGCAGGTAACAGAGCCACATGCCGGCAATCGAGGCCAGCACGAGCCGCGCGGGAACGCGCGGCGGCAGGGTGGTTGTGTCATTCATGCGCGCCGATCGGGGATAGGCGCGCCCGCGCCCAGCGGCCAGACGTTTTGTCGAGGCCGATGGACGGTTGGTCGAAGGTGAAATCGGGTTGGTGATGCCAGCCCGTCGCTCAGGCGGCCGGAACGAACGCCAAAACCATCAAACCTTCAGCAGGCCTTCCTTTGCGATCTTGTCCTTCCACACCAGCGGGGCGATCTGGTGGACGTTGTTGCCTTCGGAATCGACGGCCACGGTCACCGGCATATCTTCCACGGTGAATTCGTAGATCGCTTCCATGCCAAGATCTTCGAAGGCGACGACCTTCGCTTCGCGGATGGCCCGCGCGACGAGATAGGCAGCGCCGCCGACGGCCATCAGGTAAGCCGTCTTGCTGCGCGCGATCACTTCGGTGGCGCCCTGCCCGCGTTCGGCCTTGCCGATCATCACCTGCAGGCCAAGTTCGCACATCATTTCGGTGAACTTGTCCATGCGCGTGGCCGTGGTCGGGCCTGCCGGGCCGACGACTTCGCCGACGATCGGATCGACCGGCCCGACGTAATAGATCGCGCGGCCCTTGAAATCGACCGGCAGGCTTTCACCCTTGGCCAGCATGTCCTGAATGCGCTTGTGCGCGGCATCGCGGCCGGTCAGCATCTTGCCGTTGAGCAGCAGCCGGTCGCCCTGTTTCCAGCTGCGGACCTCTTCGGCGGTCAGGGCATCAAGGTTGACGCGCTTGGCAGCCTTGTCGGGGGCCCAGTGGCCTTCGGGACACTCCTTCAGGTTCGGCCGCTCGAGGAAGCTCGGGACCTAGCCATCGAGCGTGAAATGCGCATGACGGGTGGCAGCGCAATTCGGAATCATCGCCACCGGCTTCGACGCTGCATGACACGGCGCATCCATGATCTTTACATCGAGGATGGTCGAAAGGCCGCCTAGGCCCTGGGCCCCGATGCCAAGCGCATTGACCTTGTCGAAGATCTCGATGCGCATCGCCTCGATATCGTTCTGCGGGCCGCGCTGCTTCAATTGCGCCATGTCGA
>JBJTLW010000193.1:0-14498 GCA_046063225.1 Novosphingobium sp. | reverse complement strand
TGGCGGAGAGGGTGGGATTCGAACCCACGTTACGGTTACCCGTAAACCGCATTTCGAGTGCGGCGCATTCGACCACTCTGCCACCTCTCCGCGAGATCGCCTGCGGGCGGCGCGGGGGCCGTCCGGTCGAAGAACGGCGCGGTTAGCCGATGGCGTGGCGCTTGCCAAGCCCCGTTATGACCGTTTTTCGGGGAAGATTGGGGAGATCCGCTTGTTTCGCAGCTGCACAACAATATATTAGAGCCATGAACCGCATTGAACGCGCCCATTTCTACTCCCCACAGGCCGGAAAATTGGTGGATGCGCCGCGCCGCTCTCGGGCTCGCTTCGCCATCGGCGATGTGGTGCGCCACCGCCTTTTCGACTTCCGCGGCGTCGTTTTCGATATCGATCCGGTCTTCGCCAACAGCGAGGAATGGTACGAATCAATCCCGCAAGACATCCGCCCCAGCCGCGAACAGCCGTTCTACCACCTGCTCGCAGAGAACGGCGATTCGAGCTACATCGCCTATGTCAGCCAGCAGAACCTGACGGAAGACAGCGAAGGCGGCCCGGTGGAACACCCTACCGTTGCCGAATTGTTCGAGGATTTCGCGGAAGGCCGCTACCGCATGCGGGCAAGCCTGACGCATTGACGCGAAGGAGGCAGATCGTGACGTTGAGGCACCTTGCGCTGGCGATCGCCCTTCCCTGCGCCTTTTCCCTGTCCACCAGCGCCCTTGCCGCCACTTGCCCCGTGTCCGGAACCCTCGACGGATCGTTCAAGGCCAACGATCAAGGCCTCTATCAGCTCCGTCAGGCCGGCAATACGGTCTGGTGGATCGGCAAGAGCGCAGACGGCGGCGCCAGCTGGACCAACGTCTTTCGTGGAACCCGCAAGGGCAGCATCGTCACCGGCACCTGGGCCGACATCACGAAGGACGGCGGTTCGGGCACGCTCAGCCTGCGCGTCACCGCGAACAACCAATTGCAGAAGATCGACAGCGGCGGATCGGGCTTTGGCGGCTCGATATGGCTGCGCCCCGGCTGCAGCTTTTCAAAAGCGGTGCCGATCGATTGACCGGCGCCGGCGCCCCGCCCGTCCTGGACTGATCAGCTCTTCAGCTTCCAGCCGCGCTTGAGCAGCAGGAAGCAGACCGTGCCGAGAACGAGGTTGAGAAGGCCAAGGCCGATGGCGCCGTGCAGCACCGCCGCATTTGTGCTGCCGATGTCGCTCTGGCCAAGGAAGCCAAAGCGGAAGCCGGAAATCACGTAGAAAATCGGATTCATGCGGCTGATGGTTTGAAACGCCGGGGCCAGATTGTCGATGACGTAGAAGGTGCCGGACAGCATGGTCAGCGGCATGATGATGAAATTGGTGATCGCGGCGTTGTGATCGAACTTTTCCGCCCACATCGACGTCAGCAGCCCGACGAAAGCGAGCAGCATCGATCCCATCAGGCCGAACCAGACGATCGCCCAGGGGTGCGGCGCGGCCATGTCAACACCGGGGTATAGCCACATGGCGCCGGCCAGTGCGAGGCCGACGAGCACCGCGCGCGTCACCGCCGCGCCAATCAGCGCCAGCATCAGTTCCACTTCGGACAGCGGCGGCATCAGATAGTCGACGATGGTGCCCTGCATCTTACCCGACAGGAAATTGAAGCTGGAATTGGCGAAGGCGTTGTTCATCATGCCCATCACGATCAGCCCGGGCGCGACGAATGTGGCGAATGAGACGCCCAGCACTTCGCGGCCCTCACGACCCAGCGCGACAGTAAAAATCACCAGTTGCAGCAGCGTCGTGATCGCCGGAGCCCAGATTGTCTGGGTCTGGACCTTGATAAATCGGCGGACCTCCTTGATATAGAGGGTCCACAGCCCCAATTTGTTGACGCGGTGGATCAGGGGTTCGCCCTGGGCCGGGAAGCGGCTGCTTGCAGGTCCGGATCCGGCAGAGACAGATGAAGGTTGATCGGCCATGCCCGGGCGACTATCGGCTGGCCGCACTTAAGGCAAGTGATGCGCGAAATTGCATCGCGTCACGCCAGGAACAGGAATTGCGATGAGCTGGACCGACGAACGGATCGAACGACTGACCAAGATGTGGGAAGGCGGCGCTACGGCGAGCCAGATCGCAGACGAACTGGGCGGCGTTTCGCGCAATGCGGTGATCGGCAAGGCCCATCGCCTGGGTCTGAAGGCGCGCCCTTCCCCGGTCAAGGCCAACGAAAAGGACGAACCGGCGGCAAAGGCTGCGCCCGCGCCCAAGCCGGCAAAGGTTGCCGAAGCGAAGCCGGCCAAGCCCGCGGCTGAACCGGCCGCGCGCCCGGCTGCCCCGGCGCCCCGCGCCGCCGCCCCGGCCCCGGCTCAGGCAGCCACGCCGGCCGCGCCTTCATCTTCGCAGCCGCGCATCGTTTCGGTTGGTCCCGGCGGCTTCCTGCGTCAGGGCCCCGGCGATCAGCAGGCACCGCTCCCGCCGGCACCCCCGCGCCGCATGGTTCCCGCCAAGCCGAGCGCCGAAGTGGCGGACAAGACCAGCCTTCTCGATCTCAACGATCGCATCTGCCGCTGGCCGATGGGTCATCCGGGTGAACCGGATTTCCATTTCTGTGGCGACAAGGTGAACCCTGGCTTCCCCTATTGCGTGGAGCACTGCGGCCGTGCCTATCAGGCGCAATTGCCGCGCGGCCATCGCCGGCCGCCTCCGCCACTGCCGTTCGGCGGCCCGCGCGTTCGCTGACGCTGCAGAATAACCGCACTTAGCCGAGCTAAGAGTGCTGCCACCCATGTTTCGGCGGCAGGCGTGCCGTCATGTGTCCAATGGCGCGAAACGTTGCACGCCATGTTACACCTGTTAGCGCGAATTTTACCAAAGGCTTTCATCGTGAGATCCGGGCAGGAGCTTCGCGGTGTCGTCTTCGGAAACAGTGGTACGCAGGTCAGAGAGGCTCAGGATCACCTGCCACGCGCGTTATCGTACGGCTGCGCAGGGTGATCACGATGTGGTGATCATCAACGTCGACAGTTACGGCTGCTGCCTCGAACCCAAGGGGCCTTGCCCCGGTGTTGGCCAGCAATTGCTCATCCGTCTCGAATCTGGCGAAAGCCTGACGGGCGAAGTGCGATGGACGCGCGATGGACGCGTCGGCGTGGCGTTCAACGAAGTGTTCGACCGGACCCGGGTTGAATACCTGCGCCGCGAACATTCGACCTTCCTGTCCGAAACCGAATGGCCCGAGGAAAAGGTTGTGCGATCGGTAATGTAATTTCCATCGACCCCTTAATTTGCTGCGCGTGCCTCCGTTCACCGCGTCAATGGACACCTCGCCAATCCTAAAATCGGTTCGCAACTGGCTCGGAATATCCGTTGACGCACCCGACGAAGCGCCCGATCCGGCGTTTGATCCACCGCCGGTGGAACAGGAGAATCTGTGGGTCACGGCCAACCGCCAGATCCTTGATGATGTGGCGCAGTTCCTGCTGCATCACCGCATTGCCGTGGATGCGGAAAGCCTTGGCTTTGCCTATGATCTGGTGACCAACGCAGACCCGCGCCTCGCCGGGATGGTGAAACGCCGCTTTCGCGAACGCAAGCCGCTGGATGCCGAATGGATTTTCGATACGCGCAGCAACCGGCACGGCGATGATGCCGAGGCGATTGCGCGCCTGCGCGAACGGCTGGAAAAATCGGTCGCCGAATTTTCGCAGACAACGCACGACGCGCGAACGGCAACCAGCCACTATCAATCGGCGCTGAAAACCCATGTCGATGAGCTGCAGGACCTCAACCGCGCCGGCGAAGTGATCAGCGAACTGGCCAGCGTTGCCAATGCCATGCTTTCGCGCACCCGGGACATCGAAGAGAAGATGGCGCGGTCCGAACGGGAAACGCGTGTCCTGCAAAAGCGTCTGGAGGAGGCGCGGCGGTCTGCAGAACACGACCACCTGACCGGCCTGCCCAACCGGCGCGCTTTCGAAAGCTTGCTCGAAAAGGAATACGCCGAGGCGCGGCTGACGCGCGAAGCGTTGTGCGTGGCCTTTTGCGACATCGACAAGTTCAAGGCGATCAACGATCTGCACGGACATGACGCGGGCGACCGCGTGCTCAAACTGGTCGCGCAGTCGCTGGCCGAAATTTCCGATGATCGCTGCCATGTCGCGCGCCACGGCGGCGAGGAATTCGTCATGCTGTTTCGCGGCAAGACCGCACGCGAGGCCTTTGCCCCGCTCGACACGATGCGTGAGACCCTCGCAACGCGCCGACTGGTAAACCGGGCGAACGATACGCCGTTCGGCCAGGTCAGCTTCTCCGCTGGTCTGGCAGACCTTTTCGCCTTCCCCAATCCACGCGCGGCTCTGAAAGCGGCGGACGAGGCCCTGTACCTCGCCAAGGAGCGGGGACGAAATCGTATTGAAATAGCGGTTCCAGATGATCTTAAAACTCAGGTCGCCTGACCGGTTTTACTTATCCATACAGAATTAATTCGATGCCTAAGTCTATTTAACGGCTTGATAATCACGATAAACTACAGCGCCTTCGGGACTGGGCGGGAGAGGCACGCGTATGGCACGCGGATTTTTTGATTGGCGCGCTGCAAACGGGCGAAAGCACCTTGTGGTAATCGGTGCCGGCACGACGCTGGCAATGGTTTTTATGGCCAGCGCTATCGCGATTCTGGCGACCATTCCGGTCTTCGGCTGGAGCGAGATTGCACGCCGCAGTGCGCTCGCCTGCGCCGTGCTCGCCTTTGGACTGGAGCTCTTTATCGCCTTCTACGGCCGGCGCGAAATGCACAGCCGCGCCGATTTGCTCGAGGGCGCGACCAACGCCAAGGAGCAGACCGACGAGCTCTTTGCGATGACGGACATGCTGCAAAGCGCCGACAATTATGACGACGCCACCGCCGTTCTTCAGGCCAGTTCGCTGCGCTTGCTGCCGGAATATGGCGCTGCGCTCTATGTCTTCAACAATTCGCGCGACCGGCTCGATCTTGCCGGTTCGTGGAACATGCCGGAAGACTATCACGTTGCGGACATGCTGGCTCCGGCCAACTGCTGGGCCCTGAAGCGCGGCAAGCCGCACATCAATGATCCCAAGACCGGCACCCTGTGCTGCACGCACCACGCATCGCGCCTGGGAACGGTTGAAATCCCCATGATGGCGCGCGGCGTGGTCCACGGCCTGTTCGTAATCGCCTGCGAGCGTGACGATTCCTTCCATCGCCTGATGGGCGTTCGCCGTCTCGGCCGGGCTCTCGCCGATTCGATGTCGCTGGCGCTGTCCAACATCTCCCTGCGCGAAAAGCTTCGCACCCAGTCCATGCGCGATCCCCTGACCGGCCTGTACAACCGCCGCTACATGGAAGACGCGCTCGAACGCTACCTCAGCCTTGCCGAGCGATTGGGCAACGCCACATCCGTGCTGATGATCGACCTCGACGATTTCAAGAAGCTCAACGACGAGCACGGCCATGCCAAGGGCGATGCCGTGCTGCGCGACGTTGCCGGGCAGATGGTGGGCGCGCTGCGCCCGTCGGACGTGGTCTGCCGGTACGGCGGCGAGGAATTCCTCGTCATCCTGCCCAATTGCCCGCTGGAGGACGCGGCCGGAAAGGCGGACCAGATCCGCGCCCGGATCGAGGCGCTGTCGGAAACGCACCAGGCGCGCATCTCTGCCTCATTTGGCGTAGCGGCGGTGCCGTCGACCTCCACCACAGCTGCTGACCTCATTCCACTGGCTGACGCAGCGTTGTTCCGCGCCAAGCGGAGCGGCAAGAACCGCGTCGAATCGGCCCAGAAACGCTCCCCTCAGGACGAAAAGGCGCTGCGGCTGGCCAAGTCCGCCTGAAGCCGCAATTCGCGCCACAACGCCTTTATTTCGAGCGACAATCGACCGCACAAAAAAGAAGGGGCCGCCGCAGCAGCCCCTTCCCGGTATTTCGGTCCCGAAGGATGACGATCAATCGTCATCCTTGAGGAATGCCGGCATGTGATCGGGGTTTCCACCTTCCGAACGTTCGCGGCGCGGGCCACGGTCGTCGCGGCGCGGGCCACGATCACGATCGCCGCCCCGGCCACCGCGATCGCCACGCGGACCACGCCGATCGCCACGGTCGCCGCGATCACCACGCGGTTCGCGCGGTTCGCGGGGCGGACGGGTGTCTTCCAGTTCTTCGCCGGTTTCCTGGTCAACGACGCGCATCGACAGGCGAACCTTGCCGCGCTGGTCGATTTCGAGAACCTTGACCTTCACTTCCTGGCCTTCCGACACGACGTCGGTCGGCTTTTCCACGCGCTCGTTCTTCATTTCGCTGACGTGGACGAGGCCGTCCTTGCCACCCATGAAGTTCACGAAAGCGCCGAAGTCGACGATGTTGACGACCTTGCCGTTGTAGATCTTGCCGACTTCCGCTTCCTCGACGATGCCGAGGATCCAGTTCTTGGCGGCTTCAATCTGCGAAAGATCGGACGAGCTGATCTTGATCAGGCCTTCATCGTCGATGTCGACCTTGGCGCCGGTTTCAGCGACGATCTCGCGGATGACCTTGCCGCCGGTGCCGATGACTTCGCGGATCTTCGACTTGTCGATCTGCAGAGTCTCGATACGCGGAGCATGGGCCGAAAGCTCGGTACGGGCGGTGCCGAGAGCCTTGTTCATTTCACCCAGGATGTGCGCACGGCCTTCCTTGGCCTGGTTGAGCGCAGCCGAGAAGATTTCCTTCGTGATGCCGGCAACCTTGATGTCCATCTGCATCGTGGTGATGCCTTCGGACGTGCCAGCCACCTTGAAGTCCATGTCGCCAAGGTGATCTTCGTCACCCAGGATGTCGGACAGCACGGTGAATTCGTCACCTTCAAGGATCAGGCCCATGGCGATGCCGGAAACCGGCCGCTTGATCGGCACGCCGGCGTCCATCATCGACAGCGCGCCGCCGCAGACGGTGGCCATCGAGGACGAACCGTTCGACTCGGTGATGTCCGAGACAACGCGGATCGTGTAGGGGAACTCTTCCTTCGACGGCAGAACCGCCTGAAGCGCGCGCCATGCAAGATGCCGTGGCCCTTGTCGCGACGCGACGGGGCGCCGAAGCGGCCCACTTCACCGACCGAGTACGGCGGGAAGTTATAGTGCAGCATGAAGTTCGAGTAGGAGAGACCCTCCAGCCCGTCGATCATCTGCTCGGCGTCCTTGGTGCCCAGAGTGGTGGTGCAGATCGACTGCGTTTCACCGCGGGTGAACAGCGCCGAACCGTGCGTGCGCGGCAGGAAGCCAACCATCGCTTCGATCGGACGAACCTGCGTGCTGGTGCGGCCGTCGATGCGCTTTTCGCCCTTGATGATGGCACCGCGAACGATATCGGCTTCCACCTTCTTGACGGTCTTGATCGCAACCATCTGGGTCTGCGCGTCCTGATCGGCAAAAGCGGCCTTGGCCTTTTCGCGAGCGGCGTTCAGCGCGTTCGAACGCTCGGACTTGTCGGTCAGCTTGTAGGCGGCGGCAATATCGTCGCCGATCAGCTTCTTGAGCTGGTCCTTGATCGCCGAATTGTCCGAAATGGCAACTTCCCAAGGTTCCTTGGCAGCCTTTTCAGCCAGATCGATGATCAGGTTGACGACCTTCTTGCACTCGTCATGCGCGAACATGACGGCGCCGAGCATAACGTCTTCCGGCAATTCGCGAGCCTGCGATTCCACCATCATCACGGCATTGCCGGTGGCGGCAACGACGAGATCGAGCGCGCCGGCAGCGGCAACGTCCTGCTTCGGGTTCAGGGTGTAGGCGCCATCTTCATAGCCAACGCGGCATGCGCCGATCGGACCCATGAACGGCACGCCCGAAATGGTCAGGGCAGCCGAAGCGGCGATCATGGCAAGAACGTCGGGTTCGCATTCGCCGTCGAACGACAGCACCTGCGCGATCACGTTGATCTCGTTGTAGAAGCCTTCGGGGAACAGCGGACGGACCGGACGGTCGATCAGGCGGGAAACCAGCGTTTCCTTTTCCGTTGCGCCGCGTTCACGCTTGAAGAAGCCGCCCGGGATACGGCCGGCTGCGAAGAACTTTTCCTGGTAGTGGACGGTGAGCGGGAAGAAATCCTGCCCTTCCTTGACGCTCTTGGCGGCCGTGACGGCGCAGAGCACAACAGTTTCGCCATAGGTGGCGAGGACCGCGCCATTTGCCTGACGGGCAATGCGGCCGGTTTCCAGGGTGAGGGTCTTTCCGCCCCACTCCATCGATACGGTTTTTACGTCGAACATGTAGTTTTTCCTTTGAACCCGCAGCGCCACATTGCAGTGCGGGGCCTCTCTTGCCGGGGGTTCCGTCCCGGTCCGGTGCGGGGCGCTTATGGCCCCTATGAGCGGCTTTCGCGCCGGATTGCGCAAAAGCCCCAAAGCAAAAGCGGCCCGCTAGGGGCCGCTCCGCAGTGTTACTTACGAAGACCGAGCTTCGCGATGAGGGCGTTGTAACGATCAACGTCCTTCTTCTTCAGGTAGGCCAGCAGGGTGCGGCGCTTGTTGACCATGGTCAGCAGGCCACGACGCGAGTGGTTGTCCTTGTGGTGTGCCTTGAAGTGATCGGTGAGGTTGCGAATGCGCTGGGTCAGGATGGCGACCTGCACTTCCGGCGAACCGGTATCGCCCTGAGCGCGGGCGTTGTCAGCGATGATCGAGGTCTTTTCTTCGGCGGTAACCGACATAGCATTTACTCCGCGACATCGGAAAGGTTGAACCCCCTGACAACCTTGGCGTTTCCGCCATAAAGCTCCACCAGTGCGAGGGGAACAGTCCCGGCTCGCGCCCAGTATAGCCCGTCATCATGGGGCAGTCCGGCCAGAACCCGGCCCTGCTGGACCGCCCTTGCCTGTTCCGGACCGAGGTTGAGAGCCGGGATGTCGACCAGCCCTGCCTCCAGCGGCAAGAGAATGTTCTCAAGGGGCGCGCCCTTAGACAATTCGTTGAGTTTGTCCAGCGAAATCGCCTGTTCCAGCCCGAAAGGCCCGGCACGCAGGCGGCGCAGCATGGTGACATGCCCCACCGTTCCAAGCGCGCGGGCAATGTCGCGCGCCAGGCTGCGGATATAGGTGCCCTTGGACACTTCGGCAACCAGAGTGGCGCCGTCATCGCCAACGGCTTCGATCCGCAGCGCGTGGATCGTCACCGCGCGGCATTTGAGCACGACGTCCTCACCCGCCCGGGCGCGGTCATAGGCGCGTTGGCCATCGACCATGAGCGCCGAATAGGCCGGCGGCACCTGCTCGATCGGACCGGTAAAGCGCGGCAGGACGGCTTCGAGATCGGCCCGCGACGGCACAACGTCGCTGGTGGCAATGACCTTGCCTTCCAGATCGAGCGTGTCGGTTTCTTCCCCGAACTTCACAGTGAAGGCATAAGCCTTGCTGGCATCGAGCATGCGCCCGCACAGCTTGGTCGCCTCGCCCAGCGCGATCGGCAGGACGCCTGTTGCCAGCGGATCGAGCGTGCCGCCGTGGCCCACCTTGACCTTGCCGAAGCCTGCAGCGCGCAGGTTGCGCTTCACCGCGCCGACCGCCTGGGTCGAGCCAAGCTCGAGCGGCTTGTCGAGAATGATCCAGCCGTTGGGCATGCTATTCGCCCGCAATGGCCTTCACGATCTCGCCATAGCCGTCCATCATCAGGCCATAGGGTTTGTCGATGATCGCGCCGACCGGATCGAAGCCGGGAATCAGATAGGGCAGGACGACGATCACCAGGATCACCAGCAAGAAGCCGAAGTTGCGCAGGCGCGAATATTGCAGCGCCAGACCGCGCGGCAACAGCCCTTCGACAATGTGCGATCCGTCAAAGGGCGGAATGGGGATCAGGTTGAACAGGCCGACGAAGACGTTGATCACCAGCACATAGCTGAGCATCATCGCGAAGAACTTGGCCACGCCCGTCGGCTCCTGATCGCCGATGCCGGCAATCAGCAGGCCCAGCAGGATCGCGCCGACAAAGGCCTGGATGAAGTTGGATGCAGGCCCGGCGGCGGCAGACAGCATCATGCCGACGCGCGGATTGCGCATGCGCTGGGGGATCACCGGCACCGGCTTGGCCCAGCCAAACACCGGCAGGCCAAGCAGCGCCAGCGCACCGGGCAGAACCACCGTGCCGACCGGATCGACATGGCGGATGGGGTTAAGGCTCAATCGGCCGCGTTCCTGCGCGGTGGGATCGCCCAGCCACTTGGCGGCAAGGCCGTGGGCCACCTCGTGAAAGACGATGGCGAAGACCATCGGCACGATCAGGGCCGCGGCCTTGAGAATGGTATCGTTCATCGACCAAGTGCCTCGCTGAAATGCTTTCGGCACAAGGCCACATAGCGGTCGTTGCCGCCGATCTCGGTCTGCGCGCCGGCCTTCACGGCAGCGCCGCTTTCATCGACGCGCAGGTTCATGGTCGATTTGCGGCCGCAGTGGCACACCGCCTTCAGCTCGATGAGGGCATCGGCAAGGCCAAGCAGCGCGCCCGAACCGGGAAACAGTTCGCCCTGAAAATCGGTGCGCAGGCCATAGCACAGGACGGGAATGCCGGCCTCGTCCGCGACGCGGGCCAGCTGCCAGGCTTGCTCCTTCGTCAGGAACTGGGCTTCATCCACCAGCACGCAGGCCAGCGGCTCAACCCGGTGCGCGGCGCTGATCCGCTCCCACAGGTCGGTCTCGGCACGGAACCGGTGGGCATCGGCGTGGAGGCCAATCCGGCTTTCGATCGCCTTTTCCCCGCCGCGGTCATCCAGTTCGGCGGTCCACAGCATCGTCTGCATGCCGCGCTCGTGGTAATTGAAGTTGGCTTGCAGCAGGTTGGTGCTCTTACCGGCGTTCATGCTGGCATAGTAGAAGTAGAGTTTGGCCATGGTGCCCCACAGATAGGTCTTTGCGCGGCAAAGGCGAGTCCGTTTCCCGCCGGAAGTGTGGAAGCCTGCGTGAAACGATGGTTTCCACAGGATCAGGGGCAATCCTTAACCAAATTGTAAGGATGTTTGGCGAACCTGTGGTAACGAACCAATCGCCCCTTCCGGGCGGAACAGGGGTTTTCCTATGCGCATCCTGCTTGCCGTGATCCCGCTGTTCGCGACTGCCGCAGCTACGCCGGCCTATCGCTATCAGCTGGACAGCCGCGGCAGCCTGATCGACGCGCGGGTTACCGTTCTGGGCTTTGCGAAAAAGTCGGCGCAGTTCCCGAAGATGAGCGGCGGCATCGTCCTGTCTCCCGGCCAGCCTGGTGCGGTTCGCATGGACGTGGCGGTTGACGCCCGGGTCATGGCAACGCGCGATCCGAAGGTCGGCGATCAGCTTAAAGGGCCGGACTTCCTTGACGTCGCCCGCCATCCGACAGTCAGCTTTTCCGGCCAGCACATGACGATGACCGGCCCGAACACGGCGCAGATTTCCGGACAGCTTACCGCGCGCGGCACCACGCGGCCGACCGTGATGAAGGTCACCTTTGCCACGCCGCCATCGCAGGTGACCGGCCGCGAGCCGGTGCAGATCACCGCCCAGACGACGATTGACCGCCGCCAGTTCGGCATGAACGGTTATAGCGGCGTGGTCGGCAAGGACGTGACGATCACCATCAAGGCCCGCATGGTCCCGAACTGAGCCGCGGCTCGTTCAGGCCGCGATTTCGCTCAGCAGCACTTCGGCCAGCGCCTGCGGGCGCGTGTTCATCACCTGATGCCCGGCATCGATGCGCGGGCAGGAACGGGCGTGGACCTTCTTGGCATAGTATTCCTGCCATTCCAGCGGCAGGATCTGGTCACGCAGGCACAGGACATAGCTGACCGGCAGCGCCGACAGGTGATCGTATCGCCAGGCGTTGTGCCGATAGCAGCAGGCCGGCCACCCATCCGGCCCCAGCTTGTCCAAAAAAGCCTCGGCCATGACCTCGTCCATGTCATTGCAGAACATGTGGCGATAGCGTTCGCGCACCGGCAGGCTGGCATCGTTGAACGGATGGCCGCCGCGATGGACGCGCTCTCCAGTCATCTGCAGGGTATCCAGGCCGTCATCGGGCGCGGTGCAGGTGACGAAAATCGCCTGTCGGAACAGGTCTGGCCGGTGCGCGATCATGGCCGGCATGTGCATTCCCGCCTGCGAATGGCCGATCAGCACCACATCGCTGAAACCGGCGGAGACGATGTCCTCCACCAGTTCGGCGGTGATATCATCGAAAGTTAGCGCGGCAGTATCCCGCCCGCGCTTGGCCCCGCAGCCCGGCCCGTCAAGCGCGAGCGTCCGGTGGCTGCCCTCACCCGCCTGCGCCCGCAGAGCGGCAATCGTCTCGTCCCAGACCCAGCCGCCCTGCCCGCCGCCGTGAAGGAAGACGATGTCACTCATCACCGAGGTCGCGCAGCACCTTGGGATCGTTCAGCAGCGCATCGATGCGGCTGGCCTCGTCAAAGGTTTCGTCGGCCATGAACTTGATCTTGGCGGCATATTTCAGCTTCAGCTTGCCCGCCACGGTCTTCTGGAAGAACGCCGTGTTGGTCCGCAGCGCCTTGAGCACGATCTCCTCGTCCGAGCCGAGCAATGGCTTCACATAGACGTGGGCGTGGCGCAGATCGGGCGACATGCGCACTTCGGTGACCGAAATCGTGTGCGCGGACAGCACGTCATCATGCACTTCCTGCCGGGTGAGCAGTTCTGAAATGACATGGCGCACCTGTTCACCCACTTTGAGCAGGCGGACGGAACGGGTTTCGGGAGTTGCCTTCTGACCGGCCATTATGCGTCCATTTTCTCGAGTATCCGGCGCATCGAGCGCAGGTTGCGCGCCGTGCCCGGAAAGCCCAGCCGCCGTGCGATGAAATCGCCGGTCAACCGCGAGTTCCCGGCGCCATCGACATAGTCGATATAGAGCGCCCGGTCGCCCAAGGCCATCCTTTCCGGCCCGCGCGCGTTGTATTCGCGGATCAGCAGATCGAAGGCATCCGCGTCCGGCTGGCCGCCAAGGAACTGCGTGTGAACCAGATTTTCCGCCCCGTCCGCGGCAAAGGGATTGCCCGTGACCGCCGCCGCCAGTTCATCGCGCGTGCGCACCGCGACGAAGCTCTTGATGTCGAACCGGTCGGCCATGATCCAGCTGAACAGGTCTTCCAGCCCCTCGGTCGGCCGGTCGTCGTAATCGAACAGCACGTTGCCGCTGGCGACGACGGTTTCGACGTTCTCGATGTCTTCCCGCTCCAGCGCATGGCGCAGGTCGGCCATGGCGACGCGGTTGCCACCGACGTTGATCGAACCGAAAAAAGCAGCGTAGCGCGGCATCAGAAATGCACCGAAGGAAACAGCATCAGGATCAGCGGCACCAGAATTGCAAACAAAAGGCCCAGACAGCCAGCAAGGGCATATCTGGGCCATTTGTCAGGCGCAAAGGCCATGCAGCAGCTTACCCGACAGTCCGTTCGCGTTCCTCGACCTCGAAGGTTTCAAGGATATCGCCCGGCTTGATGTCGTTGGTATCCTGCAGCACCACACCGCATTCCAGACCGGCGCGGACTTCCGCCACGTCGTCCTTGAAGCGCCGCAGCGAAGCCACCGTCGTCTTGGTGATGATGACATCGTCGCGGGTGATGCGGGCGAAGATGCCCTTCTTGATGTAGCCATCGGTGACGAGCAGACCGGCCGCCTTGTCCTTCTTGCCGGCGGGGAAGATTTCCTTGATCTCGGCGCGGCCGACGACCGTTTCGATCCGTTCCGGACCCCAGATGCCGGCCATTTCCTTGGCGACGTCTTCGGTCAGGTGATAGATCACGTCGAAATACTTCATCCGCGTCTTGTTGCGCTCGATCATCTCGCGCGCCTTGGCGTTCGGACGGACGTTGAAACCGATGATCGGGGCATTGGCCGCCGATGCCAGCGAGACGTCGCTTTCGGTGATCGCGCCTACGCCGGAGCTCAGCACCTTCACCTTGATCTCGTCGTTCGACAGGCGGTTCAGCGCCGAAACGATCGCTTCGGTCGAACCCTGAACGTCCGACTTCACGACCACCGGATAGTCGATGACATTCGCCTTGGCGGCGAGCGCCGAGAACATGTTTTCCAGGCTTGCCGGAGCCGAGGTGGTGCGCTTTGCCGTCGCCTGTTCGGTACGGAACGCCGCCACTTCGCGGGCGCGGGCTTCGCTTTCGACGACGGTGAGCGTGTCACCCGCCATCGGCACGCCGCCAAGGCCCAGCACCTCGACCGGGAGCGCCGGCGGCGCTTCCTTGAGCTGGCGGCCCTTGTCATCATGCAGCGCGCGCACGCGGCCCGAATGGGTGCCGACGACGAGGATGTCGCCCACCTTCAGCGTACCACGCGTGATCAGCACCGTGGCGAGCGGACCCTTGCCCTTGTCGAGCTTGGCCTCGATCACCGTGGCTTCCGCCGCACGATCCGGGTTGGCCTTCAGTTCAAGCAGTTCGGCCTGAAGCAGGATCTTCTCGATCAGGTTGTCCAGCCCGGCGCCGGTCTTGGCCGAAACTTCCACGTCCTGCACGTCGCCCGACATGGCTTCGACGA
>JBJTLW010000028.1:0-17263 GCA_046063225.1 Novosphingobium sp. | reverse complement strand
GCGAGAGCCGGGTTCGCAGCAAGAACAGCGCCCGTCAGGGCAGTTGCGGCGAGAACACCGCGGATGGACGTAAGCATGACAAATCCCTCAGGTTGTTTAAGTCGCTTCGTCCCACCTGCACCGCCATCGGAAAGCCTCTTTATCGGGCCTCGCTCATGCCGGTGAGACAGTGGTGACATAATCATGCTGCATTGCACAAGAGAAAAATCTCGCTACTGTGGTTTTCCCGAAGGCGTCTGTGCCATTTATGCAACGCGCCATCGCCGGAGCGACGCGTTCAGGTTCGGGAAGGGCTCAATCGCCCAAAGTTGCGCGATCTGCGCTGTCACATTATAGGCCCGCCGCGAAAAGCAACCATGTTCAAAGCTCTCCGATCCATCCTTGCCCCGCGTTCTGAACCGCAGCGCGCCGCGATCCCCGCCGGTCAGCGCGTCTATGCCGTGGGCGACATCCACGGACGGCTTGACCTGATGGTCAGCCTGGCCGAGGCGATCGAGCGCGATGACCGCAAGCGCGGCCCCGCCGATACGACTGTCATCCTGCTGGGCGATCTCGTCGATCGCGGGCCGGACAGTGCGGGCGTAATCACCGCCGCGCGGATGTGGGCCGAACAGCGGCGGGTTCGCTTCATCGCCGGCAATCACGAGGAAATGTTCCTCGAATCTTTCGACAGCCTCGATACGCTGCGCCATTTCATCAAGTACGGCGGCAAGGAAACCCTGCTGTCCTACCCCATCGATCCTGAAGCCTATACCGCCGCCGCGATCGAGGAGCTTCAGGCCCTGATGCGCGAAGCCGTACCGCAGGCCGACATCGATTTCCTTGCCGGGTTCGAGGACATGATCCGCATTGGAGACTATGTTTTCGTCCACGCCGGCATCCACCCGGACCTGCCGCTGACCGAACAGCGCACCAGCCAGTTACGCTGGATTCGCGAGCCGTTCCTGTCTTTCGGCGGCGATCACGGCGCGGTCGTGGTTCACGGGCACACCATCACGGACGAGGCGCAAGTGCTGGGTAACCGCATCGGCATCGATACCGGTGCCTACCAGTCTGGGCGCTTGACCGCGCTCGGTTTGGAAGGCAGCACCCGCTGGCTGATCGAAACCGCCGAGCGCAATGGCGACATTGCTGCCCGGGTTCGTCCAGCCGAATAAGGCCGTACGAGGGAACACTACCATGAAGATTGCAATGGTCGGGTCGGGCTATGTCGGCCTTGTCTCGGGTGCGTGCTTTGCCGATTTCGGCCACGACGTTGTCTGCATAGACAAGGATCCGGCGAAGATCGAAAGCCTCAACGCAGGCATCATGCCGATCTACGAGCCGGGTCTCGCCGAACTGGTCGCCAGCAACGTCAAGGCGGGACGCCTGACTTTCACGACTGATCTGCCCGCAGCCATCAAGGACGCCAGCGCCATCTTCATCGCTGTCGGCACTCCCAGCCGCCGTGGCGACGGCCACGCCGACCTCTCGTTCGTCTATGCCGTCGCCGAGGAAGTCGGCGCCAATCTGGCGAACGATGCGGTGATCGTCACCAAGTCGACGGTTCCGGTCGGCACGGGCGACGAGGTGGAACGCATCCTCAGCGAAGCCGCCCCCGGCGTGCGCTTTGCCGTGGCGTCCAACCCCGAATTCCTGCGCGAAGGCGCGGCGATCAGCGATTTCAAGCGGCCCGACCGCATCGTCATCGGCACCGACAACGACTGGGCGCGCGACGTGATGAGCGAGGTCTATCGCCCGCTGTTCCTCAACCGTGCGCCGATCCTGTTCACCAGCCGCCGCTCGTCCGAACTGATCAAATATGCCGCCAACGCCTTCCTCGCGGTGAAGATCACCTTCATCAACGAAATGGCCGACCTGTGCGAAAAGGTTGGCGCCGACGTGCAGGACGTGTCGCGCGGCATCGGCATGGACGGCCGCATTGGCCCCAAATTCCTCCACGCCGGTCCGGGCTATGGCGGTTCGTGCTTCCCCAAGGACACGCTCGCCCTGCTCAAGACCAGCGAGGATTACGACAGCCCGCTGCGTATCGTTGAAGCCGTGGTCAAGGTGAACGATACGCGCAAACGCGCCATGGGCCGCAAGGTGATCGACGCGCTCGGCGGCGCCGAGGTTGCGCGCGGCAAGAAGGTCGGCCTGCTTGGCCTGACCTTCAAGCCCAACACCGATGACATGCGCGACGCGCCGGCCATTGCCGTCGCCCAGACGCTGACCGACGCCGGGGTCGAGGTCTGCGCCTACGATCCCGAAGGCATGGACCTCGCCCAGCCGATGATGCCCGAGGTGCAGATGACGGCCAACGCCTATGAGGCGGCGAGCGGCGCCGACGCGCTGGTGATCGTCACCGAATGGGATGCCTTCCGCGCGCTCGATTTCAAGCGCCTGAAAGGCATCATGCGTGAGCCCGTTCTGGTTGACCTGCGCAATGTCTACGAACCGGAAGACGTGCGCGCTCACGGTTTCACCTATGTGAGCGTCGGCCGCGCCTGAGCCGATTGCGCCGCGATTTTCCGGACGCATGGCAATATAGGCTCCAATTCTTTTGCTGATCGTCCATTCGCGTGGACGCATGGCTTGTCCTGACCACCCGTTCAGCATACCCTTGCGCCTGATCCGAAAACGGAGACGGCCATGATCGCCGAACGGGAGATGCCTTTTACACCGCCACCGGCAGTGCCGGAACGCGGCCGCAGCGACGGCTGGTCGCTGTCCGATTTCCTCAACCTGCTCGACCTGCGCGGCCAGACCTGGTGCATTGTCGAACTGCGCGGATCGGCGGGGTTCAACCTGCCGGGCGACGATGGCGTGGCGTTCTATGGCGTCATCAAGGGCGAGGTGCGCATTGCCGGGGTCGCAGGCGGTACGATCTCGCTCACGCAGGGCCAGGTGCAGGTGATCCTGTCGGGCGAGGCGCATGCCATCCGCTCCGAACCGGACAGCCCCACCCTTCTGCTCGATTTCCTGCGCCACGAACAGACGGTCGACACGCCGCCCACCTTCACCATCGGAAGCGGGCCGCTGGCGGCGCGGGTGCTCTGCGCGCGGCTGAAGGTGACCTGGCCGGCCGGTCTGCGCCGAACCGCCATGCCGGCATCGGTGCGGATCGAGGAGCAGGTGCTCGGCAACGAGCTCAACGTCGTGCGCACCGAAACGCTGCAGCGCTTTTCCGTTGGCGCCGGCTCCACTGCACTGCTCACGCGCCTTGCCGCGCTGTGGCTGGCGATCACCCTGCGCAACCATCCGCAGTGCCCGCTGCTGTTCCGCATGTCGGCATCGGCGGATCCGATAGCCCATGCCTTGCAACTGATCGACGCCGATATCGCGTCTGAATGGTCGGTCGAACGCATGGCCCGCAAGGTCGGCATGGGCCGGTCCAGCTTCGCCGCACGCTTCACGGCAGAAGTCGGCCAGACGCCAATGGAACTGCTCACCGAAAAGCGGATGCACGCCGCGGCCGACCTCTTGCAGAACAGCCGCATCAAGATTGCCGAGATTGCCCTGCGCGTCGGCTATCAGTCGGAAGCCGCCTTCAGCCGCCGTTTCGCCCGCTTCTTCGGCGTGTCGCCGGGGCAGATGCGCCACGGGGCATCCCATTGCGCTGAACAGGGAAGGAGTTGACCATGGACCAGAGCCCGCGCGCCGAATTGCTGTTCGGGATTCTTGCCGAATGCGCCCCGCCCGAAGACATGGGCACCATCGACGGCGGCAAGGCGCGGATGATCCCGATCACCGGCGGCACCGTTTCCGGTCCGCACCTGTCCGGCACGGTCATGCCGGGAGGGGCGGACTGGTCCATTGTGCGCGAAGGCGGCGTGGCGACGGTAGAGGCGCGCTATGCCCTGCGCGCCGATGACGGCACCATCATCCAGATCTGGAATGGCGCGACCACCCGCATGGGGCCGCCGCGCGAAGACGGGGTGATGATGATCACCACCCCGCGCTTCCTTGCCCCGGACGGTCCGCACGCCTGGCTTAACCACGGCGTCTATTGCGGCACGCTGATCCCCGACATGGGCGAAGGCCGCTTTGCCGTGAAAATCGGCGTGTTCCGCATGAGCTAGACCAGTGGCCCCGAATTTCGCCGGGGCGCAACCTCACACCGCGATGTTGTAAAGCTTGGCCGCGTTGAGGCTGAGCACCTTGGCGCGCTCGTCTTCGGTCAGGCAGGCCGTGCGTTCCTGCAGATTGTCGATCGGATAGAGCGAGGTCGGATGCGGGAAGTCGGTTTCGAACAGGCAGTTGTTCACGCCGACCTTGCGAACCATGTCGGCCATGTTCTTGCCCTGCTCGAACCAGAAGCAGGCGTAGAAGTTGCTTTCGAAATACTCGCTCGGCTTCTTTTCGAAATTCTTGCCCTCGGCAATTTCGGCGAGCTGATAGTCGAGCGCTTCCATCAGGAACGGGATCCAGCCGATGCCGCTTTCGACCGAGACGAACTTCAGGTCCTTGAAGCGATCGAGGATGCCCGAATAGATCAGGTTCGACATCACCGCGCCGTTGTTGAAGAAGATCATCGCGCCCGAAATGCCTGAGCGCAGGTCGCGGCTGAGGCCCGGCCAGCCCTGCTTGCCCATCCAGTCGATCGCGGTTTCCGAGGCGCCGATGTGGAAATTGATCGGCAGCTTCTTGTCTTCGCAAACTTCCCACAAAGGAAACCAGTGCTCTTGGCCCAGATCGGGAATCGGGTTGCCATCCTCGTCCTTGGAGGTGTGCGGGTCAGAGTTGATGTTGATACCCTTGAGCCCCATGGAAATGCAGCGTTCGGTTTCCTTGACCGCTTGCTTCACATCCCACCACGGCAGCAGCGCCATCGGAAACAGGCGCTGGCCGCTTTCTTCCTGCAGTTCGGCCATGGCATCGTTGTAAATCTGCACGCAGGCGAGCCGAAGTTCGGGATCGACCTTCGCCGAAGCCTGACCGCCAAAGCCAAGGATATTGGGATAGACGATCTGGGCAAAGATGCCGGCATCGTCCATCACCTTCAGCCGTTCCTTGACGTCGGAGGAGCCGAGGTGAACGTCCTCGAACTGCAGCGCCAGGAACTTGTCGAGATCGCGGACCTTGCCGCCTTCCTTCAGAACCGAGCTGTTGGGATGGGCGCCGTGGCCGATCGACTTGTCACCATCGATCGCCCAGCAGCGCATGCCGTTCAGCATCTTCACCTGCGGCACGCGGTCGCGGATAGAGGCCGGCGCGCGCTTGATCCACAGATCGTGTGGTTCGGTCAGGTGGGTATCGGCATCGATGATCTTCAGCGCGGCGTTGGCCATTGCATCCTCCAAAACTTCTGGAGCCTGCCTAGGCCGATCACCGGGGGTCGCCAATCGCCGTCAGGCCGTTGCACCTGCCTGTGCGTCCAAGGCGGAAAGCAGAGCCGGGACATCGGCAAGCGCGCGCAGCGCATCGTTGAGATGGGTGCAGCCCGCCGGACCGCGCAGGTTTTCCAGCACGGCATCGCGCACCTTGTCCATCTCCACGCCGACAAGCTGCCGGGCGTTGGCGATAGCGCCCGGGCATTCGCGGAAAGGCAGGACGCGCGGTTCCGGCTCAAGGCTGGTGATGACCTGCGTTTCCGCGTCGAGCGTCACGCGCAGGATGTATTCGTGCAAGGCCGCGCGGCCGCCCCGCTGGCGCGATGCGCTGTCCTGGAACGCGGCCTCGACGGCAATTGCGCCGCCATCGCGCCACACGTCGATGCGACGGGCGCGGCGAAAGGCCATGCCATCTCCCGGCGGGAACTCGTGCCAGCCGTCCGGATCAGCCGGATTGCGCAGATCCTTGCCATCGGCCGCATCGCCCTCGCTCATCCGGGTGGACGGATCGTGCGAGGAAAAGCCCGGCTGGAACCCCCAGCAGACGTTCGTCCGCTCGGCCAGCATCTCTTCCATGTTCACCGCGCCGGTGATCGCCTGCATCCGCGTCAGCCAGTCCTCCCCCCACTGCGACCACGCCCAGTTGGAGACGAGACTGGTGCCCGAAATGTCATCGAGCAGCAGGTATAGCGGATGCGCTTCGGCAATGAGTTCGGGCATCAGATCGCGCAGGGCCACACGCAGGTGCCCGCCGCCTTTCAGGCCGACCAGTTGTTGAAGCGCCGGCGGCGTGGGGTCGGCCGAGATGGCCGATATGCGCCGTTCGAAATCGATCTCGGCCTGCATGGACGCGGCGGCACGCACCACGTCGGCGCCGTCGTGGGTGCGAACCAGATCGCGCGACCGGCCTTCGAACAGGCGGCGCTCCGCCGTGCCATCGGGCCAGGTTACGTCGAGGCTGCTGGTTCGCCGGATCGATCCGGAACGGCGTACGGGCGACGGGTTGGCCGTGTTGCGGACGGGTTTATCGAAAGTCATCGCCATCCCCCCTGCGCGGCGCTGTTACGCTTGGCAAGCGCAGAAACAGCAGGCTGCCAAACAGGACTGCCGCTGCCGTCAACCACAGGAACGGGCTGAAGGTGTCAAACCGCTTGAGCAAGGCGCTGTTGAGCATCACCCCGCTGAGCGAGGCGATGTAGAGCGCGCAGTAACACATGCCGAGCGCCGTGCCGAAAATCTCCATCCGGAAGTATTTTCCGACGAGGAACGAGAGCAGATCGCCCTCTGCCCCCACCGTCACACCGACGAGGAACACGGCGACGGCGATCGCCCAGGCCGCGTCATAGGGGCTGGCCAGCAGGGCGAGGCCGAATGCCGGCAGCACCATCGATACGGTGGCGACGATCCGCGAGGGAAAGTGATCCAGCGCCAGCCCGCAGACGATCCGGCCAATCAGCGTGCCCAGCGAATAGACCTGGACCATGCGCGCCGCGGCCATGCCGTCAAAGCCCTGTTCGTTGAGCAGGACGACGAATTGCGACCCATGCAGCGGCGTGTGCAGCGTGGTGAGCAGCACGCCCGCGAAGATCGCCCAAAAGGCCGGCGTTGCCAGAACTTCGCGGAAATGGCGTTCGCGCGGGGCGCTGGCAACCTTCGGCTTGCGCGGCGGTGCTTCACCGCAGCCCCTGGGGATCAGGAAAATGGCGATCACCCCCGCCACCAGCACGAAAAGGGTGAGCATCTGATAGGCGTCGCGCCAGCCGTGGCTGCCCATGAAATCGGTAAGGAACGGTGGCAGGAAGATCCCGGTCAATGCCGGCGCGCTCATCACGATGGTCAGGGCAAGGCCGCGCGCGCGGTCGAACCTCTCGACGATCAGGCGGGTATAGGTGACCGGACTGGTCAGGCATCCCACGGCCATGACCCCCGCGGAACACAGGAAATAGGCGCTGAACTGGCCGTTGAGCCGGCTGAACGACCAGATGACCAGCGGCAGCAGCACGACGCCGATCGTCGCCATTCGCTTTGCCCCGAACCGGTCAGCCAGCCGGCCGGCAATCGGCATCGTCGGCAGGGTGACCAGCATGGTGAAGCCGATCAGCGCAAAGGTGGAACGCGCCCAGCCGAACTCCTTGATCAGGAACGGCGCGAAGATCGAAGTGATATAGGAAAACATTTGCAGGCCTACGGCCATGCCCAGCCCGGCGGCCGCAACCACGCGCCAGTTGCGCAGCAATTCGCCGAAGTATTCCCCGCGCCGGTCCATGCCGTCTCCCCATCGTCCTTTGCGCAGTCTCGGCAAAGGCGCCAGCCTTGTCGAGACGCGATTGCCGCGAAAGGCTTGCCGATACGCCGCACAGGCATTGAGCGCCGCCGCGATGCACGGCACAATGTGCACCATGACCTTCGAAACGCTCATCATCGAACGCGCTGCCGGCCTGCTGGTCATGACGCTCAACCGCCCGCAAAGCCTCAACGCGATCACCCCGCAGATGCACGCCGAACTGGAAGCGGCGTTCAACGCCTTTGCCGCTGACGACGATCTGCAGGTCGCCATCATCACCGGCGCGGGTGAGCGGGCGTTTTGCGCAGGCAGCGATCTGAAGTCGTTCACCATCAAGAATGCACCGCCCTATCCCGAACATGGCTATGCCGGCCTGATCAAGCGACACGATCTGGTGAAACCAGTGATTGCGGCGGTCAACGGCCTCGCGCTGGGCGGCGGAATGGAGCTGGCGCTGGCCTGCGACATCGTGCTGGCCGGCGATAGCGCGCGGTTCGGGCTGGTGGAGCCGAAAGTCGGCCTTATCGCCATTGCCGGGGGCATCACGCGCCTTGTCCGCGCCGTCGGCCACAAGCAGGCGATGATCCCGCTGCTGACCGGTGGCCAGATTTCCGCCGCAGACGGCTTTGCGCAAGGCTTCGTCAGCGAAGTGGTGGCCGATGCTGAGCTGATGGGCCGCGCCCGCGCGCTGGCGGCAGAGATCATGGCCTGCGCGCCGCTGGCCGTCCGCGCAACCAAGGAAATCGCCTACCGGTCGATGGACGAACCCGATCTGGCCAGGGCCATCACCGCGCAGGACGGCTATCCCGCTTATCAGGCTTGGATACAGAGCGAGGACGCAGCCGAGGGCATGCAGGCCTTTGTCGAAAAGCGCCCTCCCGTGTGGAAAGGGCGCTGATCGACCGCCGTTACAGCTTTGCCGGCAGGTCGCGGATGCGCTTGCCGGTGGCGGCGTAGATCGCGTTGGTCACCGCCGGCAGCACGGGCGGCAGGGCCGGTTCGCCCAGCCCGGAAGGGGCATAGTCGCTCAGCACCCAGGAAATCGCGATCTCCGGCGTCGCGCTGATCCGCGGCAGATCGTATTCGTCGAAGTTCTTCTGGTCGATCACGCCATCGGTAAAGGTGATCTGGTGGTGCAGCGCTTCGGCAATGCCATCGATCACCGAGCCGCGCACTTGCGATTCCGCGCCGAACGGGTTGACGATCTGCCGCCCGACATCGGCCGCGACCCAGACCTTGTGCACCCTTGCCTCGCCCCCTTCGACGCTGACTTCGGCAACTTCCGCGAAATAGCCAAGGTGGCAGAAATAGAACCCGAACCCGAGCCGGCGATTGCCCGATTGCGGCCGCGAGGCCCAGTTGCTGTCCTTCAGCACGCGCTCCACCACGCCGCGTGCGCGGGCGGTGACAAAGGCCGCAGAGGCACGCGACTTGTCCCCCGCATCGCCAAGTGTGCGATCTTGCGCGCACAGTTCCAGCACCAGCGTGGGCAAGTCCTTGCCCGCCATTTCCGCCACTTCATCAAGGAAGCCGTTCATCACGAAGGCCATGGCGTTGGATTCGGGCGCGCGCATCGGGCCGGTCGGAATGACGGAGGGGATCACGCTCTGCACATAAAGCAGGTCTGGGATCAGACCGGCGGGGAACTGGCTGTCGCGCATCCCGGCGGAGCGGCCGGGCTTGCCGCCCTGGCCGACGGTGACGAAGTGATCGGCAAGGCCAGCCAGCTTGCCCTGCGCGTCGATGGCGGCGCGCAGGTTGTGCCAGCCGCCCGGACGGAAATAGTCCCGGCCAAGGTCTTCCGTCCGGTTCCACAACAGCTTGATCGGCTTGCCGGGCAGCGCCTTGGCAATGGCCGCGGCTTGCAGCATGAAATCCCCCATCAGCCGGCGGCCAAAACCGCCGCCATTGCGGGTGATGTGAATGGTCTGACTGGCCTGCGCGATGCCGAGAATACGTTCGATCGCATCGGCCCCGGAACCGGGGTTCTGCGTGGGCGCCCACAGCTCCAGCTCGCCGTCCTGAAACAGCGCCGTGCAGTTCTGCGGCTCCAATGGCGCATGGCTGAGATACTGATAGGAATAGCGCTGCGTCAGTTGGCGTGTCCCAGCGGCGATACGGGCCAGCGCATCGCCATCGCGCCGCAGATCGGTGGCCGGGCCATCCTTGTGCAACCGCGCTGCCTCCTCGGCATAGGCCGACCAGCTATGGCCCTTGGCCGCCGACGTATCCCAATCGAGCACCAGCGCCTTGCGCGCCTGTTCGGCGTACCAGTGGTTGGTGGCGACAACGGCAACGCCATCGGGCAGGCCGTCGGCAACCGATGCCCCGGCTATCTGCAGCACGGCCACGACGCCGGGCAAGGCCTTTGCGGCGGAAAGATCGGCCTTGGTGAGCTTGCCGCCGTGCGCGGGGCAGGTTTCGAACACGGCGTGGAGCATGCCCGGCAACCGCGTATCGATGCCGAACAGCGGTTCGCCGCGCAGCACGCGCGCACTATCGACGCCTGTGGTCGGCTTGCCGATGATGCGGAAGGCCTTGGCATCCTTCAGCGGCACCTTGGCAAGATCGGGTGCGGGCATGGTCGCCGCCAGCGACGCGAGTTCGCCATAGGACCATTTGCGGCCCGAGCCGGTGTGGAGCACCCAGCCCTTGTCCGTAGTCAGTTCGCTTGCCGCTACCGCGCCTTTTGCGGCTGCCGCCGCGATCAGCATGGCCCGCGCCGCCGCGCCCGCCTGGCGCATGGGCAACCAGTTCTGCGGCGTCGACTGGCTGCCACCAGCAAACTGGCGGCCATAGCGCTTGGGGTTATAGTCGGACTGGACGACGGACACCTGCGCCCAATCGCAGTCCAGCTCTTCGGCAATCATCATCGGCAGCGATGTCTTTATGCCCTGCCCGATTTCCGGATTCTTGCTGGTCAGGACGATGCGGCCATCGGCGTGGATCGCGACCCAAGCCGAAAGCTCGACTTCGGTAGCGGACGACGCAGCGGCGGCGGCCGGGATCGTCACCGCCAGCGCCATGCCGCCACCGGCAATCGCCGAAACCTTCAGGAACGCACGGCGGTTGAGGACGGGGGCGTTCATGCCGCGCCTCCCTGGCCGGACGCGTTGCGGATGGCTTCGCGGATCTTGGGATAAGTGGCGCAGCGGCAGGCATTGCCTTCCATCGCCGCATCGACCTGCGCCGCGCTCGGCTTCGGGTTTTCGCGCAGGAGGGCATGGGCGCTCATGATCTGGCCAGCCTGGCAATAGCCGCACTGCATCACGTCGATTTCAAGCCAGGCCTTGCGCAGCTTTTCGGCAAGGGCGTCGTTCAGCCCCTCCACCGTCGTCACCTTGGCCTTGCCCAGGCTGCCCACCGGGGTCTGGCACGAACGGGTCGGCCGGCCATCGACATGCACCGTGCAGGCGCCGCAGATGCCGGCTCCACAGCCGAACTTCACGCCCGAAACGCCCAGTTCGTCGCGCAGCGCCCAAAGCAGCGGCATCTCTGGCGGGACGAACAGGGCCTGCGCCTTGCCGTTTACCGTCAGCGTGATTTTCTTGGTGTCGCCCATCGTCTGCCTGTCTGTTCAAGGCGGCAGACAGGGACGATTACGGCCCCTTGCCAGCCAGCTTGCGGTGATCCCAGGACATGATCTTATCCGCCCGCACGCGAATGACCACCCGCTTTTGCGCCATGCGCGCAGACATTTCGTCGAGCGACGTGGCGTCCTGTCCCGGGAAGTGGTGATCGACCAGCACACGCATCAGGGCGGTGCGTTCGGGGTTGTCCGCGATCACCTCGGCATGGCCGTTGATCGAAACGCCGCGAAGCTGGTCATAGGTGCGGCCATCCTCGGCCAGCACGGCAATGCGCGGATCGCGCTCAAGGTTCACCACCTTCTGCGACTTGCCGTAGGTTTCAAACAGGATGTCGCCCTCGTGCACGGCGAACCACACGGTGGTCAGGTGCGGCGCACCGTCCTTGCCGAGCGTCGCCACCTGCAGCGAATGGGCGGAATCGAGGAAGGCGGAGATTTCCGCCTCGCTCATGCGGACAGCATCGCGGGATTTGGCCATGGACCTTGGGCTAGGCCGGGTCAGCCCTTCGCGTCAATCGCCTTGAGGAAGCCGAGCGAACCCGCCTCCGCTTCGGCTTTCATCGAATCGAAGACATTTTCAAAGGTGACGCCGGGGATGGTTTCCTTCACCCGGTCGTTGCCGGTTGACCAGACGACACGGCACACCCGCCGCGCACAGCGCCAGCCACCGCGCGTTTTCACCCATTCGTCATCGTACCATCCCGATCCATCCCACAGCGGACTTCCTTCCGCCGCATGGCGCACCAGCCGCCACTGGCCATAGGTGAAGGAATGCGCGCTCTCGCCGCAAACGCGGACCTGATGGTTGGTCATCACATGCTGGGTCGCATCGAACGGCGCGTGGAAGGCGGCGAAATCGTCCTTCCACTGGTCCAGCCCCTGCCAGTGGGCCGAGCCGCCGAAATCGGCATCGACGTCCCCGGTGAACACCCGGTCGAACAGATCCCAGCGCTGGGTATCGACCGCAAAGCCATAGAGGTTGATCAGCTGGATGATGTCGTTGCGATCGGACACCTGTCTCAGGCTCCCAGCGAAACGTCTGCCGTTCCGGTCAGGATCGTCTCGCCATCCTGCGTCGTCATCTTGGTCTTCACGGTGACGATCGGCACGCCATAGGCCGATGTGTCCTGCTTATCGACCACTTCGGCGTCGACGAAAGTGACATCGCCTTCAAAGGCCGGGCTGCGGAACTGGGTTTTTGAATGCCAGACATAGCCATCCAGCCCCGCCCAATAGGCCACGGTATCCATGTGCCATGCGTTCATCGACGAACCATAGCCATAGGCGCCGCCCATGCCGACGTTTTCCGCCTTTTCCGAATTGATGTGGCCGGATGACGGCCCGTGGAACAGGCCGTCGCCGTGGCGCGGATCAATCTTCCGCATGTCGAAATCGTAGGTCATGTCCTCGGCGAAACCGGCGTCTTCGGTTGCGGGGTCATAGGCGCCCTCCGGCACGTTCCAGCGCCAGGAACCCCAGATGTTCTGCCGGTGCGCGCGGCATTCCAGCGCAAAGGTGACCACCGAGTGCGGCCCGATCACGCGGCGGGGCAACTTGTCCCCTACATTGACCGAGGCATAGCTGGGTGTGATCCCTTCGCGGTTGGACAGGATCCATTCGTGGCGCAGGCGGTGGATCTCCGCCAGTTCGGCCTTGTCCCACTTCTTGGGGCTGCGTTTTTCCTTGCCATAGACCCCGCGCTTGTTCGCTTCCTCGATCAGGTATCGGATGGAGGTGGCACGTTCCTTGGCGACGAGCGCTCCATGCTGGTTGCGATGCACGGTATCACCGTTGGCGAACATCGTCGGCCCGGCGAAGGCGGTTTCGGTCACCTTGTAACCGGCAAAGCGGCGCTCCTGGACCAGCTTGTCGCCGGGGCGGACCGGCGTGCCATAGAACCACCACTCCTCGCCCGCGAAGATGAGGTGCGAACCCGGAATTTTGCCCACGCAAGAGGGGTGGCAGCCGTGGCCATAGTCCATCGCCACGGTAAAGCTTTGCGGTGCGACAATACCGCCGAACTTGCTGGCGCGGGCGAAGTTCTCGTCCCAGTGCAGCGGGTTGGCATAGTCCATCGCCTGCACCCAGCGCCGGATATCCGTGGCGTTGCACGGGTCCCACATCTCGGCATAGACGATCTGCTTGCCGATCCATTTGTCGACATCGCTGGTGTCAAGCTGCGGTGCGTTGTTGTGGCCGGTATCAGCCATGATCCACTCTCCAAGATTGCTATCTTGGCCGCAGCTTGAAAGCGCCAAGGCCCCTTTGCCAATGGCCCCAGCCGCAGAGCCAAGTGCCGCAGACGGCAATCACCCGTCAGTGTTGGAAATCGCTGTCTCGAACAGGCCTTGCGGGCTGACCCAGTCCTTGCGCACGCGGCGAACGGCGATCAGCCATTGATCGCCCACCTTGCGGAAATCATCGACATAGACGCCGCAATGGTCAGGGCCGATGTCGGTCCAGGCTGCCCAATATGTGCGCACTCTTGCCGTGTCCGGACCGGTAAGATCGATCTTGCAGGTGCCCAGATGGTGCCGCACGAAGCTGGCCTTGTGCACCATGTCCTGCCCGGGTTCGCGGTTACGCCACCGCCCTTGCCAGGCGCGGATCGCCTCGCGCCCTTCGTAGCGGAAGATAAAGTCGCCGGGCGCGCGTTCGGACTGGATCACTCCGTCTTCGGTGAAGCAGTCGGCGTAATCGTCCACCTTCAGCCGGTCGCCCGAGACGTTGTACTTGGCCAGCGTATCGCGGATGGCCTCACGCGCCAGAAGCTCTTCCAGCGTCATGCCGCCGGGCGCTCGCCAATGGGTGAGACATAAACGTGGAGCCGCTTGAGCTTCCCGGCATCGTTGAATTCGTAGATCGTCACCGTGTTGGACACATGCGTTATGCCGCCGCGCGTGTTGCGCTCTTCCAGTTCCAGGAAGACGAGGCCCGGCAGCTCGGTGATGCGCCGCAGGGTGCCTTCCCAATCGGTGTGCCCGCCATATTGCGTGACGTAGTGGCGATAGGTCGGCCAGTCGATAACCTCGGCCTCGGCACCCAGGAACACGCCTTCGCGCACGAAGGCGGAAACGTCTACCAGCGTTTCCATGTCCGCCCAGTCCGCATCGCCCAGCGTTCCCGCCTTCGCCTTTGCGGCGATTGCGCTGAACCCTTCGCTATAGGCGATGACGGCGCGCGATAGCCCGGTGTAGTCGCTCGACGGCGGCATTTCGTTGGCCATTATCTTCCTCTCCAGATGCGGCGGATCAGGACATGACCTGCCCGCCATCGACATTGATCGATTGCCCGGTAATTGTGCGCGCCTCTTCCGAGGCGAGGAACAGCGCCAGGTTGGCGACGTCCTCGGTAGTCGAAAAGGTGCGCAGCGCCACGGTGCCGGTCAGGCCGGCCTTGATCTCGTCCGGCGTCACGCCCTTTTCGTCCGCGACGCGCTTCATGTAATTGACCATCAGGTCGGTCTCGATCGCGCCCGGAACCACGCAATTGCAGCGGATGCCGAATTCGCCGACTTCCTTGGCAATCACCTTGGTCAGCACGCGGAGCGCGCCCTTGGCGGCGGAATAGTGGCTCTTGCGGACCATGCCGTCCCAGCCCGCGCCGCTGGAGAAGTTGACGATCGCTCCCGACTTGCGCTCCAGCATCGAGGCGTTGAGCACTGCCTTGCTGCACAGCATCGCCGCCATGCAATCAACCTTGTAGGTGTCGAGGAAGTTGTCGGCGGTCTGCTCCCAGATGAACTTGTCAGTCCCGGGAACGGCGGCGTTGTTCATCAGAATATCGACCTGCCCCCAGCGGCTCATGGCGGCATCGACCATGGCGTTGACCTCGGCCTCGTTCGTCACGTCGGCCTGCACGGCAATCGCGTCGGAACCAATTGCATCCGCTTCGGCGGCCACCAGTTCGAGCCGTCGCGCGGCCATGACCACCCTCGCGCCTTCGGCCACCAGCATTTTCGCCATGACCGGGCCAAGGCCGGTCGAAGCGCCAGTGACGATCGCGACCTTGCCGGCAAAACGCGACGGGCGGCTCATATCTCCATCACCTTCTTCATCGTCGCATGGCTCTCCGGCGAGCCATCGAGCGCACGGTTGTAGCGCTCGACAATCCGCCATCCGTCCGCGGTACGGCGCAACGTCCAGTGGTTCACCGCCGCTCGCCACAGGAACCAGCGATCGTCTTCCTTCAGGATAACCACCGAATATCCCACCGCCTGCGCTTCATCGCCTGTCACCGTGATCTTCGGCGTCGCGGTCATATGCGCGCATCCGGTGTTCACGAGATCGAGGTGACCCGGCCAGGCATACATTCCGGCAATTTCATCGGGCGCGGCAAGTCGCTTGGTGCCGCCATCGGGAAGCGTGAAGGAATAGCCGCCGCCCGGCTGCCACAGCGCACCTGCCGGCTCAGCCGTGGCGCTGTCCACCAGCGGGCCGTAGCTCATCAGCAGGTTCTGGATTTCAAGCTGGTCTTCGGCGCGCTGCAGGCGCCGCTCAAGCTCTAGTAACCGCGCGTCTCGATCCAATCTTCGTGCTCCCCTGGGCGATAGGTAACGCCCGGCGTGCGGCCGGACTTGGTCTTTAGGTCAAAGCCAATCGCATCGGCGCCGCCCTCGATCGGCACGCCGAATGCCGAAATCGCCCAGCTCGTCATCACGTAGTTTCCGACGAGCATGACCAGATCCATCATCTGTTCCTGCCGCAGCGTCTTTTGCAGGGTGGCCCATGTGGCATCGGTAACGTTGTTACCCTTGATCAGTTCGTCACAGGTGGAAAGGATCGCGCGCTCTTCCTCGGTGAAGTCGTTCGGCGCTTCCGGAAAATCTCGGATCTGGGCAATTTCCTCAAGCGTAATGCCAGCAGTGATCGCATAGCCGACGTGGTTGTGCCATTCGTAGGGCGAGTTCACCAGCACTGCGACGCGCAGCACGACGAATTCCAGCTGGCGGTTGCTCAGCGTATGGCCGGTCATGAAATACTTGCCGTAGTGGCTCCAGGCGAGCGCCAGCGGCGGGTGGTTCGCCATGATCTGGATGATGTTGGTCTTCGAACCCTCTTCCCACGAATTGGGCTCGCCCCAGAACGATTGCACTTCGCGGGTGGCGTCGGTCCAGGTTTCCTTGGGCGGCCACTTGATGCGGAATTCGTTGGGTACGGATGACAAAGGTACTCTCCCGGATTGACTGATACGATTTGAACAGAGGTTCAGCGCGTCCGGCCCGCCGGGTCAAGCGTGTTTGATTGGCTATCGCCGGGGCGCGCGGAAGGTGCCTCCCCCACACACGGAAGGAGGGGCTCAGGTTACCGACCAGCCGGCGTCGACGCAGATCGTCTGGTTGGTGGCGTAACGCGCGGCGGGCGAAACGAAATAGGCCACCGCCGCGGCAATGTCCGAGGGTTCGCAAAAGCCAAGCGCCGGCATCCGGCGGGCCGGGCCTTCCGCCGGCGGCCCCTTGGCCTGCATCGCACCGGGCGAAGCAACGCCGCCCGGCAGCACCGTGTTCACCGTGATGCCGTGTTCCGCCAGCTCCAGCGCGCTGGCCTTGGTCAGCGCAGCCAGCGCGCCCTTTGACCCCATGTAGCTGGCCAGCCCCTTGATCGCCTGACCGCGCAGCGAGCACGAGGCAAGGTTGACGATGCGCCCGCCCCGCCCGGCTGCCACCATGGCCCGGCCAACCTCGCGCGTCAGGAGAAACGGCCCGCGCGCGTTGATCGCGTTATTGCGGTCCCACTCCTCGGCCGTGCCTTCCAGCAGCAATTGGCGATCCTGCACCCCGGCGTTGTTGACCAGCGCCCAAGGCGTGCCGAGCTGTTCGACAACCGCCGCGGTCATGGCGACGATGGAGGCTTCATCGCCCATGTCGACGGCGAATGCCAGAGCGCGTTCGCCCAGTTCGTCGGCCAGCGCCTTGGCCTTGGCCATGTCACGGTCGGCGATGGCAACCACCGCGCCGCAATCGGCGAGCAGGCGCACAACGCCTTCACCGATGCCCATGGCGCCGCCGGTGACGATAACGATCCGTCCATCAAGAGAAAATGGATTGCTCAATGCACGCTCCCGCAAGTTGTTTGCGGG
>JBJTLW010000192.1:0-3384 GCA_046063225.1 Novosphingobium sp. | reverse complement strand
TTTGCTATAGTCAATAGCGTTCTGGAGCTTCCCTTGGCCGATACGTCCGAACACGATCCTCTTGCCAGCCTTCCCGGATACCTGCTGCGCCGCGCGGCCAATGCGATGATGGCCGAACTGCATTCGCGCCTGTCGGAGCTGGACCTGCGCATTTCGGACGCATCGGTGCTGATGCTGGTGGCAGACCGCAGCGACATGACGTCCAGCGAACTCGGCAAGATGCTCGATATCCAGCGCGCCAACATGGTGCCGCTGCTGAACCGGCTGGAAGCGGCGGGCCACATCACGCGCCTTCCGATTGACCGCAAGTCGCAGGCCATTGTCCTGACCGATCAGGGAACGGCGCAGCTCGCCAAGGTGCGCAGCCTGACGGAAGCCTTTGAAGATGACCTGATGCAGCGCATCCCGGCCAAACACCGCACGCATTTCGTGCCCGCGCTCAAGGCGCTGCTCGACTAATCGTCCGGTCAGCCCGCTGAGGAGCGCCTAGCTGAGGCCCAGCAGCTTTGCCGCGTTGTCTTTCATGATCAGCGGCAGGACGTCTTCCTTGAAGCCAACCTCGCGCGCCGCCTTCAGCCACTTGTCCGGGTGAATCAGCGGAAAATCGCTGCCGAACAGCATCTTGTGGCGCAGCTGCGTGTTCGCATACTGGATGATCTGCGGCTGGAAATACTTGGGGCTCCAGCCCGAAAGGTCGATGAACACATTGTCCTTGTGCAGCGCCATCGACAGGCTTTCATCCACCCACGGCCATGACGGATGGGCGAGGATGATCTTCATGTCCGGAAAGTCGACCGCGACGTCATCCACGAGCATCGGCTGGCCCCATTTCAGCCGCACCCCGCCGCCGCCGCGCATGCCGGTACCCATGCCCGAATGGCCGGTGTGGAAAATCGCCGGCAGGCCGTGTTCGGCAATTACCTCATAGATCGGCCAGGCAACGCGGTCACCCGGATCGACATCTTGCAGGATGTGATGGAACTTGAACCCGCGCACGCCGAAATTCTCGATCAGGTCGCGCGCTTCGCGGGCGCCGAACTTGCCCTTGTGCGGATCGATGGAGGCAAAGGGGATGCAGATGTCGGCATGCTGCGCGGCAAATTCGGCGATCTCGTAATTCGACACGCGCTTGGCGCCCAGCCCGCTTTCGCAATCGACGGTGAACAGGCAAAAGGCGATCTGCTGTTCGCGGTAGATCTCGACGATTTCCGGCATCTTGGGCCGTTCGCGGGGCGCCTTGAAATAGGCGCTGGCGGCGTCGAAGAACTTGCCCATCACCGCGTCTTCGGGATCGTGGCAGGAAACTTCGGCGTGGACGTGCACGTCGATGGCGCGGATGGCGGACAGGTCAATCGGCATCGGATCAGGCACTTTCACGGGCAATGAGGCGGAAGCCGACGTCGATCGATCGGCTGGCGGGCGGTTCGCCAATGGCGCGGCGGCGGATGGCAGCAATCGCTTCGCGGGCAATCCGCGCGCCGTCGATATCGACCGTGGTGATGGTCGGCCGCATGTCTCCGGCGATGGTCGAATTGCCAAAGCCCATGACGGCGAACTGTTCGGGCACGCGAAGCCCGGCGGCCTGCGCCTCGATGATCAGGCCCTGGGCCAGATAGTCCGAGCCGCAGACCACCACGTCGGGCTGTTCGGGCAGGCGGCGCAAATCGGCAAAGACGCGGCGCGCGTGGCCGAATTTGGTGGGGATGGAAACCTCCGCCTCGCTCACCGCGCCGCCCACCTGTTCGCGCCATTCGTCAAGGAAGCCTTCGCGGCGCAGCAGCGCGCGCGATCCCGGCGCAGTGACAAGGTGCGGCCGGCGATAGCCGCGCGCGGCCAGGAAGCGGGCAATGTCGCGGCCAACGTCGCGGTGCTGGAAACCGATGGCGATGCCGGGCGGGTTTTCGGGCAGGTCCCAGACCTGGATGAACAGCGCGGCGCTGCGCCGCACCAGCGCCTCGGTCGCGGTATCGAGCGGGCCGGTGGAAATGATCGCATCGACCCGCCGGCTGAGCGCGGCGCGGATCATCTCGCCCTCGCGCCCCGGCAGCAGGTTTGTCAGCCCCATCATTACGTTGAGGCCCGATGCCGCCAGTTCGTTGACCATCGCCTCGATCGTATCGTTGAAGATCGAATCGACCAGATGCGGGATCAGCACCGCGACCATCTTCGACTTCGAAGAGGCCAGCCCCCCGGCGATCAGGTTGGGGATGTATCCCGTCGCCTCGATCGCCGCCTTGATGCGCTCGGCCGTGGCCGGCGCCACCACCGAGGGATTGTTGATGAAGCGGCTGACCGTGGCCGAGGATACATCGGCATGGGCGGCGACGTCATCGAGCGTCGGGGTGCGGATCATGGGCGCGTTCATGACGGCCGAAACTAGCGCAACCTAGAGGAAGCGCAACGCCACCTTGAGCGGACCGATTTCGGGCCAGCGGCTCATCGTGATGTCGCCATCGAGTTCGAAACCGCCCGGCGTTGCGGCAAGGATTTCCTCCATCGCCACGCGCAGCTGCATCCGGCCAAGGTGCAGGCCTGGGCAGTTGTGCGGCCCGCGCCCGAAGGCAAGGCTTTCCGCCATGTTCGGGCGGTTCATGATGAAGCTGTCGGGATCGGGGAACACCGTCTCGTCGCGGTTGGCCGAACAGTAGAGCAAGGCAATCGCCTCACCTTCCGGAATGACCGTGCCGCTCATTTCCACGTCCTGCGTCGCGGTGCGGGCAAAGCCGCGATAGGGCGAATAGAGCCGCAGGAATTCCTCGATCGCAGCGGGCCACAGGTCTGGCTGGGCGCGCAGTTGGCTCTGCAGATCCGGGTGGCGGCACAGGTGGACGCAGATCGAACCGATCATCACCAGCGGCGCGACGATGCCGACCAGCAGCACCTGCCGCACCGTGCCGACCAGCAGCTCCTCGGGCAGCGGCTCACCATTATGGCGCGCGGCGATGAGCGCGCTGGTGGGATCAAGATCAGGATCGCGCGGATCTTCGCGGCGCAGGCGGATCAGGTCACGCGCCATGTCATAGAGACGCAGGCTGGTCTCCTTCATCCGTTCCGGCTCGTTCATGTGCACCGCCAGAACGAAGGCGCGGCCGGCATCGTGCAGTTCGTCCAGCGAACCCTGCGGCATGTTCATCCATTCGCCGAAAATATGCACCGGCAGATGGCTTGAAAACTCGACGCAGATGTCGCCGCCGCCCTTGGCCACCATTGGTGCCAGGAACTGCCGCGCCAGTTCCCGCGCCTTGGGCGCGAAGGCTTCCGACCGTTCGTGCGACAGCAGCGGGTTCAGCGCCTTGCGATAGGGCGTGTGCTCCGGCGGATCGAGGTGCAGCGGCGGCCGGCGGCCGGTGAAGGCCACCTTGGGAATGACATTCTGCTTCGAGG
>JBJTLW010000027.1:0-5973 GCA_046063225.1 Novosphingobium sp. | reverse complement strand
TTGAATGGTGGGCGTAGCAAGGATTGAACTTGCGACCCCTACGATGTCAACATAGTGCTCTACCACTGAGCTATACGCCCGCACCATTCAGGTTCTGCCCGAAGCCGTCGCCCCGGGCAGGGGTGCGCCAATAGGTCAGCGTTCGGGGCATTGCAAGATCAAATCCGCGCGGTGTTTTGCAGTCCGAAAACCCGCTCCACTTCCATCACCAGATCCTTGAGGTGGAACGGCTTGGAAAGCACGCGCGCCTGGGGGGCTTCGCGGCTGGCCTTGAGCGTCACGGCGGCAAAGCCGGTGATGAACATGACCTTGGTTTCCGGGCTCACTTCGGCGCAGCGCTGGGCCAGCTCGATTCCGTCCATTTCCGGCATCACGATGTCGGACAGCAGCAGGTCAAAGTGTTCACTTTCCAGCAGCGGCAGCGCCGCCGTGCCGCGATCGACGGCAACCACCGCATAGCCCGCGTTTTCAAGCGCGCGGGCCAGATAGGTGCGCATGGCGTCTTCATCTTCGGCAAGCAGAATGCGGATCATGAGCCCTTTAAAGTCCCGTTTTCAGGTTTCGCAGCACGGCCTCATAACCCCGGACCTCTTTAAGAAGTCTTGCATCGCCCCATGCGGCTGCCACCGCACAGCCGCCGCTTTGACAGGGTGACGGATTCGGGTCACTTTTCAGACATGTCGCCGCCCGATACCCGCTCCGCCGATTCGCCGCGCTATGAGGGCGGGGTGATTCCCGGATCTGCGGGCGATGCGGCCTTCGCCTTCAGCGCGCCGCGGCCTTCGACGATCCCCGTGCTGATCGCCGTGCCGCATGCCGGGCGAATCTATCCACCTGCCGTTTTCGAGCGGATGCGCAATCCCGGCACGACGGCGATTCGGCTGGAGGATCGGCTGGTCGATCAACTCGCCCAGCGCGTGGCCGACCAGACCGGCGCGGCGCTGCTGATTGCCCAGGCGCCGCGCGCCATGATTGATCTCAACCGCGCCCCCGATGATGTCGATTGGGACATGTTCGCGCGCGGGCGGCCCGATCGGCTGGGCTCCTATGAACCGGGCCGGCGCGCGCGCAGCGGCTTGGGCCTTATTCCCCGCCGCCTGCCGGGGCTTGGAGAGCTGTGGAAGCGGCGACACGAACATTCCGACCTGGAAGACCGAATCGCGTTGATTCACGAACCCTATCACGCCTGCCTGAATGCCGAGCTTTCGCGCCTTAAGGACCGGTGGGGGGCGGCGCTGCTGCTTGATATGCACTCGATGCCCCCCTTGCCAAAACAGGGTGGCAACTGGCCGGCGGAATTCGTCCTGGGGGACCGATTCGGCGCGAGCTGCAGCGGGGCGGTGGTCGCATCGACCTTTACCTATTTTTCCGAGATGCGCCGCGCGATCGCGCATAACCGGCCCTATGCCGGCGGTTATGTGCTGGAACGCCATGCAGCGCCGGATTCGGGGATTCACGCCTTTCAGCTTGAAATCGATCGCACCAGCTATCTCGATCCGCACCAGGCCGAGCCGGGAGTAGGATTTGCCTCTATGGTGCATTTGCTGACGGGTCTCGTCAGGCGGTTGGCCGCGGAAGCGGCGGAACTCGGCCGAATCGCGCGCGCCGGGCAGGCCGGCTGGGCGGAAGCCGCGGAATAAGCTCAATAAAAAACCACCTCGTGCATCGCACGAGGTGGCCAAGGTTCAGGGAGGAGGTGCACTCGCGTGCACCAGCCCGACCGTTGCCATGAGGGAAGCGTCAGTCAGGCAGAATCGAACCTATGCCTAACACTTTGGAAATTCAAGCCCGCATTTTCGTCATGCGGGCTTGAATTCAAACAGGCTTACTTCTTCTTCGCAGCCGGCTTTGCAGCGGGCTTTTCTTCAGCGGCCGGAGCGGCTGCTGCGGGGGCAGCGGCACCGGGGCCCTTGCCCTGCATGACCTGACGGCCGAAGATTTCGCGGATCAGCTGCAGCGAAAACAGGTGTGCATAGATCAGCGCGAGGACGCCGTTCTGGTTGAGCGTGCGCAGCACGTCGCCACGCAGTTCGCGCAGCTTGGCTTCGTCAACCATGCGGAAACCGCGGTAGATGAAGGGCTGGTCGTTGCCGTCCTGCTGAATGGCGACTTCGCCGTCCATGAGCAGATCGTGCTTTTCGAGTTCAGCGACGAAGTTCTGCGTGCGCTGGCCGGCTTCTTCGAACTGCTTGCAGAATTCGAGGAGACCCTTGGTCGAATCGGTCGGCTGATCGCCGTCGAACAGGACGTGGCCTTCATCGCCTTCACCAACCAGGTCGCTGGTCGGGTCGAAGCAGAGCGACAGTTCTTCGCTCGATTCGCTCAGCTTGGCGAGCAGGAACGGGTAGCGACGGACATAGGCCGGCACATAGACGTTTTCGAGCAGCTTCGCGTCCTTGTCGAGGAACACGTTGGTGCCTTCGTTAAGGCCCATCAGCGCCAGCGGAACCGAGTTTTCGCCTGCGGAGAAAATGATCGGGAAGTTGCGCGAAGCGTCGGGGAATTCCTCGGCGGTCAGCGGGATGGCGTGCTGATCGGCCAGCCAGGTGGCCTTGTCGGTCTGACGGCTCTTGTAGTTCGCGTGGTCGCGGCTGTTGAGCGGCATCAGGTCCTTGTAGAACAGCGGAAGGTTTGCTTGCGGCGCGCTGGCCATAGTAGGTTCTCTCCGAATAGGTCTTGTGGGTCGTTGGAAAACTATAGAATCCGCGAAAGGCGCGGCTTTAGGCGGTGGCCGTGTCTCGCGCAAGTGCCACAAGCTTGCCGGGGTTAAGGATTCCGTCCGGATCGAGGGCTTTTTTCACGCTGCGCATCAGCGAAAGCGATACCGGGTCGCCCAAGCGTTCCAGTTCGGCACGTTTTGACTTGCCGATTCCATGTTCGGCCGAAATCGAACCGCCCCATTCGACCACCAGATCATGCACTCTCGCGCTGATTTTCGGTCCGAGTCCCGAATCGTAGTCCGCCTGGCTGACGCCCTTGGCGGCGAGGACGTGGAAATGCACGTTGCCATCGCCCAGATGGCCGAAGGCGAGCGCCTCCACCCCGGGGTACTCCGCTTCGATCAGCGGCACCGCATGATGAACGAAGGCGGGCATCCGTTCGACCGGGACAGACACGTCGTGCTGCACGGCAGCACCCTTTGCCCGTTCGGCCGGGGCAATCGAATCGCGGATCAGCCAGAAGGCGCGGGCCTGCGCCTCGTTGGCGGACAGGACGGCATCCTCGATCAGTCCGGCGTCAAAGGCGGTAGCGATCATCGATTCCACCCGGTCCTGCAGCCCATCGGCTTCGTCGCGCCGGGCCACCACCTCGATCAGCACGTGCCAGGCGTGTTCACCGGCAAGCGGCGAGCGTGCGTCGGGCAAAAGATCGAGTACCGCCCTGAGGCTGGTGGCGGGCAGCACCTCGAAGCCTTCCAGCGCCTCGCCGGCCACATCCTCGCAATGCAGCAGGAGACTGCGCGCCACGTGGAGATCGGGCACGCCGGCCCAGACCACGATCCGGTCGGCGAGAGCGGGGACCAGCTTGAGCGTTGCCGCCGTCACGATGCCCAGCGTGCCTTCCGATCCGATCAGCAGCTGCTTGAGATCGAAGCCCCGGTTGTCCTTCTTCAGCGGCGTCAGCGCATCGAACACCGAGCCATCGGCCAGCACCGCTTCAAGGCCGAGGACCAGCGCCCGCATCGATCCGTGGCGCAGCACCTGCGTGCCGCCGGCGTTGGTGGAGATCAGCCCGCCAACCGTCGCCGATCCCTTGCCGCCCAGAGTCAGCGGAAATCGCAGGCCAGCGTCCTCGGCGGCGTTGTGCAGCACTTCGAGGATGACGCCCGCTTCGCAGGTTGCCTGCCGCCCCTCGGCATCAAGGGTGCGGATCGCGTTCATGCGGCGCAGCGACAGGATCAGCTGCGCGCCGCTTTCATCGGGCGTGGCGCCGCCCGACATGCCCGAATTGCCGCCCTGCGGCACGATCGCGACGCCATGGGCAGCGCACAGCTTCACCAAGGCGGAGACTTCCTCGGTCGAGCCGGGCGAGGCAAGTGCCAGCGCCCGGCCATGATAGCGGCCGCGCCAGTCGGTCAACCAGGGTTCGATCAGGTCGGCATCGCGCGTCAGCCCGCGCGGGCCAAGCAGCGCAGCCGCTTCGGCAAGGAAGGGTTCAAAGTCGGTCATCGCGACCAGCTATTGCACAAGGCTGCCGCGCGCGAAACATTGCATTCCCTGACGATCGGGTTAAGCGACGGTTCAAGCATTATGGCTAAAGCAAGGCGCGGACGTGCGATGGATCCCTCCTGGCGTTCGATCCTGAAAGGCTGAGACGACCCACTTCGCAATGCATCCGCTCTACGCCATGATTGCTCCCCTGATGCTGGTCCCTGTGGCCGTGCTTCCCGGAGCCGCGCCGGACAGAATTGAGCCGGCTCCGTCGGATAGCGCAGCGCTGACGGCGCCGATGGAGAACGCGGCTGAAGGCCGGCAGTGGGGCGAGGCCGATGGCGCTCCGATCCTGACGATCATGAGCACGCTTGGCCGCGATGCCGTCAACCAGGTGTCGATCGAACAGCGTCTGATCATCCGCATCAGCCCGCAGGTGCCCGCACAGCAGCGTACCGGGGTGCTGGCAGACCTGCCGCGCAAGTCGCTTCCGCCCAAGGTCGAGGAACGTTCGATGGGCAAATGCGTGCCGGTGGCTGGCATCGCCGGCGTGCAGATCGCGCAGGATAACAAGCTGGTGCTGTTCATGCGCGATACCCGCATCGTGCGCGCTTCATTGGACAAGGGCTGCACCGCGCAGGACTTCTATTCCGGCTTTTACGTGCAGCGCACGGGCGACGGGCAGATGTGCTCCGGCCGCGACAAGTTGCAATCGCGCAATGGCGCGAACTGCAAGCTGGGCAAGCTGAAGCAGCTGATCCCTTCCAATTGAGCCACATTCCTTGACTTTTTGCCATGTTTGCGCCTAGGGCGCGGGCAGTTCACCAATGTGTGCAAGCCGGGCAGGCACGAACCTGTCTCCCAGCGTTCTGCCAAATCAGAAAGAGCCCATGAGTTTCGCCGATCTCGGCCTGTCCGACGAATTGCTGCAGGCGATCACCGCCAAGGGGTATGACACGCCCACGCCGATCCAGGCGCAGGCCATCCCGCAAGTGCTCATGATGCGCGATCTGATCGCCATTGCCCAGACCGGCACGGGCAAGACCGCCAGCTTCGTGCTGCCGATGATCGACATCCTGGCCCATGGCCGCCGCCGCGCGATGATGCCGCGCAGCCTGATCCTGGAACCGACCCGCGAACTGGCGGCTCAGGTGGCGGAAAACTTCGAAGCCTATGGCAAGAACCACGACCTCAAGATGGCGTTGCTGATTGGCGGCGTGCAAATGGGCGATCAGGTCAAGGCGCTGAACGATGGCGTTGACGTGCTGATCGCCACGCCGGGCCGCCTGATGGACCTGTTCGAGCGCGGCAAGATCCTGCTCACCGGCTGCGACCTGCTGGTCATCGACGAAGCCGACCGCATGCTCGACATGGGCTTCATCCCTGACATCGAGACGATTTGCTCGAAACTTCCAGCCAATCGCCAGACGCTGCTGTTCAGCGCGACCATGCCGCCGCCGATCAAGAAGCTGGCCGACAAGTTCCTCAGCAATCCGAAATATATCGAGGTTGCCCGCCCGGCGACGACCAATACCAACATCGCTCAACACAAGGTTCCGGTCGCCTCGAACCGGGTCAAGCGCGAGGTCCTTCGCCACCTGCTCAAGGCGGACGAGGTGCAGACGGCGATGATCTTCTGCAACCGCAAGACCACGGTGCGCGAATTGGCGAAAAGCCTGCAGCGTCACGGCTTTGCCGCAGGCGAGATCCACGGCGACATGGACCAGTCGGCCCGCATCGCCGAACTCGACCGGTTCAAGGACGGCGGCATCAACATCCTGTGCTGCAGCGACGTTGCCACGCGCGGGCTGGACGTGAAGGG
>JBJTLW010000191.1:0-15241 GCA_046063225.1 Novosphingobium sp. | reverse complement strand
CACCTGCACGCAAGCGGTTGACCTTCCCCGATCCGGCGCTAGAAGCGCGGCCAAAGGCGTGTCCCGCACCAAGGGGCGCTTAGCTCAGTTGGTAGAGCATCTCGTTTACACCGAGAGGGTCAGCGGTTCGAGCCCGTTAGCGCCCACCACGCCTTTGCATCGCTCCGGAAATTCAGCTCTCTTTGCCTGGCAGCCCTTTGCCGTGCCTGCGCTACTGCGGGTCCGTCTTGGCATTTCCGGCCGGCGCATCGGCTGGTGGCGGCGCGATCGCTGCCGGCGGCGCGGCAACGAGCGCGGCGCCATCGCGAATGGGCCGGTCGCGGGTGCTTCCGGCCGGTACGCGATCAATCGCGCGCAGGACTGGGCCGATCAGCGGCACGCCGACCGACCCGGTCGCCTTGCGATAGTCCGCTCCGGCGTCAAAGCCAGGCGCCTCGGGGATCAGCCAGGTGTATTCCAAGGCCCCAATCGCTGCCAGCAGCCGGGCCTGCGCGACATAGGCGTTGGCCGTCGCGGCGTTATAGGTGCTGCGCACCACCAGCAGTTCGCGCGCCAGTTGCAGCACGTCCAGCGTGGTGCGCATCCCCGCCCTTTCCTGCAGCAAGGCTCCGTCCAGCGCGGCACGCGCAGCGCTGGTTGCGAGCCGCAAGCGCTCGATCGAGGCCGACTGGGCAACCCATTCGTTCCAGGCACCGGCAACTTCGGCCCGGCTCTCGCGCAGGGCGGAATCGATCAGGCGCCAGTCGGCGTCGTTGGCCGCGTCGGCCTCGCCGATTTCGGCCCGGCCCGCGCCGCTTTCGAGAAGCGGCATCGAAACGACGACCTCGCCGCTCAGTCCCGTCTTGCGCAGGCTGTCGTTATAGGGGCTGACTGCGCCGTAGTCTGCGCGCCCGCGCAGGTCTACGCGCGGCAGGCGGGCCGCCCGCGCACCGTTTCGCCGGGCTCTCGATATGCGTTCGCGGGCATAGGCGGCATCGAGCAGGGGACTGTTCGTATCCGCCTGCGTCTGCGCATCTTCCAGGGAGCGCACCGGAATGGACAGCGGATTGGGCGGGGCCAGGTCCGCAGCCGGTGGCGCACCGATTGCCGAGACGAAATAGGCCTCGCTCGTCGCCAGGTTGGCGCGCGCCGCCAGCACCTGCGCGCGGGCCTGCTCCAGCCGCGTTTCCACCTGCTGGACATCGGTCGAGGTGACTTCGCGCTTGTCGAACCGGAAGCGGTTGTCGGCGTATTCGCGTTCGAGCAGGGCAAGGTCATCGGTGACGATCTCTACGGCAGCCCGGTCGCGAAGCACGGCGGCATAGGCGCGGATCGAATTGAACAGGACCTCGATTTCGCGCGCGCGCAAGGCGGAGCGCCGATAGGCGATCGTGGCCTGCGCCTCCTGCTCCGTGGCGGCGTTGCGGCCAAAGGTGAAAAGCGGTTGCGACAGGATGGCCGCGGCGGCGCTGGACCAGCCTTCACGGGCAAACCAGTTGCCGGCCTGCGCCTCGATATTGTCGCGCCGGAAGCCGTAGCTCGCCTCTGCGGTGATCTGCGGACCGAAGGCAGCCCGCGCGTGGGCCAGGCGATAGTTGGCGCCGCGCAGGTTGGCACGGTCGGCCAGAAGGGCCGGATGCGCCCAATAGGCCTGGGTCAGCGCATCGGTGAACTTGGCGATGGGTGGCGGTGCGCCCGGCGCCGTCAGTTCGGCCGGTGTGCCCTTCGGCAGCTGGACAGAGACCACCGGCTGGCTGCCCGGTTGCGCCAAAGCGGCGGGCGGGCTTTGCAGCACCGTATCGGGAATGCCCGTGTCCTGCCCGTGCCCCGGCATGGCCGCGCTGGCCAGCAGCACGGCGACTGCGATTGAGCGAAAGGTCGGGCGCATCGGCTTCAGGCTTTCCGCTCAATTATCCCGGAATGCGCGAGCGATCTGATCGCGCAGGGGCTTGGTGACATAGGACAGCATCGAACGGTTGCCGGTTTCGATGTGGACTTCGGCGGGCATGCCGCTGCGAAGCTCCAGCCCCTCGCGCTTAACCTGCCGCGCATCGATTGCCACGCGAACCAGATAGAAGCTGCGTTTGCCGTCCGAATCGCTCGAACGGTCGGTGGCGACATAAGTGACCTTGCCGGCCAGTTCCGGCGTTGCCGCGCGGTTGAAAGACGAAAACCGGATGCGAGCGTTCTGGCCGTTGCGCACCTGGTCGACGTCGGTGGGTGAAATGGCCACTTCCAGCACCATGTCATCGGCATCGGGGACGATTTCCATGATCGGTTCGGCGGCGCGGATAACCTCTCCAATCGCCGATACGGCGATCTTCTCAACCGTCCCGTCGTAGGGCGCGCGGATCTGGTTGCGCGTGTGCTGATCGCCCGCCTGGACGCGGCGGAACTGCTGTTCGTTCAGCACGGTGGTAACCCGCGCCAGCTCGTTTCCGGCCTCTACCCGCCGGGTCTGGCCCAGCTGGATCTGGCGCTCCTGCGTTTCGATGATCTGCGAGCGCGTCTGGGCGATCTGCGCAGTCAGCGAAGCAATCCGGCCATCGATTTCGGCTGCCGTCCGTTCCATCTGGTTCAGCCGGTTGATCGTCACCAGGTTCTTGTCCCAAAGCTCCTTCACGCCGGCGCGTTCGGGTTCGATCAGTTCGCGCTGGCGCCGGAAAGACGCGATCTGCGCCTCGATGCTGACAACCTCGTTGCGCAGCTGGGCAATGCGCGCGCCAAGCTGCAGGCGCATCTGGTTTTCTTCCGAGCGGCGCAGCGCGAACAGGCGCACCTCGTCGTTCATGGCCTTGCGGGCGCCGTCGGTACCGGCGGCGGCAAGTTCCGCCGGGAAGGCGATGGTGCCCGCGCCGATGCGTTCAGCCTCCAGCCGGGCGCGCTGTGCCAGCAGCTGTTCGACCGTCAGGCTGGAATAGGTCGCATCGGCACCGGACACCTTGTCGTCCAGATGCAGCAGAAGCTGGCCCCTGGTCACATGCTCGCCATTGGTCACCAGAATTTCGCGGATCACTCCGCCAAAGGGGTGGGCAATCTTCTTCACCCGGGTTTCCACGCCAACCTGTCCGCTGCCGATGACCGCACCGCCGATCGGAATGAAGGCGGCCAGCACGAACAGGGCGGCGACCAGACCGGCTCCAAGCCGCATGGCGCGGCGGGTATCGAAACCGTCTGAGGCGGGCAGGGGTTCGTCTTCCCAGGGGGCGGGAACGGCACTGGATGACTCGCTGGAAAAACGCAGGTTCACGCCGTCAGACCTTCTTGCTTGGCACCATTCGCGGCGCGGCCGGCGGGCTTGGCTGCACCGCCCTTTTCGGCCAGTCGCTTCAGCACCGCGTCGCGATCGCCATAGTCCACCAGACGACCCGCGTTGAGGACCGCAATGGCGCTGACCGGGCCAAGCGTGGCCGGGCGGTGGGTGATCATCACCACGATCCCGCCGCGCTTGCGCACGCCGGCGATCGCCGTGGCCAGGGCGGCATCCCCTTCGGCATCAAGGTTGGAATTGGGCTCGTCCAGAACGACCAGATGGGGATCGCCATAGAGCGCCCGCGCCAGGCCGATGCGTTGCCGCTGGCCGGCAGAAAATTCGCCCCCGCCGGTGCTGACGGCGGTTTCGTAGCCGTTGGCAAAGCCAAGGATGGTTTCGTGAAGGCCGGCTGCCTTTGCCGCGGCGAGGATACTGTCGGACGTGGCATCGGGATCGAAGCGGGCGATGTTTTCGCCCAGAGTGCCTTCCATCAGTTCGACCGCCTGCGGGACATAGCCCATGGCCGCGCCGATCGCGTCCGGGGTCCATTGATCGTGCGTCGCCCCGTCGATGCGGATCTCCCCGCGCGCCGGCTTCCATATGCCCAGCAGCGCCTTGGCCAGCGATGTCTTGCCGGCGGCGCTCGGGCCGATGATGGCCACGGCCTGGCCGGGCTGGAGCACCATGCTGACGCCGTTGAGGACGAAGGACTGCGCGCCGGGCGGCGCCACCCAGATATCCTTGACGACAACGTCGCCCGATGGCCGTGCCAGCGTAACCTGCCGCGGTTCCGGCAGGGTGTGGAGAGTGATCGCCTTCACCAGCCGCGACCACCCCTCACTGGCGGCGGACAAGCCCTTCCAGTTGGCAATCGCCAGATCGACCGGCGCGAGCGCGCGTCCCGCCAGCACGGACGAGGCGATGATGATGCCGCCGGTCGCCTTGTTGTCGATCACCAGCAGAGCGCCAACGCTCAGGATCAGCGATTGCACGAAGATGCGAAACACCCGGCCGGCTCCTCCAAGACGCGCGACCGTGCGGGAAAAATAGGACTGCGCGTCGATGTAATCGGCATCGCACAGCGCGCTGCGGCTGCGCAGCCGGTCCTGCATGCCCATGGCGATGGCGCTTTCCGCAAAGCGCAGTTCTGCCTGGGTGGTGGCCAGTCGCCGGCCGGTAATGGCCATCATCCGCTGGTTGCCAAGCGCGCTGCGCCGGGCGGTGATCCACGCGATCGCGGCGAGCACCAGCGCGCCGAAAAGCGCGGCCAGCCCAAGCGACCAGTGGAGCGCGAACAGCACGATCAGGAACGCCGCGACCCATGGCAGGTCGATGATCGCAATCGGACCCGTTCCGGCGAGAAAGGTGTGAACCTGATCAAGATCGCGCGTCAGTTGCAGCGCGTCTTTTTCCCCCTTCAGCGATCGCGTTACGGCCGCATGATGAACCGACGCGAACAGATCGCGGTGGACGCCGTTGGCAATGGTCAGCAAGGCCTCGCTCCGCACCATCTCGAAAGCGGCCTGCAGCGCGTAAAGCAGCACGAGCATGACGAACAGGCCGGCCAGCGTCGGAATGCTGCCGCTCGGCAGGACCGAATCATAGACCAGAAGCATGTAGATGGAGCCCGCAAACATCAGCAGGTTCAGGATCAGGCTCGTGATCAGGACAACTCTTGCATTTCCGGCGTAGCGTTTTGCGAAAAGCCGTATGAATTCCCGTTCCAGAAGACCAACTCCCCCCATCGGCGCAATGCTGCCATTCTGGCGATAGTCCGCCGCTGCCCCATCCTGCAAATCCACGCCGGACCGCGCGTCGCTTACCAAGATGACAGGGCGGCGCAAAACAAATTGCGTGACAAATTTCGTTATTCCGAAGCGCTGAAGCGGCTATTGGCACGGCGACGGATGCCCGGAGACAGCCTCTGTGCTGGACGGCAATTCAGGCAACAAATTTCGTGTTTTCAAGTGTATCCTCGCTGCGGCAAGGGCGCCAGGCGAGGCGATATGCGCCTTGCTGTCAATCGTTTGAAATCGGGACAATTGGCCCCTTCCGGCAATTTTTCCCTGTGGGCAACGTTCAGGCACTTGCTTCAAGTGCGGCGCCAATTTATCTAAACAAGACGTTAACAAAACGATGCATTCGCTTCCAATGTGGCGCTGTTCCGATCCTTGTCGGCCAGCGAACCGCAAGACGCTGGGGCGAAATGACAATCCGGGCGCGCAACAGTTGGCATCCTGATCGGGTGCTTGGTTTTACTGCGCATGCCGCGCGAACGTACGGGGGAAATTATGGGCAAGGGCACTTCCAAGATCGGAAGCCTTACGGTTGCGGTCAACAACACGCCGCAGGCAGCGGATGACAAGTTTTCCTCGTTTGAAGACCTGCTGTCCTACTTGGACGTCCTGGCCAACGACGCCGGCGGCGCGGCCAAGTCTCTGTTCTCCCTGTCCGACAAGCTGTCGATTGAAGATGGCGGCACCACCAGCGCGGCGGATATCGTTGCTGCCGGCAAGGTGATGACCATCACCACGGCCATCGGCGCAAAGGCCTCGATCGTCGTTTCGGGCGCCAACGCCGGAACCATCGAATACGACAGCAGCGCGCTGGACTCGCTCGCCCTGGGCGAAACGGTTGTCGATACCTTTACCTACGTCATTCAGCTCGGCAACGGCACTTACAGCCTGGCCACCGTTTCGGTGACCGTAACTGGCACCAACGATCGTCCCACCGTTGGCGCTGCGCTCAGCGGCAATGGGGTAGAGGATGGCGCCGCCTTCTCCATCAACATGATTGCTGGCGCGGCCGATGTTGATCATGGCGCGGTGCTGTCGGTGGCAAACGTCACCGGTTTGGTTCCCGGCGTGACCGTGTCCGGCACCACGCTGACGGTCGATCCTGCCCACTCCGGCTTCCAGGCCCTGAAGGCCGGCGAAATTCAAACCGTAGTCGTCAGCTACAACGTGGTTGACGAACATGGCCTTGGTGTTCCGCAGACCGCGACGATCACGATCACCGGTACGAACGACCGCCCGACGGTCGCCGCGGCGCTGACCGCTGCCGGCAACGAAGGCGACGCTTCGTTCACGGTCGACATGCTCGCCGGCGCTTCGGACGTCGATCACGACGCCGTGCTGTCGGTTGCCGACGTCACGGGGCTGGTTGACGGCGTGACCTTCTCGGGCTCGACGCTGACGGTCGATCCGACCAACGCCGCGTTCAACGCGCTGAAGGCGGGTGAACCGCTTGTCATCGTTGTCAGCTACAACGTGGTCGACGAACTGGGCCTCAGCGTGCCGCAGACCGCGACGATCACGATCACCGGCACGAATGACCGTCCGACGGTTGCCGCCGCGCTGACCGCTGCCGGCAACGAAGGCGATGCTTCGTTCACGGTCGACATGCTCGCTGGCGCTTCGGACGTCGATCACGACGCCGTGCTCTCGGTTGCCGACGTCACCGGTCTGGTTGATGGCGTCACCTTCTCGGGCTCGACCCTGACGGTCGATCCGACCAACGCCGCGTTCAACGCGCTGAAGGCGGGCGAACCGCTTGTCATCGTCGTCAGCTACAACGTGGTCGACGAACTCGGCCTCAGCGTGCCGCAGACCGCGACGATCACGATCACGGGCACGAATGACCGCCCGACGGTCGCCGCCGCGCTGACCGCTGCCGGAAACGAAGGCGATGCTTCGTTCACGGTCGACATGCTTGCCGGCGCTTCGGACGTCGATCACGACGCCGTGCTCTCGGTTGCCGACGTCACGGGGCTGGTTGACGGCGTCACGTTCTCGGGCTCGACGCTGACGGTCGATCCGACCAACGCCGCGTTCAACGCGCTGAAGGCGGGCGAACCGCTTGTCATCGTCGTCAGCTACAACGTGGTCGACGAACTCGGCCTCAGCGTGCCGCAGACCGCGACGATCACGATCACCGGCACGAACGACCGTCCGACGGTTGCCGCCGCGCTGACCGCAGGTGCGGCTGAAGACTCCGCAGCCTTCACGATCAACATGCTGACGGGTGCTTCGGATGTCGATCACGATGCGGTGCTGTCCGTCACCAATGTGACCGGGCTCGTTCCGGGCGTGACTTTCTCTGGTTCCACGTTGACGGTCGATCCGACGAATGCCGCGTTCCAGTCGCTCACGGCGGGCGAGCCGCGTGTCATCGTCGTCAACTACAACGTGGTTGACGAGCACGGCCTCAGCGTGCCCCAGAGCGCGACGATCACCATCACCGGCACTGCGGATATTCCGACGATCTCTGGCCAGACGACCGGCTCGGTGACGGAGGAAACGGTGCTTTCGGCAACGGGTACGCTGTCGATCGTCGATCTTGATGCCGGCCAGTCGAGCTTCCAGGCGCAGTCCGGCATTGCCGGCACCTACGGTTCGCTGTCGATCACGGCGGGCGGGGTCTGGACCTACACGCTCAACAACAGCGCCTTGAATGTGCAGGCGCTGAATTCCGGTCAGTCGGTGATCGATACGGTCACGGTGCGCAGCGCTGACGGCACGCCGCAAGTTATCTCGATCACGGTCAATGGCCAGAACGAGGTTTCGGCTGCGCTGATCAACGCTGTCGGCGCGCTGACGAGCCAGATGCAGCTGTTCATGTCGTTCACCGACGCGAACCTTGACGGGAATCAGGATGGCTTTGCGCGGAACGCCGTTCTGGATGTGAACGCCAACTCGCAAGAAGTCACTTATGGCGACTTTGACGGCGACGGCGACATCGATTTCGTCAACTCCTCGTTCGGCGACGGCAATGTCTATTATTTCCGCAACAACGGCGATGCCAACCATGACGGCATTCCGGAGGTGACCAAGGTGGCCATCCCGGTCGGTGCGCAGAACGGCTGGTCGGTTTATGCGACCGACATCGACGGTGATGGCGATCTCGATCTGCTCGTTGGCGGAAACTACCAGACGAACGATCAGATCCTGGTCAATCGCGGGGACAGCAACCACGATGGCGTGCCCGAATTCACCGCCATGACTCTGCCGGGAACCATTGGTCACAGCTATGGCATGGCCGCTGGCGACGTGAACGGCGATGGCTATCAGGACGTCGTCCTGACGAACTTTGCGTATGGCCCGATGCAGGTGTTCTATGGGCAGGGCGATACCAATGCCGACGGCCTGCCGAACTTCAGCACGGTCCAGGCGCCGCCGCGTCCCAACGGCAGCGATATTTCCGCAGTCGTCGCCGATATGGATGGCGATGGCGACAAGGACATCGTGGTCACGCAGTGGGGCGGCCAGCGCTACATCGATTACAACATGGGTGATACGGACGGCGACGGAAAGCCCAACTTCGTCATGAAGACCATCGGCGTTGCTGGCAACAGTTCGTTCGATATCAAGGCCGTCGACATCGATGGCGATGGCGACATGGACCTCGTCACGACCAACTACGGCGTAAATGCATTTCTCTACATCAACCGGGGCGACACCAATGGCGACAGCTTCCCCGACTTCACCACCCAGAATATTGCCATCAACAGCACCTACAGCGTTGATTTCGGTGACTGGGACCATGATGGCGATGCCGACCTGATCTTCAGCTCGGCCAGCGGGATCCACCTGGTGGAAAACCGCGGCGTCGCGCCGGGGGGCAGCATCAACTTCGCCATCGCCAATATCGCGACGTCCGAGCAGAACTGGAGCCTGGACGTTACCTTCGTCCCGGATCTCTTCGCCTGATCCAGGCCGGGTGATCGCTTCCAGGGCGGAGCGATCACCCCGGCCACGCCCGGCCTTGCCATGGCGCAGAGCCGGTGCGATCACGGGCCTTCGCCATTGCGGCGTGCGCGAAATTGCCCAGCGGGGGAGACGAAGGTGAAGGTCGCAGTCGTAGGTGGCGGATCGGCTGGCTGGCTGACGGCCACGATGCTCGATGCCATGCTTAACGGGCGCGCCCGGCCGAAGCGCGTCGACATCACGCTGATCGAATCGCCGCGCATCCCGCGCATCGGGGTGGGCGAATCGACCGTGCCGACCCTGCTAAACACCTTGCGGCTGCTGGGCATCTCCGAGCGCGATTTCCTGCGCGAGGCGGACGCCACGTTCAAGCAGGGGATCAAGTTCGCCGGCTGGCGATCCGATCCCTCGCACTCCTATTACCACACGTTCGATCGCTATCCGCCGGGGCATATCGACATGCTCGGCCTGAGTTGGGCGGCGAGCCAGCGGAACATTCCCTTCGCCTACTATGTCTCGGCCCAGCCTTCGCTGTGCGACATGGACAAGGCGCCCAAACGCCTTGGCGATCCGGACTATGCCGGCGCCATGGCCTATGCCTTTCACATGGATGCCGAGAAGTTCGCCGGCTATCTCGCCAAGGTCGGCCGCGAACGGGGCATCGAGCACGTGCAGGACGATGTCGTGGACGTGGCGCTTTCCGGCGAGGGGCGCATCGACTCGATAACGCTTGCCGCCGGGGCAAGCCTTGCGGCGGATTGGTTCATCGATTGCACGGGCTTTGCCCGCGTCCTGACATCGCGGCTGCCGGGTTTCGCATACCACGATTTCGCCGACTGGCTGATTTGCGACCGCGCCGTTGCCATGCAGGTCCCGCGTGAGGATGGCAGCACCGATCCGATCCGGCCGTACACCACGGCCACCGCTCTGGACGCCGGCTGGGCGTGGGACATCGGCCTGCGCAACCGCCGCGGCACGGGTTACGTCTATTCGAGCCAGCACATCTCGGATGATGAGGCCGAAGCCACCTTGCGGGCGCGGGAAATGCCCGCCTCGGCCAACCTGCAAACGCGGCTGCTGCGCTTCCGGGCCGGACGCCTCGACAAGGCGTGGATCGGCAACTGCATTTCCATCGGACTGTCCGGGGGCTTTGTCGAACCGATGGAATCGACCGGCATCTACCTGGTCGAATATGCCGCCCGCACTTTTGCCGAGCTCTTCCCGCTGTTCGGCCGCAACGATCTTCTTGCCGACCGGTTCAACCGCCTGATGGCCGACCGCTATGACGAACTGATCGATTTCATCAACGTGCACTACGTCCTGTCGGATCGCCGCGACACGCCGTTCTGGCGCGACGCCACGGCTCCTTCACGGATGACCGAGCGGGTGCGCGAACGCGTGGCGCTGTGGCAGGACAAGATGATCTCCGCATCGGATTTCGCCAATTCGCACCAGCTTTTCGGGTACCAGAACTACGAATTCTGCGTTTATGGTCTGGACGCGCCGTCGCGCACGCTCGCCAGGGGGACGCAGGCAATCGCGCCGATTCCAGCGGTCCAGCGAACCTATGAAAAGCTGAAGGACGCGCTTCCCGATCACCGCCACTACATTGCGGAAATTGACCGGGGCATGTGATTGGCGGTGGCGGCCCGCCCCGGCCTACATCGTGTAGTTCAGCCCCAGCCGGCCCCCGTCGCAGTAGATCGTCTGCCCGGTGACGTAGCTTGACTGGTCGCTGGCAAGGAACACGGCGATGTCCGCCACTTCCTCCGGTTCGCCGGCGCGGCCCAGCGGGGTGCGGCTCATCACGCGCTTGACCGCGGCTTCATCGTTCAGGAACGCTTTGCCCATTTCGGTGAGGATCGTGCCTGGGCCGATGGCGTTGACGCGGATGCCGCGCGGCGCGAGGCTGAGCGCGGTGACATTGGTCAGCTGCGCAATGCCGCCCTTGGACACGACGTAGGGAATCTGCGTCGGGATCGCGAGCACGGCGTTGACCGAGCTCATGTTGATCACCGCCCCGCCGCTCTCCATCAGCCGGGCGGCGGCCTGCGTGGCGAAAACCATGGACTTCAGGTTCACGCCCATGACGCGGTCATAGGCCTCCTCGGTCAGGTCATCGAGTTCGGCCGCGTGCGTGATGCCGGCGTTGTTGACGAGGATGTCGAGCCCGCCCCATTCCGCCTTGGCGCGGTCAAACAACCGGCCAAGCTCCGCCACCTGGGATACGTCGCAGGCCATGGCCATCTGGCCGAGCGAGGCAGCCAGCGCCTCCACGCCGGCGGCATCGATATCGGCGAGGATCACCGATGCGCCCTCGGCCACGAAACGCGTGGCAATGGCCGCGCCGATGCCGTTCGCCGCGCCGGTGACGATCGCCCGCTTGCCGGCCAGCACGCCCGACCCTGCGCCCATCAGTCGCGCGCCAGCAGCAGCGCGGCGGCCAGCGGCCCGCCGCCCGAAGTGGCCACCGCGACCTTTGGATCGCCCGGAATCTGCCGGTCGCCGGCCTTGCCGCGCAGCTGGGTTGCCGCCTCATGAGCAAAGCCGAAGCCGTGCAGACGCCCCGCGCCCAGCTGCCCGCCGCCGGTGTTGAGCGGCAGTTCCCCGTCGCGGGCAATTCGTGTGCCGCCCTCGATGAAACGGTGGCCTTCGCCCACCTCGCAAAAGCCCAGGGCTTCCAGCCAGCCGATGGGGAAGAAGGCGAAGCCATCGTAGAACTGGACGGTATCGACATCCTTCGGCCGGTAATCGGTCTTGCTCCACAGCTCCTTGCCTGTGGGATAGCAGGCCATGTATTCCGGCTGATCCCAGGACCAGCGATCGACGCTGCCGGCCGTGGCGACGATGCGCACCGGATTGGCCGATACCTCGTCCAGCGCATCGCTGGCCGAGACGATGATCACCGTCGAGCAATCGGAATAGCGGTCGCAGTCGTACAGGCAGAACGGCGAGGTTATGGGCCGCGCCTCCATATATTCGTCAAGCGTCAGCGGCTTCTTCGTGATGCTGCGCGCGCGCGGATTGAGCAACGCGTTGCGGTTGGCGTTGAGCGCGACCTGGGCCAGCTGTTCACGGGTCATGCCGTTATACTTCATCTGGCGCATGGCATAGTGGCCGACCCAGCAGGCGGCACTGAGTGCGAAAAAGGGCGCGGTCCACTGCGAATAGCCCTCGACGGTCTCGCGGCGCAGCGCCGGGAATTCATCGGGCCGGGAAAGCGCGGCGGCTTCATAGACCGTGCGGAACACGATGACGTGTCGGGCGTGGCCGCTCCGCACGGCATCGGCGGCGATGGCGATGGCGGAAAGCTGGGCGGGAATTTCACCGCCGCCAAAGTGCCAGCGCGCCTTGATACCCATGGCCTCGATCACCTCGTCCACACCGCAGGGCGAAAAGCCGAGGTAGCCGTGGCTCTTGCCGGGATAGGAGGCAACGCCGTCGATCTGCGACATCTCAAGCCCGGCATCGGCCAGCGCCTCCATGATCGCATCCTTGGTCAGCCCCATCGGGCTGCGGGTGAGCCGCACGCCGACTTCCGACTGGCCAACGCCGCTGATGTATGCTTCGCGCGCCATGTCAGGAAACCTTCTCGAACAGGGGGAACCAGATACCGTCCTGCTCTTCGAAGGTCACCTTGACCCGGTCCTCGAAGTCGACCGTTTCGGGATCGCAATTGACCACATTGGTCGTCAGCACCACGCCCGGCACATCGTCCAGCGCCACGCGCGCGATGACGAAAGGCACCGGCAGGCCCGGCATCCACGGCTGATAGTTGATGGTATAGCTGGCGATCTTGCCGGTGCCCGCAACCGCCGTCGCGACCATCGCCTCACCCTGGCAATGGCGGCAGATCTGGCGTGGTGGATGGGTGAATTCGCCGCAATCGCCACATTTCATCATCAGCAATTGCGCGTCCTTGCCGCCGGTCCAGAAGGCGCGGTTATCGGCATCGAGTTTGGGGCGCGGACGCTTGGGCGGGGCGGGCGGGGCAGCGGTGTCGGCCATGTCGATCTGTCCTGTCTGTGTCGGTTAGAGCTTGGAGCCGCCCATGAAGGCGGGGTCAATGGCGCCGGTGAAGACACCCGTGGCAAAACCCTGGTCGGTATAGAGGAAGGTGCCGGTGATCGTCGCGTTGAGCGGGCTGCCGAGCAGCACCAGCGGCCAGGCCTGGTCCTCTGCCGTCGCCATGCGGCCGAGCGAAGGATAGGGCCACTTGTCCAGGAAGCCGTCGGGCAGCGCCGTTTCCTGCACGTCCATGAAGGCGGTGCGGGTGGGGCAGGGACCGATGCAGTTCAGCCGGATGCGGCGTTCCAGCCCAAGCTTGACGGCGGCGTTGGCGGTCCACACCACAAGCATTTCCTTCGACGTGGTATAGCCGTCGCGCAGGCGGTTGTCGGGATCGGCCTCGACCCAGGCGATGGCTTCGTCCGGATCGCCAATCGCCAGCATCTGCATCGATTGCTGAAGGTTCTTCATCCAGCCCATCGCCGCGTCGGACGATATCAGCGAGATGCTGGCGCCGTCTTCCAGCGCCGGCAGCAGGCTTTCGACAAACAGGCGCGTGCCGACATAGTTGACCCGCATGCAGTATAGCGGGCCCTTCACCATCGGCGGCAGGCCGGCGCAGGGGAACAGGAAGTGGATGGGGGCCAGCGCCTTCAGCTTTTCCGCTGCGGCGCGCACCGCGTCGAAGTCCGACAGGTCAAGCGCGGTGTAGCTTTCGCAGGGCACCTTGGGCTCGGCAATGTCGACGATGTGCACCTTCGCACCCAGTTCGCCAAGGATGCGGGCGACCTGTTCGCCCATGCCCGAAGCGCCGCCGGTGACCACGCAGGTCTTGCCGCGGTAGCCCAGTCCATCAAGGTTGCCTGTCACTTGGTGTTCTCCTGATTGTCGATTTCGGCAAAGGCTTCCAGCGTGGCGCGCTTGGCCTTCGCCGCCGCGGGGAAGCCGCAGTAGGGAAAGGTGGTGTAGAAGATTTCTTCCAGTTCGGTCCGGCTGAGGCCGTTCTTGATGCCCATGCGGGTGTGATACTTGATCTCGTCAAAGGCGCCCTGGGCAATCAGCATGCCCAGCACGGTGCAGCTGCGCAGCTTGCGCTCCAGCCCGTCGCGCGACCAGACCGAACCGAAGGTCCATTCCATCGTCCAGCGCGATTGTTCGCCGCCGAAGGTTCCGGGCTCGGCGTAATTGCGGCGCGCGCCTTCGGCTGCCTCTTCGCCGTAGATCTCGGCAAAGAGCGCCAAGCCCTTGTCCTCGGCTTCGCTCATGCCCTTCCTCCGTTCAGCACAGCACGTGCACCTTGGTTTCGCTGTTGGCGCCGCGCAGCAGGTCCATGGTGGCGGGAAGCGCGGACAGCGGCACTTCGGATGTGATGATGGTCTTGGGGTCGATATGCCCCTTGTCCATGTCCCGCGCGATGTGGAGGAATTCGTCCATGCCATAACCGACGAGGAACTGGATCGTCGCGCACTTGTAGGCGGCGAGCGCGGGGATGAAGGGGTCGGGCTTGGTGCAGAAGCCAAGGCTCGTCACGTGGCCATAGGTGCGGGCGTGCTGGATGGCCTTCATCAGCATGCCCTCTGCGCCCACGGCTTCGAACACGACGTCGGCGGGGCCGCCAAGCGCTTCCACCGTTTCGGCCACTTCACTTGCGCCAAACGGCACGAAGGCATCGGCGCCCATGGCGAGGCACAGGTCGCGGCGCCGCTCGGAACGCGACAGCGCGACGATCCGCGATGCGCCCATGCGCCGCGCCCAGTAGATGGCGTAAAGCGCCACGGTGCCGCCGCCCAGCACGACCACCCGGTCACCGGGCTTCATCGGCGATTTTCGCACGCCGTAAAGGCTGACGGCCAGCGGTTCGATCAGCGCGCCATCGGCCATCGACAGGACATCGGGCAGCGGCACGGCGAGATTGGCGGCGAACCTGGCATATTCGGCAAAGCCCAGCGCGGCGCTTGGCGCTTCGCGGCACATCACGTGGTTGTGGCCCGCGCAGCCGAAGCAGTGGCCGCAGGCGCCCGAGGGGTTGACCGCCAGCTTCTGCCCGATCCGCAGCCCCTCCACGCCCTTGCCCAGCGCGACGACTTCCCCGGCATATTCATGGCCGAACTGGCCGGGGCTGAAATCGAACATTTCGCCCTTGGTCATCGACAGGTCGGTGCCGCACAGGCCGCAGCGGTGCACCCGGATCACCACCTCGCCTGCGCCGGGCGCGGGATCGGCAATGTCCTCTATGGTGATCGCGCCGCCCTTGCCGGCATAGATGGCCGCCTTCATCCGCGCTTCTCCAGCAGGT
>JBJTLW010000026.1:0-8365 GCA_046063225.1 Novosphingobium sp. | reverse complement strand
GGCAACCCCGTGGCTGCCGACCCCTTTCGCGCAAGGATTGCGAAAGCGAAGCCTTATTCGGGCTTCACGTCCTTCTTGTCAGCCTTGTCTTCCATGGCGTCGGCCTTTTCATCGGCGGCTTCGCGCACGGCATCGGCCTTGTCTTCGATGGCGTCGGCCTTGGCTTCCGGAGCACCCGAAGCGCGTGCGGCTTCGGCCTGGGCATTGATAGCCTCGGCATCGGCTTCGCCCGAAGCGCGGACGGCCTGCGCAGCGGCTTCTTCGGCATTTTCCTTGTTGCTGTCGCAAGCGGCCAGGCTGAGAGCCATGGCTGCGGTCGAAACGAACATCGCGCCTTTGATAAGTGCCTTCATGAAAACGTCCTCTTGGTTCCGTCAGCGCCCCCTAGGCGCCAAGCATGGATGCGCGTCACCAGTTGCGAACCGGCGGCGGTGACAGCAGAACGGACGTGACCGGATTTGGTTCCCGGCCGATCAGCGGGCCAGCAGAAAAAGTGCCAGGGCACCGGCAACGATGCGATACCAGGCGAACGGCGCGAAGCCGGAACGGCTGACATAGGCGACGAAGGCCTTGATCACCGCCAGGGCTACCACGAACGAGACGGCGAACCCGATGCCGATCAGACCCCAGCCGACTGTGGCATTGCCGCTCATCAAAGCCTCGCGGTTGTCGATCACTTCCAGCGTCGTCGCGCCGAGCATGGTCGGGATGGCAAGGAAGAAGCTGAATTCGGCGGCTGTGCGGCGTTCGACGCCCATGGCCAGCGCACCCATGATCGTCGCGCCCGAACGGCTGACGCCCGGGATCATCGAAATGCACTGGATGATGCCGATACCCAGCACCGTGCCCATCGAAAGTTGCGCCACGCCGCTGGGGCCGCCGGGCTTTGCCTTGCGTTCAATCACCAGCATGGCAATGCCGCCCAGGATCAGCGCCCAGGCAACCACATGCGGACTGCCCAGCATGGCGTGGATCTGGTCTTTCAGCATCAGGCCAAGGATGACCGACGGGATGAAGGCGATCAGCACATTGCGCACGAAGGCGATGGACATCTTTTCCATCCGCAGCAGGCCCGCCGCCACGGCCCAGAAGGTCCGCCAGTAAAGCACGACCACGGCCATGATCGCGCCAAGCTGGATGATGACGTTGAACACCTTCCAGCTATCGGCGTCATATCCGAACACTTCGGTGGCCAGAACAAGGTGGCCGGTGGACGAGACCGGCAGGAATTCGGTCAGGCCTTCGACGATGCCAAGCAGGATGGCGATGATCACGGGGTCCATGGCACGGTTTAGGAAACGGGCGCGGACCTTTAGTCAAGCCGCGCCCGTCCAATTTGGCCGATTTTACCCGGCAATTACCAGATGCGCAGGCGTTTTTCCGGCGGCAGGTACAGCTTGTCGGCCGGCTTCACGTTGAACGCCTTGTACCATTCATCGATATTGCGGACGATGCCGTTGACGCGGAACTGGCCCGGCGAGTGCGGATCGGTCAGGATCTGCTGGCGCACCGCGGCATCGCGCTTCTTTTCCTTGAACACCTGGGCATAGGCCATGAAGAAGCGCTGATCGCCGGTCAGTCCGCCGATCACCGGCGCTTTCCTGCCGCCCAGCGACAGCCTGTAGGCGCGATAGGCAAGGCTGATCCCGCCCAGATCGCCAATGTTCTCGCCCAGCGTCAGGCGGCCGTTGACGCAGGTCTTGCCTTCATCGAGCGGGCACATGGCGTTGTACTGCGCCACCAGGGCATCGCCCAGCTTGATGAAGTTGGCCTTGTCCTCGGGCGTCCACCAGTCGCGCAGGTTGCCCGCGCCGTCGCTCTTGGACCCCTGATCGTCGAAGCCGTGGCCCATTTCGTGGCCGATCACCGCGCCGATCGCGCCATAGTTCACCGCATCGTCGGCCTTCAGGTTGAAGAACGGCGGTTGCAGGATTGCGGCGGGGAAGACGATCTCGTTCTTGGTCGAATTGTAATAGGCGTTCACCGTCTGCGGCAGCATGCCCCATTCGGTGCGGTCAACCGGCTTGCCCAGCCGCGAGATCGAATCGGCAAAACCCCAGCGTGATGCGGCAAGGGCATTGCCCACCGGATCGTCCGCCTTGAATTCCAGGCCGTCATAGGTCTTGAACTTCACCGGATAGCCGATCTTGGGATCGAAGGCGTCAAGCTTGGCAACGGCCTGAACGCGGGTCTGCGGCCCCATCCACTTCAGGTCGGCAAGATTGAGCGCCATCGCCTTGCGCAGGTTGCCGACCAGCTTTTCCATCGCGGCCTTGTTGGCGGCGGGGAAGTGACGCTCGGCATAGATCTTGCCGACCAGCTCGCCCGCCATGCCTTCGACGGCGGCAATACCGCGCTTCCACCGCGGGCGCTGTTCGGGCTGGCCGCTCAGCAGCTTGCCGTAGAAGGCGAAGCTGGCTTCGTCGAAGCGTTTGGGCAGCACAGACGAGGCGTTCATCACCGCGTTCTTTGCCAGCCATGCCTGCCAGAGCGACAGCGGCTCGCTGGAAATCAGACCGGCAATGGCCGGGACGCCGCCCGAAACCTTGGCTACCTGTTCCGGCGTCAGCTTCGCCGCGGCAATTTCCTCGGCCGTCGGCGGGAGCTGCGAAACGATGATTTCGTTGACCTTGCCGCCCGAGGACTTGAGCGCAAGTTCCTTCAGGGGAACGCCCGGCGCCAGCGCGGCGAAATCATCCAGGCTCATCTTGTTGTAGGTCAGGTCGCGGTTGCGGCCCATCGTGCGGTCCCAGGTGCGCTCGGCGATCTTGTGTTCCAGCGCATAGACATCGTCCGCCGTCTTCGCCGCGTCGGCATAGCCCAGCTCGGTGAAGACGAAGGTCATGTACTTCTTGTATTCGCTCTGGAACTGCTTGAAGCGCGGGTTATCGAGCAGGTACATGTCGCGATCGGGCAGGCCGAGTCCGCCCTGCCGCGCATAAAGCGCGTAGCTATCGGACTTCTTGGCATCGACGCCGACGCTGACACCGATCGGCGAGGGCACGCCGGGTTCGGCAAAGAGATCGACCAGGGCGGCGACCGAAGTGACGCCCTTGATCCGGTCCAGATGCGGTTGCAACGGGGCAAGGCCGCGCGCCTCGATCGCATCGGTGTCCATGAAGGCTTTGTAGGCGGCGACCACGCGCGCAGCGTCGGTGCCGGGCGCCGGGTTCGATGCGACGAGTTCCTCCATGATCGCCTTCATGCGCGTTTCCGAAAGGTCGCGCAGGACGATGAAGCCGCCGGTGGAGGTGCGATCGGCCGGGATTTCCGCCGTATCGAGCCACTTGCCGTTGACGTAGCGGTTGAAATCGTCACCCGGCTTGATCGAGGGATCGTTGTACCAGGTCTGGATGCCGGCGGCGCCCCAGCCGTCGGTCTTATCGACGGCCGGCTTTACGGCAGCAGCCTTGGGTGCGGCCTTCGCGGCAACCTTCGCAGCAGGCTTCGCCGCAGGTTTTGCGGCGGGCTTGGCAGCAGCAGCGGCGTGGTGGCCGGCATGATGCCCGGCGTGCGGATCGGCCGATTGGGCCTGGGCGGCAGTGGCGAAGGCAAGCGCGGCGACGCTCGCGGCAAAGGCAGTTTTCCGGATCATGCGGTCCCCGTGGTTGTGTAGGTGGTTGCAAAAGCAACTAGCGCCGCATTCGTAACGGCCCTGCACGGGGGCGCAAACCTATTCGACGGGGCGCATGGCCTTTTCGTCGAATTGCAGCGAGGCCAGATGGGCATAGAGGCCGCCCGCCTTGCTGAGCGCATCGTGCGTGCCGGATTCGACCATGCGGCCTTCGTCCATCACCACGATCCGGTCCGCCTTGCGCACGGTCGACAGGCGGTGCGCGATGACCAGCGTGGTGCGGCTTTCCATCAGGCGGTCCAGCGCCTGCTGCACCAGTCGTTCGCTCTCGGCATCAAGGGCCGATGTTGCCTCGTCCAGCAGCAGGATCGGCGCGTCGCGCAGCAGGGCGCGGGCAATGGCGATGCGCTGGCGCTGCCCGCCGGACAGGCGGGCGCCGTTTTCGCCCAGGAAGGTGTCGAGCCCCTCGGGCAGTTCGCGCAGGAAGTTTTCGGCATTGGCGGCGCGCGCCGCGTCCCAGATCGCCTCGTCGCTGGCGTCCCAGTTGCCATAGCGCAGGTTGTCGCGCGCAGAGGCGGCGAACAGCACGCCGTCTTGCGGGACGAAGGCTATGCGGCGGCGCACGTCGGCCGGATCGGCAGAGGTGAGCGCCACGCCATCAATACGCACGGTGCCGGACTGCGGATCGTAGAACCGCTCGGCCAGCTGGAAGATCGTGCTCTTGCCCGCGCCGGACGGGCCGACGATGGCCACCGTCTCGCCCGGCTCCACCTTCAGGGTGAAATCGTGCAGCGCCGCGGTTTCGAGGCGGGTGGGATAGCGGAAGGTGACGCGATCGAAACTGATCTGGCCGCGCGGCGGCTCGGGCAGGTCGACCGGGCGGGCCGGCGGCGCGATGGCCGGCTTTTCGTTCAGCAGTTCGTTGAGACGGCTGGCCGCACCGGCGCCGCGCACCAGATCGCCATAGACCTCGGTCAGCGCGCCGAGCGAGGAGGCAACCATCACACCCGCCATGACGAAGCCGGCAATGGTGCCGCCGCTGACCTTGCCCTGCGCCACGCCGATCGCGCCCTGCCACATGGCGATGACGATGGCGCCGAAGATCAGGAACATGACCAGCGCGGTCATGATCGCGCGGATGCGGATGCGGCGCTTGGCGGTGTGGAAGGTGCGGTCAACCGCCTGCTGGAAGCGATCCGCCTCGCGCTCTTCCTGGTTGAAGGCCTGTACCACCTTCATCGCGCCCAGCACTTCGGTGGCCATTGCGCCGATATCGGCAACCCGGTCCTGGCTGGTGCGCGAAACGTTGCGCAGGCGGCGACCGAAGAACACGATCGGCACGATAATCACCGGGATGGCGATCAGCAGCTTCGCGGTCAGAGCGGGGGCGATGTAAAACAGGTAGCCGGTGGCAAACAGCGCCATCAGCGAATTGCGCAAGGCCACCGAAACCGTGGTGCCGACGACGACTTCGATCAGGCTGGTGTCCGACGTCATGCGCGAGGATATTTCCGCCGGGCTGTTTTCCTCGAAAAAGGCAGGCGGCATGCGCAGCAGGTTCTTCTGCACCGCCGCGCGGATATCGGCGACAACGCGTTCGCCAAGCCAGGACACGAAATAGAACCGTACCGCCGTACCCAGTCCCAGGACGACGATCACCAGCAGCAGGATGGTGAAGACGTTGTCGATTTCCTGCAGCTGCGAGCCGTGGCCGAAGCCCTTGTCGACGATTTCCTTGATGCGGCTGGGGATGTAGGCCATCGCGCTCGAGGTTGTCAGCAGGGCCAGAAAGGCGATGATCACCTGGCGCGGATAGCGCAGGGCCTGGCTCCAGATCATCTTCAGCGGACCCAGGCTGCGCGGCGTCTTGGCGCTGTCTTCCCCGGCATCGGTCGGGGTGGCGGACACGGGCGTGGTCAGGGATGCATCATCGGCAACGGACATGGCCCGCGCCCTAGCGCAGCGCAGCCGCCGCTGGAAGCAGATAGATGGTTATTTGCAACGCTATTTTATTGTGCATTGCAACATAAGGCAAAAGGGGGCAGGATCGCCACCAAGAAAGGGCCGGAAATGGCCCCGAACCGGAGCGCACCATCTTGCTGTACAACGCTTACGAACTGAACCGCGCGTGGATGACCAGCGCCAGCGCCTGGGCATCGATCGGCGCCGAAGTGCTGAACAACCCCGCGCTGCCGCTGGGCTATTTCGGCATGGGGCCGGTCATGGCCTCGGCGCTGGACGTGTTCGCCCACGCCTCTGCCCCGCGCGGCAAGCCGGCGTTCGAGATCGAAAGCGTTGTGGTGGACGGCACCACCCAGCCGGTTACCGAAGCCATTGTCCTGCACCGCCCGTTTGGCAATCTGCTGCATTTCTCGCACCCCGGCCTTGCCGCCGATGCGCCCAAGCTGCTGATCGTCGCCCCGATGAGCGGCCACTTCGCCACCCTGCTGCGGGGCACCGTGGCGCGCATGCTGGAACGCGCCCACGTGTTCATCACCGATTGGGCCGATGCCAAGATGGTGCCGATCGAAGCGGGCGACTTCACGCTCGACGACTATATCGACTACCTGGTCGGCTTCCTTGAACACATCGCCACGCTCGGCAATGGCAGCAGCGCGCACATGATGGCGGTGTGCCAGCCGTCGGTGCCCGCACTGGCCGCCACCGCGCTGATGGCGGAAGACAAGAACCCCGCGCGTCCGCTGACGCTGACCATGATGGGCGGCCCGATCGACACCCGTGAGGCGCCCACCAGCGTCAACGATGTGGCCATGCAGCGCCCGCTCGCCTGGTTCGAACATTCGGTGATTGCCACGGTGCCGGCGATGTATCCGGGCGGCGGCCGCAAGGTCTATCCCGGCTTCCTGCAGCTTGCCGGGTTCATGGCGATGAACATGGGCTCGCACATGATGAGCCACTACCACATGTTCAAGCATCTGGTGGCGGGCGACGGCGAAAGCGCCGATGCGACCAAGGCTTTCTACGAGGAATACCGCAGCGTCTGCGATCTTCCCGCCGAATATTACCTGCAGACCATTGAGCACGTGTTCCAGAAGCATTCGCTGCCCAAGGGCGAATTCCACCACGGCAAGCGGCTGGTGAAGCTGGATGCCATCACCGATACCGCGCTGCTCGCCATCGAAGGTGAGAAGGACGATATCTCGGGCATCGGGCAGACGCGCGCGGCGCTCAAGATCGCGACCGGCCTTGCCGAAAGCCGCAAGCATTATCTGCTGGCCGAGGACGTCGGCCATTACGGCATCTTCAACGGCAGCAAGTGGCGCGGTCGCATCGCGCCAGTGGTCGAAGACTGGATTGCGAAGCATGCCAGCCGCAGCGGGCTGAAGGTCGTCGCTTGAACGCCCGACGGTTGCCGGTCAGGCCGGGTCGCTGCGTGATCCGAACAGCCGCCTGAACAGCGCCCGCGCCGCGACGAGCAGGACCACGGCGAACAGCAGCAGGCCGCCAGCTATGCCCACGGCCACCTGCGGATAGGCATAGGCGCCCCACAGCAGCCCCGCACTCGCCACGTCTTCCGCGGTCGATACGGCGATGTTGCTGAACGGTTCGGGACTGGTGTTGACCGCCGCCCGCGCGCCAGCCTTGGCCCCATGCGTCAGCAGCGATGCTCCGCCGCCAAGGATAAAAGCGATGACCTGCACCGCCGGGTCGGACGGGTCGGCCAGCGCCAGCGCCAGCACCGCGCCGCCAATCGGCCGGATCGCGGTGTGGACCATGTCCCACAGCGAATCGATCCACGGCACCTTGTCCGCCAAGAATTCGACCGAGGCGGCAAAGCCCGAAATCCCGATCACCATCGGGTTCGTCAGAACCTTGAGCGCGGCAAGGTGTTCCGGCAGCGGCCAGGCGCCATAGCGCATGGCCAGCCCGGTGCCGAACAGACAGAGATAGAGCCGCCAGCCCGACAGCAGGCTGACGCTTCCGGCGATGCCCAGGATCTCGACAATGCCCATGGCGGCAGGATGCGCGCTGGCACCCTGCTGCGCAAGAGGTGATCAGAGGACTTCGAAAAGTCCCGCCGCGCCCATGCCGCCGCCGACGCACATGGTGACGACGACGTGCTTCGCGCCGCGGCGCTTGCCTTCGATCAGCGCGTGCATGGCGCAGCGCGCGCCGGTCATGCCATAGGGGTGGCCGATGGAGATGGCGCCGCCGTTGACGTTCATCAGGTCATTGGGAATGCCCAGCGTGTCACGGCAATAAAGCACCTGCACGGCGAAGGCCTCGTTCAGCTCCCACAGGCCGATATCGTCCATCTTCAGGTCGAAGCGGCTGAGCAGCTTGGGAATGGCGAAGACCGGGCCGATGCCCATTTCATCCGGCTCGGTCCCGGCCACGGCCATGCCGACGAAGCGGCCGAGCGGGGCAAGGCCCTTTTTCGCCGCCGTTGCCGCTTCCATGATGACGACAGCGGCCGAACCATCGGACAGCTGGCTGGCATTGCCCGCCGTGATCGATCCGCCGGGGATCACCGGCTGCAGCGATTGCAGGCCTTCCAGCGTGGTGTCGGGGCGGTTGCCCTCGTCTTTGGTCAGCGTCACCTCTTTTTTCGAGGTCTCGCCGGTCGCCTTGTCGGTCACCGACATGGTCGTGGTGGTGGCGACGATCTCGTCATCGAACTTGCCGGCGGCCTGCGCGGCGGCGGTGCGCTGCTGCGACTGGAAGGCATATTCATCCATCGCATCGCGGCTGATGCCATAACGCTTGGTCACCACTTCGGCGGTTTGCAGCATCGGCATGTAGGTGGCCGGGTGCATGGCGATCAGCGCC
>JBJTLW010000190.1:0-2816 GCA_046063225.1 Novosphingobium sp. | reverse complement strand
GTGACCCCATCATTACGAATGATGTGCTCTACCAACTGAGCTAAAGCGGCGCGTACCGTTTGCGGCGTTATGCCGGTGGCGGACAGGCTTGGCCCCTTAGCCTTGGATTCGGGGGAGTGCAATCGGGATTGTGTGCTGATCTTGCACTTCGCGGCTTTGCTTCGCTCAATGCTTGCCGGTATGCAGCATGGGGCGGCGGCGAGGGGCTTGGCCGCCAGGGAGAACGTGGGATGATCGAAGGGACCGAGACGATCATCACGTTCCGGTCGTACTATGGTGACGGCGCCGTTCGCGGCACGCGCGACGTGGCGCGGGAGGTGCCTGTTGCCATTGAAATCAATGGCGTTGCCTTTGCCGTGATGATGGCCACGCCGTGCAACCTGGACGATTTCGTTACGGGCTTCATTCTGTCCGAGGGACTGGCCGAGGTGCAGGAGGTAGGCCCGGTAATGCTGCACCCGGTGCGCGATGGCGAAGGCATCGTTGCGCGGATCATCCTGCCCGAGCATCGGCTCGGTCCGATCATGGAGCGTGCGCGGCGACGGCTGGGAGACAGTTCCTGCGGCATTTGCGGGCTGGAAAGCGTGGACATGGCGTTGCGCCCTCTGCCGCCGCTGCCGCCCGCGGCGTTGCCGGCCGCGCCAGCGATTGCCCGGGCTCTGCGCTCCTTGCGCGAAGGGCAGGAACTGGGGCGGGCAACGGGGGCCACTCATGCCGCCGCATTCTGCGACCGCGACGGCGGCATCGGCGTGCTGCGCGAGGATGTTGGCCGGCACAACGCGCTCGACAAGGTGATCGGCGCACTGGCGCGCGGCGGGATCGACCCGGCGCAGGGCTTTTTGTTGGTCACCTCGCGCGCATCCTATGAATTGGTAGAAAAGACGGTGCGTGCGCGCTGCCCGCTGCTCGTCGCGATTTCCGCGCCTACCGATCTGGCGGTACGGAGTGCCAAGGCGGCCGGCCTGGCGCTGGCGGTGGTCGCACGCGACGATTCGATGCTGTGGGTGAGCGGTCCGGCGGTCGATGCCGGTTAGGCACCGCTCCTAATCGGAAAGCGCCTCGAACCGGAAGTCTCGGAACTTTGCTTCGCCCGGCCCGGCGGCATAGAGGCCGGGCCGCAGCATCAGGAAGCCGCCACGGACGTTGTGGTGATAGCCCGAGACCTCCATGCCGCGATCAAAGCGTTGCCATGTCTTGCCGCCGTCGCCGCTGGTCTGGAACGAGACGATGTGCTGGCGGTTGGTCACGCGCATGCGCATCCGGCGGCCATGCGGATTCTTAGGGCGACCCCGCTCAATGCCGTACTGGTGGGTGACGAAGCGAGTCTCATCGAAGCCGAGCCCGCAGTAGAGCTTGTCATCGTAGAACAGCACGAGACCGGCGGTGCCACCGGGAGCAAGCTCGATATCGCATTCAAACCGGTAGGATGTGTCGCCGGCGATCAGCAGCAGGGGCGATCCGCTGGACGGAGCCAGCCCTTTGCCGGTGAGATGCAGTGCGCCCTCCGTCACGCGGATTCGGCTGGCCTCGTCTGGTGCAGGGCGGAAGAAGGACCATTTCGACCCCATGGCCAACGGCGCGGAAAAGTTGTCCGACAGCGGCATTCCGGGCCGCAAAGCCGTGCCACCGCGCGGTTTGCGGATCGGGCGGGACAGATCGCCGCCGGTCATCCGGAACCAGCCGTCCTTGGTCCATTCAACCGGATCGAGCAGGCACTGTCGACCCAGCGTCCAGTACCCGTTTTCGAACCCGTGATAGAGCGACCACCAGGTTCCGTCGGGCGCTTCCACCAGACTGGCATGGCCGCGTGACCACCAGGCCTCGCCAACGCTTTTCGTTCGCACCAGCGGGTTGCCGGGATGCTGCTGCCACGGGCCGTGGATGGATCGTGACCGCGCGGCGATGACCATGTGCCCGGTCGGCGGTCCCGCCGTGCCGCCCACGGCCGTGATCATGTAGAACCAGCCACCGTGGCGGTGGATCTTCGGCCCTTCGGGGCTGAAGCCTTCGACGTCCCACGTATCAGGATAGCGCCAGGGATCGTAAACGTGCTCCACATTCCCGGCGAGGCTGAGGCCGTCGTCCGACAGCCGCACACGGTCACCGCCAGACAGGAAAAGCCAGCGCGAGCCATCCTCGCCCACCGCGTGGCAGGGATCGATATGGGCATGCAGCCCAAGCGGCACCGGATCGCTCCACGGACCGTCAATATGGTCGGCCCAGATGACGAAGATGTCGTTCTGCGGGCTGGCCTTGACTGGAATGTAAAGGAAATAGCGGCCCTGGTGCTTTTCCAGACTGACCGCCCAGACCGAACCGATGTTGCGGGTGAGTGCGGCCTTGCGCGGCTGCCAGTTGATCAGGTCGCGGCTGTGCCAGATGGTCAGGCCGGGATAGGAATCGAAGCTGGAGAAGGTCAGGTAATAGTCCTGCCCGTCCTTGAGGATAGCAGGGTCGGGGCGGTCACCGGCGATCAGCGGATTACGGAATGTGCCGTTGCCAAGGTCGGGCACGCGTTGGTTTTCGAAGGTGCGACCCCACTTGTCACGCAGCGGTGCGGCCAGTGCAGCAGGCGTTCCAATGGCCACCGCACCAAGCCCGCCCAGCTTGAGCGCGTCGCGCCGGTCGAGGCTCATCCCAGCACCGTGGTGCGGGCCCATGCACGCCATAGGTCAGGCCAGACTTCAACGGGCTTGCCGGCGGCCAATCGCAGGCCAAAGCCATGGCCGCCCTGCGCGAAAAGATGGGTCTGCACCGGAATGTTCCTTGCCTTTAACGCGGCGCGCAGCCGCAGGGTGTTTTCGACCGGCACCGTT
>JBJTLW010000189.1:0-8138 GCA_046063225.1 Novosphingobium sp. | reverse complement strand
GCCCTGCAACTGGTGGCGCAGCGCCTGCACGGCGATCAACTGCGCGCGGGGATCGATGGTGGTCTTCACCTTCATGCCCGGTTCGGTCAGCAGCTTGCCGGCCAGATGCGGGGCAAGATCGGGGTCCATCGCCTTCAGCCGACCGCGCGCGGCAATGCCGGTGGCGAGCGCCTCAAGGGTGGAGCAATCGGCCTCGCCCAGCTGGCGGCAGGCGCGCCGGGCAACACGCATCGGGGCGGCGGCGGGATCGGGCAGCAGCGCGGCCATGATCGCCGCCTCGCGCGGGTCAAGCTTGTCCGGCGTCTTGCCGAACAGGGTGAGTGCACCCGCCGGCACCCCCTGCGCCTCGCCGCGAAAGGGCGCGAGGTTCAGGTAAGCCTCAAGGATCTCGTCCTTGTCATAGCGGTTTTCGATGGCCCAGGCGGCGCGCATCTGGCGCAGCTTGTCCTTCCACCCGCGCGCGCCGGGGCGGGCGATATCGGGGACAAGGAAGGCGGCCAGCTGCATGGTGATGGTCGATGCCCCGCGCGATCGCCCGCCCTCGATCCGCGTGCGCAGCGACGAGGCGAGCGCCAGCATGTCTACCCCGCCGTGATCATAAAAGCGCCGGTCCTCGGCGTGGATTACGGCATCGCGCAGCGGCTGCCCCATGGCATCGAGCGGCATCCAGGCGAGCCGCCGCATGGCGAAATCGACGCGCACTTCATCAAGCAGCTGGCCATTGCGATCGTAAAGCCAGGCGTCGCTGGCCTTCCACTCGCTCTTGAGGTCGTCAAAATCCGGGACCGAAGGCGGCAGGGTGGCGAAATAGAGCCACAGCGCCGCCAGCACCGGCACCACCAGCAGGCCGCGCTTCCAGCCGATCCGCTTCAGGCGCGGCCACAGCCCGTCGCGCAGCCAGGATTGCACGCGCCGGACATGCGGCCACAGCGCCGCCTCGGTGCGGTCAACCCATGCGGTGAAGCGGGAGAGGAGGCTCACGGCACAGCTTTTCTTTGCAACAGTTCGCCGCTCGTCCTGAGCCTGTCGAAGGAAGTCGCGCGAGGGATGGGCGGGGCGCGGCACCCTTCGACAGGCTCAGGGTGAGCGGCGTTGAACTTCAGTGGTCGATAGACAAAGGACACGACATCCTCACCCGCCCCACACCGTCATCGCTCCAACCGGCACCTGCGCGCGGATCGACGGCGCGTACATTGCCTCCACCCGCGCCGGAGGCAGGGTGAACTGGCCCGATCCGTTCAGCCGCACGGTGTATTCCACCGTCGTCGTGCCGCGCGGCAGCCAGTCAAAATAGGCGCGCCAGCTGTCCTTCGTGTTTTCGACATAGGCCGGCCAGGTGCCGTCGGACTGTTCGTTCTCGCCGCCGCGCAGCAGGGTTGATTGCCCGCCAAGGCCCGACATCACCGTTGCCCCCGGCGCCAGCGGATCGGCCAGAACCACCCAGTTGCGATCGGCCGTGGCGGTGATCGTCAGCTTGACGCGGATGACATCCCCGGCGGTGAGCTTGCCCTTTTCGCGCGCCGAAATGACGGTGACTTCGCGGCTGAGGCGATAGCCCGCCATCAGCGGCTGCATCAGCGGCACGGCGGCGCGCACGGTAACCGTGGCCCAGGGGCCGGCCCCGCCGGTCTGGCTGAGGGTCATTGGCCCGTCGACTAGCGGCAGGCGCAGCGGCTGCGCATCGGCGGCGCGCGGCCAGTCGACCGACACGGTCTTTCCGCCCAGCGCGATCTTCGTCGTCCCGGCAATCGCGGTGGCGGGATAGAGCGTGGCGAAGCGCTGGACCGCAACCGCGCCCCAGGCATTGGCGGGCGTGGTGTCCCAGTGGCCCTTCTGCTGGCGGCTGGCGACGCCGATCATCAGGCGCGGCGCCTCGGCCTGCCAGGCAGCCTTGCCGAGCGTGGCGTCGAGCACCTTGATCGCCATTTCGTCGGTCGACACCATCATCCACCACGGCGCCTTGGCGCTGTCCGACAGATCGAGCCGGGTGCCTTCATAGACCAGCCGCTTGCGCAGTTCGCCTTCGGCGGCGGCGCGCAGCAGATCGGCGCGCGGGGCCTTGGGCAGGCGGTCCAGCGCGACGATCCAGTCGGCCAGCGTGCCGGTGGGCATCTGCGCCGGCACCATGTCGATCCGCGCGACAAGGCCCGGTTCGGCAGCTCCGGCACGGGCGAGAGCGGAAAGCGCGGCGATCTTCACCAGCCGTTCGTCGGCCGCGAACGGCCGGTTGCGGCTGACGCGGCCTTCGACCACGCCCTTCAGCGCCGCGACCATCTTGGCGCGCGATTCCTCGGGAATCTTGAGCCCGGCGGCCGATGTGATCGCCAGGGTATAGGCGGTCAGCTCGGTCGATCCGCGCATGTCGGCGACTGGCCAGTAGCGCAGCAGGCCATCGCCATCCATGTAGGTCGGGATCGAAGCGGCCAGCGCATCCCAGGCGGCGAGATCGCGGGTCACGACGATGCGCGACAGGCGCTGCTCGAAGCAGTTGTAGGGATAGAGCTGCATGTAGTCGCGCACCCCGCCCAGCGGCGGCGCCAGACTGTCGCTCAGCGCGATATCGACAAAGCCGCCCGGCAGCGCGCCCTGCGGTGCCATGATGGTGGGCGGCGCGCCTTCCCCGACGCGATAAAGGCTGGCAGCCCAGACCTCGACCGGAACCGCCGGGGCCACTTCCTGCGTGGCGACCACGGTGTCGCGGAACTTGCCGTCCTTGCTCTTGGCCTCGACCGTCCATTTCAGCACGCCCACCGCCTCGGGCGCCTTGACCGGCCAGCGGACCCGCGCCGCGCCGCCGGCGGGAATGGTCACGGTCTGCGCGCCGCTGACGGCAAGCCCGCCATCGACCCGTGGGCTGGCGGTGACGGTCATCGGCTTGTCCTGCCCGTTGCGCAGAGTGAACACCGCGTCATAGCTGTCGCCGGTGCGGACCAGCGGCGGCAGGCCGGGATAGACGGCCAGATCCTGCCGCGTGCGGATCGCGCTTTCGCCCGTGCCGAACAGCTGCGCGCCGTCGGTGGCCACGGCGACCAGCCGGAAGCGGGTGAGCGCGTCGGACAGCGGCACTTCAACCACCGCCTCGCCCTTCGCATTCAGCGCGACGCGGCCCTTCCACAGCAGCACCGGCTGGAAATTCTCGCGGTTGACGCCCGAGGCATCGCCGCCTCCGCCGCCCGCCGCCACGGCCTTCTTGCCGTAATGCCGCTTGCCGACGACCTGCATCTGCGCGGTGGAGGTCGCCACCTCAAGGCTGCGTTCGCCCATCATGGCGTCGAGCAGCTTCCACGAATCGTTGGGCATCAGCTGCAGCAGCGCCTCGTCCACCGCAACGAAGGCGAGATCGGCCGAAGGCACCGCCTTGCCCGAAGGATCGCGCACGGCCACCTTGACCATGGCCTTTTCGCGCACGCCATAGGCCTCGCGCTCGGGCTTGACGTCGATGTTCAGCTTGTGGCCTTCCCAGCCGACCTTCAGTTCGGTCATGCCGATGCGGTAGCTTGGCTTGGCAAGGTCGATCGTCGCGGTCGGCGGCACGCCTTCGCTGTTGAACGGCAGGCCCAGCTTCTGCGCCATCTCGTTCAGCCACGGCCGCGATCCGGTGACGCGCCCGCGCACCGCCATGACCGAGACATAGACATTGGGCGCATAGCTGGCCGGCATCTTCAACTGAACCACGGGGTCCTTGCCCGACAGTTCGGTGACATAGCTGGACAGCACGCCTTCGCGTTCCACGGTGACCAGCGCGGTCGCCTCGCGGAAGGGCATGCGCACCTGCAGGCGCGCCATTTCGCCCGCGGCATAGGCGGTCTTTTCCGGCACCACGTCCATGCGGTCGCCGTTGTCGCCGCCGAACCACCATTCGTCCTCGCCCGCCAGCCAGACCGAGCGGCTGGACCGCGCCACGCGGCCATCGCGGTCGGTGGTCGTCGCCACCACGGTAACCTCGCCCGAAACGTCGGCGTCGATCACGCAGTCGGCGCGGCCCTGGGCGTTGGTGCTGGCGGTGCAGCCGGCGGACAGGCGCTCCACCTTTTCCTGATTGTCATAGGCGTAGAACCCGCCGATCAGTCGGCGGCGCGCGGTGATGGTCTGCTTGGAATAGAGCTCAACCTTGACCATCTGGCCCGACAGCGGCTTGCCCGACAGGTCAAGCGCGGCGAGGTTCAGCCGCAGGTCGCTCGATCGCATCAGCCAGCCGTCGGTCTTCATGCCCAGCTGCACCGCGCTGGGGTACAGCGTCAGGCGGCGCCCGGCGGTGAGCGTTTCGCCGTTGGCGTCGGGGTAATCCATTTCCACCATCAGCGAGACCGGCTGGTTGATCGGCGCGCTGACATCGACAGAGGTCTTGGCCGTGCCATCGGCGCCCAGCGTGGCCGCCAGCGTTTGCGAATAGGGCAGCGGATCGGACACTTCGCCTTCGCCCTCGATGGACAGCGGGCGCACGCCTTCCTTCACCTCCGCCCCGCCGAATTCATAGGCTTCCCAGCCCTTGGGGCTGCGGCCCCAGCCGTTGAATTCGGTGCGCAGCGTTACCGGCAGGGCGCCTGCGCCGCCGCCGGAAAGGTAGCCGACGAACAGCGACAGCGGCACCGCCTTGGGCTGGACCAGCGGCTGATCCGGCCCGGTCACGCTGGCGCGCATGGTGGGCAGGCGGTATTCGTCCACCCGCACGTCCTGATTGGAATAGACGGTGCGCCCCTCCACCTCGAAGCGCAGCGAATAGGAGCCGAGCGGCGCGCCCTGTGGCACCTCCCATTCGTTCTCGCCGCTGCCCATGCCATCGATGGTGATCGGCATGGAAAATTCGGTTTCAGACCCGTTGTGGCGCAGCACGAACTTGCCGGTGAAACCCTTGGCATAGGTGAAGCCCGGCCCCACCGGCTTGCGCAGCACGTGCTTGAAGTGGACGCTTTCGCCCACGCGCACCAGCGAACGGTCCATGATCGTGTGAATGATCTCGTTGCTGGCATCGACGCCGAAGGACAGGTCGAAGTCGTAGGGCGAAATGCCGTCGTCCCAGGTGGTCAGGGTAAAGCTCATGTCGCCGTTGACGCGGGCGGAAACCATCAGCGGGTGCATCTGGTCTTCATCGCAGCCGCCGCCGGTATCGGGTTCGGGCAAGCCCGACCGGGCGAACAGGGCGCCGGACTTGTCGGTCGTCCCGCTGGCGAGCAGCGCGCCGGTGCACGAATCGCTGATCCGCACGGCAGCGCCCTCAACCGGCTTGCCGGTGGAAAGGCTGGTCACCCAGACAAGGCTGCTCTCGCGGCCCCATTTGAAGTGGACGGCCATGTCGGTGACGAGCGCGGCGGCCGGGACATAGCGCGGCACGTTGCGGCCCAGCAGCGCGCGGCCCAGCGCCGGACTGGCGAATTCGACGACGTGGAAGCCCTTGTCCTTCACCGGCACGCCGATGACTTCAAAGTCCTTGCCCTTGCCGGGCAGCGGCAGTTTCAGTGTCGCGCCGTCGGTCGGCTTCAGCAGCGGCTTGTCACCGGTGTGGTTGATCGCCTTCGACGTGCCGTCCTTCAGCTCGATATATTCGTAGTCGCGCCGTGTGGCCTTGGTCAGGCGGCGCAGCCATTCGGCGATCACCCGGTCATCGTCGGCAATGCGGGCGGATCGGCCGTCGATGGCCACGGCCTTGCCCATCAGGTCCGGCTCAACCGCGCGCACGGTGACGGGCAGCAGCCCCTCGCTCGCCTCGACAATGCCGAACTCGGCGGCGAACTTGACCAGCGGCGGCATGGCATCGAAGCGCACCGCCAGCGGAAAGCGCGCGGCGTTGGACAATGTGCGGCCGGAAAAGTCGCGCACGTCGGCGGGCAGGATCACCTGCGCGGCCGTGGCGGCGGGGAAGGGGCCGGCAAATTTGAGGTCGGACAGCTCCGCCTCGCCGCGGGTATCGGGATCGACGGCGGGGGCGATCTCGGTGCCGTCGGGCAGGCGCAGGCGCACGGCCAGCGCCTTGGCGCGCGCGACCGGGGCGGTGAAGCGGACATAGGCCGGGGTGATCGGGTTGCAGCCGGCGCTGGCGTTCACCCGGCCGCAGTCGAAGCTGGCGGCAAAGGCCTTGCGCACGGTATAGTCGAACCGCTGGTCGGTTCCCGCCAGCTTGCCGCCGGCGCCAACGATGGTCTTGGGCCAGACCAGCGCCATGTCGCGCTCGGGCGGCAGGGGGCGGCGGCACTTCAGCGCCAGCACGGTGCCCAGCGCCTGGGTGCGCAGCCGGGCATCGGCGGGCAGGGCCACCGGCAGTCCCGCTTCCTCAAGGAAGTTGCGGCGGCTCCAGTTGTCCTCGCCCATGCCGTCCAGCACCTTGCTGGCGGTATCGGCGGGCAGCACGTCCACCGCGCCCGCCTCGCCAATGCCGTCAACCGCGCAGCTTGCCAGCGCGCCGACCGATGCCGGATCGGCCCGGACATTGGTGGCGACCAGGAACACCTGGTCCTCGTCGATGTCGCCATCGCTGCCCGGCGCCAGCACGGTGCGCACCGAAGGCCCGCCGGTGTCGATGGGATAGGACGACGGCCCGATGACGCTCACCCCGCGCAGCGTCGCCAGCTTGTCGCGCAGCGTCACCTTGCAGGACAGGCCACCCGGCAGCGGCTTGGCAAAGTCGAGCACGAAGGTCTGCTGATCGACCCAGCGGCCGGTGGCGGCAACGGGGCAATCGCTCGTCGCTGCCGGCCGGGCGCGCGGATCGCCCAGCGGCACCATGGCTTCGGAAAAGCGGATGGTGAAGCGTTCCACCGCGCCGCCCGCGCCGCCGCCGGTGCCGGTTGTCGCCATGACGACCTGCGGGGCCGTGTCGCTCTGCGCCGCGAAGGGCAGGGTGGCTACGGCAAGAAGCGATGCAATCCACCGGGCGCGCATGAACAGTCCCCCAAATCGAAGATGATTCGTTGTGCGAGAGTTCCCGAAAGGCGCCGCTCTGTCCACGCCCCGAATGTGGGGGTTGAGTGACTTATCCTGTTAGTATTTATGGTCTGTCAGCAAATTACCGGCTGCCAGCAATTTTTCGTCTGAACCGTCACCCGCCGACGCCCAGCTGCCGCCCGACGAAGATCAGCACGATCGCGCCCAGCACCGATGCCAGCAGCCCGCCGCGATTGAGCCCGGGCTTGCCGCGGCTGGTGACCATGCCGGCCAGCAGCGATCCGGCGATGCCCAGGACCATGGTCCACAACAGGCCCATCTCGACCTTGCCGGGGTAGAAGAAACGTCCGAGCGCACCCACAATGATGCCGACCAGCGCATAGGAAATCGCGTTCATCATGACCTTAGTTCTCCCATCTTGGAGGCGGGTTGGGCCCCGCGTCATGACCAAGGGCTAACCCGCGCGGCGCGGATCGGCAACCGGCAATCGCTGGCGCCCGCAGGAGGGCGATTGCGCCCGCTTTCGGCCTGTCCGGCGCGGCGCGGCACCCGTTTCACGGACAAGTGCGGATTCAATCCGGCGCAAGCAGGACTCGGTTCGTCGATGTGGAGAAAAAAATTTCGCCCGCGCACTTTGACTCTTGCACGCCGCGCCAGTCGAGGATTTCCCGCGCGTCGCTGCATTGCAAAAAGCTGTGGAGACTGCCCGATGCCCACAGGCAAGGCGTTATCACAAGATTTACCCTCTTGCCTCTGATGCAGGATGAGGCACTATCCATAGTGGTCCGGCAACTGGGGGGACCCACAAGACCTAGATTTCAACGCCAGCCGCCGACTTCGGCGAAAGGGCGTGGATTCGGTCTTGCAAGGGGTTTGAGGTGAGGAACCGGGGGACAAGGCTGGGGATAAACTTTCCCTTTTTGTTCTCCCCATTGCTGGATGCGGCTGGTAGGAAGGGGTTTGCCCTGCCGATTCGGCCGTGAACGAAGTTTTCAAGGATCGCGCGCGGCGCGGTCCAGCGATGCGATCGGGGGGCAGATCAAAGTGGATTTCAGAACTGGGGATGGGTCCGTGTCGGACGGTGACGTGATTGAAAATACCGAGCTGGCCGAGGCCGAGTCCGAAACGAAGGAGGCGGGCGCGCACCCGGCTGTGCCCATGACGGAAAAGAGCGATAGCGGCAGCGAAGCCCTGGTTGAAAGGCTGGGGGCGGAAGCCCTGGCCGGCGCCATGGTTCAGGCCACCACGGCGGTGAAGAA
>JBJTLW010000188.1:0-7477 GCA_046063225.1 Novosphingobium sp. | reverse complement strand
CATGCGCAAGATCGTTCTCGCCGCCGCTGTTGCCGGCGTCTTCGCTCTCTCGGCTTGCAAGGGCAAGGAAGAAGCAGCTCCGGAAGCCACCACCGAAGCTACCGCTGAAGCTTCGGAAGCTGCTTCGGAAGCCGCTCCGGCCGCTTCGGACGCTGCTCCGGCTGCCTCGGAAGCCGCTCCGGCTGCCAGCGAAGCTCCGAAGATGTAATCTTCGCCTTCAGGCAAAGAATTGGGGCGTGCAGGGGAAACCTTGCACGCCCTTTTCTTTTGTCCGGCGAACGCGCCCCACCGGGCCCGCGACGTGTCGTCCAGAGTTTTGCGATGGTTCGTTCTGTCGCACGATTGACAAGCCAATAGGCTGGCGGCAGCTTCCCGCGCGGCCGCGGGGTTCGTCATCTTGACGCGCCAAACGGCCGGGTCCACTCGCAAATCAAGGATTCAACATAATGCGCAAGATCGTTCTCGCGGCGGTTGCCGCCGGTGCCGTCCTTACCCTCGGCGCCTGTTCGAAAACCCAGGAAGGCGCTGAAGCCGATGCTTCGGCCGCTGCTGCCACTGTCAGCGACGCTGCCGGCGATCTTTCGGCCACCGCTTCGGACGCCGCTGGCGACGTGAAGGCTGCTGGTTCGGAAGCCGCTGCCGACATCAAGGCTGGCGCTGATTCGGCCGTGAAGGCTGGCGCTGAAAAGGTCAGCGAAGGCGCTGCCGCCGTCAAGGAAGGCGCGGACAAGGTCGCTCAGTAAGCGGGCCTTTACGCATCGCAAAAGAAAAGGCGCGCCCGGCCATCCGGGCGCGCCTTTTTTTCATGGGAGGCGGTCAGCCTGCCCGCAGCGGGGCGACCGGCCTGCCCGGATCAGCGAAGGGCGGTGCGGCGGTTGCTGGCCGCTTCCGCCAGATAGCCGTCGTAGAGGGCGCGGGCGATGGCGGCGATGCGGGCATCGCGGCCGGCCTTGCTGCCCTGGCCCGTCACATAGATGGCAACGGCCAGATCGCGGCCATCGGGCGTCTTGATGAAGCCGACGTCGCTGGCGGTGTTGGACAAGGTGCCCGTCTTGTGCGCCACCTGCGTGCCTTCGGGGAGCAGGCCGCGAATGCGGTGCTTGCCGGTAACCGTGCGGCCCATGGCGCCGAGCAGGACTTCGGTGGACGACGGGCTCAACCAGTCACCCCGGTAGAGGCCGGTCAGCAGGCGCACCATGCCCAGCGGGGTCACGCTGTCACGCTTGTCGATCGACAGGGCCGGGTTCACCGCGCCATCATCGCGCACCAGCGTGGCGATGGTGCGGTCAATGCGGAAATCGGAAATGCCCGTGCGGCTCTGCACCCAGCGCGTTACCGCCTGCGGCCCGCCGACAGCGGCAAGGAGCGCGTCGGTGGCCTGATTGTCGCTGCGGGTGATCGCGGCTTCGATCAGGCTGATCGCCGGCATCATCGTGCTGGCGCGAACCGGTGCTTCGTTGCTGGAAAACTTCTTTGACGGCACCGGCACCAGCAGCGGATACTGATCGTAGAGCTTGTAGCGACCGTCATCGACGCCCGACAGGAAGGTCGCGACGATGGCGATCTTGCTGGTCGACGCCATCGGGAACGCCTGATTGCCCAGCACGGCAACCGTGCGGCCGGTTTCAAGATCGAGCGCGGCCACGCCGATGCGGCCCTGCGAGCCTTCGGCCAGCGCGGCGACGGAGGCTTCGAACGGGGTCGAATAATTGGAAATCGCCGGCGCTTGCTGGACCGGCAATAGCGACAGCATCGGCACGGCGGCCGTGGTGGCTGGCGCCTGCGTGCCGCGGCGAACGGTGACGGTGGTCGTGGCGGCGGCGGGTTTTTCAACCTTGGCCTTCGGGCCGCCGAACATGGTGTCAAAATCGGCCTCAAGCCCGCTGCCCGAAGCGGCGTGCGCGGGAACCGCCAGCATTACTGCTGCACTGGCACAGACTGCCAGGAATCGAGAAAAACGTCCCTCAGTCACTAAACCTACCTAACCCCACCAAGGTTTACATTTGTTGTACGCAGGACACATTTTCCCACAAGACCGGCGCGATGAATTGCACCGGGCAAGCGGGAAAATGCGTACTTGCGCAACAATCCGGCGAAAATGGGGCCTAGATCGCGTACTGCGTGCCGAGTTCGATGACCCGGTTCGGCGGCAGGTCGAACCACTCGGTCGGGTCCGAAGCGTTGCGGTGCAGCGCCACGAACAGGATGTCCTGCCACAGCGGCATCGCGCTTTGCGCCGCCAGGGCATAGGAATTGCGGCCGATGAAAAAGCTGGCCTGCGCCGCGTTTTCAATTGGCTGGGTGGCGGCGATCAGATCGTCCCGCACGCGCGGCTGCTCCATGAAACCATAGCGCAGTTCGACCTGGGCAAAACGATCGTCGATGCGCGTCAGCGTCACGCGCTCGGCCGGATCGCACCAGGGCTTTTGCAGAACCCGCACGGTGGTGATGTAGTTGTGTTCGTGCAGCACCTTGTTGTGCTTCAGGTTGTGCAGCAGCGCGTGCGGCGTCAGTTCGTTGCGCGCGGTAAGGTACACGGCCGTGCCCCGCGCAAGCAGGGGCGGGCGGCGGCTGAGCGCGCTGGCCATTTCCGCCAGCGGCACCGCGTTGTCGCTTTCCATTGCGCTCACCAGCTTGCGGCCGCGCAGCCAGGTCCACATGGCGATCATCACCAGCGCACCGATGGCCAGCGGCACCCAGCCGCCTTCGACCACCCGCAGCGCATTCGCGCCGAAGAAGATCAGGTCGATGGTGAGGAACGGCAGGATCACGGCAAGGCTCGCCGGAAGGCTCCAGCCCCAGCGGCGGCGCGTCACGACGAAGGCAAGGCAGCAGGTGATGACCATCGTGCCGGTGACGGCAATGCCATAGGCCGCCGCCATGGCCGAGGATGAGCGGAACTGCACCGTCAGCACCACGACGCCCAGCAGCAGCAGCCAGTTGATCGGGGCAATGTAGATCTGCCCGGCGTGGCCCGCACTGGTCTGGGCGATACGCATGCGGGGCAGCAGGCCAAGCTGGATCGCTTGCTGGGTAAGCGAATAGGCACCGGTGATGACCGCCTGACTGGCGATGATCGTCGCCATGGTCGCGAGCAGCACCATCGGCAGGCGCAGGCCATCGGGGATCATGACGAAGAACCAGTCCTGATTGGCAAAGAGGGCGCCGCTGGCCTGCGCCGCTTCGATGCTGGCAAGGGCAAAGGCGCCCTGGCCAAGGTAATTGAGCACCAGCGCCGGGAACACCAGCGCGAACCACGCCAGGCGGATCGGAACCTTGCCGAAGTGCCCCATGTCGGCCGTCAGCGCTTCCGCGCCGGTGACGGTCAGGAACACCGCACCCAGCACGAACAGGCCGACCATTCCGTGCGAGCCTACGAAGCTGACTGCATAGGTTGGCAGGAAGGCCGCCAGCACGCCCGGCTGATCGCTGATGTGGTACAGGCCCAGCGCGCCGATCGCCACGAACCACACCACGCAGACCGGGCCAAACAGCTTGGAAACCGCGGCCGTGCCGCGCGACTGGATGGCGAACAGCGCCACCAGGATGACAAGGCTGAGCGTGATCACCAGATTTTCGGTAATACCGCTGCCAATCGCCGGAATGGTCTTCAGGCCTTCCACGGCAGACAGTACGGACAGCGCAGGCGTAATGATCGCATCGCCATAGAACAGCGCCGCCCCCGCCGCGCCAAGCGCCAGAACAATCCCGCCGCGGCTGGCCCGGCCGCGCTGCGCCAGCGCCAGCAGGGCAAGGACGCCGCCTTCGCCTTCGTTGTCCGCGCGCATCAGGAAGGTGACGTATTTGAGCGTGACGACCACGATGAGGGCCCAGATCATCAGGCTCATCACGCCAAGAATTTCGGTGTGGAGGATCGCGCCATCGCTGCCGGCCTGGCCGAGCGCTTCGCGGAAGGCGTAGAGCGGACTGGTGCCGATATCGCCGAAGACGACGCCGACGGCGCCAAGGGTAAGAGGGAAGAGAAGGGACTTGGGTTCAGGGGCACCGTGATGGTGCCCCGAACGAACTCCGGCGGAATCCTCCGCCGTCAACGCCATCGATGTCATGGATGGGGACTCCTGACCGGCGAAATAGCCGGGCGGCGGCCCCTACTCTCGTGCAGGTGCGAAGCAATCGCCTTTGTTGCACGGTCGATTGCAGTTTTTGCGCTTGGTGGCCCGCCCGGAAAATCCCGCAAGTGCGTCAAGCGAAAAGATGGGCCGGAGGATTGCTCCCCCGGCCCGTCCGATGGGTCTTCTGCTACCCGGACCTTGTCAGAACTCGCCGGCGATCCCGGCCTTCACCGCCGTGTCCGATCCGCCCGCGTGGCTGACGCCGACGGTGAAGGCGAAGGGGTTGTCGGTGTTGAGCCGGTGCGTCAGCGCGACGCTGAAGGCCACCTGCCCGCGATAGACCGCGCCGTTGGCGGCATAGCTGGTCTTGCCCGGCGCCGAGGGGAAGGGGGCATCGGCCATGGCGACGGCGGCGGCAATGCCCTTGCGCGCTTCCTTCTGGTTCGCCGTCGTCAGCGCGAACAGGCTGTAGATCTGCGAGGTCTGGCTGGCGGTCAGCGCCTGCAGCGCGGTGATCGAGGCGGTGTGGCTGGCGCTCGTGGTGGTGAGGCTGGCGATGGCCGGGCGGATGGTCGTATCGCGCCCGACCGTGCCGCTGGCGTCAACCGTCATCAGGTCGGTCGGCCCGGACTGCGCGGCGGTGCTGGCGGCAATATCGCCCACCTTCACCGACGAGCCCGCGCCGCCCAGCGCGATCTGCCCGGCCTTGGTGGTCACCGCGCCGGAGCCAAGGGCCACGGCGCCCGCGTGCGAGGCGTTGGCCCCGTTGCCCAGCGCCACGGCGCCGTTGCCGTTGGCGGTGTTGTTGTTGCCAAGGGCAACCGCGCCAGTGCCGGTGGCGGTGTTGTCCGCGCCGATGGCGACCGCGCCGGTGCCGCTGGCCGTGTTCGGATCACCGATGGCGACCGCGCCGTTGCCGTTCGCGGTCTGGCCGATGCCGATGGCCACCGCGCCGGTTCCCGAAACAACCGGCAGCGCGCCGGTGCCGCTGACGGCCATGTAGGTCGTCTTGGCCAGCGCCGTGTTCGCGGTCGACTGGGCGGCGGCGGCGTTCGTGACCGCTGTGTTGGCCGTGGTTTGCGCCGTGGCTGCGTTGGTGAGAGCGGTGTTGGCGGTCGTCTGAGCGGCGGCGGCGTTCGTCACCGCTGTGTTGGCTGTCGTCTGCGCCGTGGCCGCGTTGGTCAGGGCCGTGTTCGCGGTTGACTGGGCAGCAGCGGCGCTGGTCACCGCTGTGTTGGCTGTTGTCTGCGCCGTGGCCGCGTTGGTGAGAGCGGTGTTCGCGGTCGACTGGGCAGCGGCGGCATTGGTTACCCCTGTGTTGGCCGTGGTCTGCGCCGTGGCCGCATTGGCTAGCGCCGTATTCGCCGTGCCCTGGGCCGTTGCCGCATCGGTCAGCGCGGTGTTGGCGGTGCTCTGCGCAGCGTTGGCGGCAGTCTGCGCCGTCGCGGCATTGGTGAGCGCCGTGTTCGCCGTCGATTGGGCTGCGGCAGCTGCGGTGGCGGCCGTAGTCGCTGTCGATTGTGCCGTAGCGGCGGCGGTGGCGGCCGTGGCCGCCGTCGTCTGCGCCGTGCCGGCATTGGTCAGCGCGGTGTTGGCCGTGCCCTGCGCCGTCGTGGCGGTGACCTGCGCTGCCGCCGCGTTGGCCAGCGCCGTGTTTGCCGTGGCGTCAACCGCGTTCAACTGGGCCATGTTCGCGGCATCGGTCGCGCTGACGCCGCTGGCGACGTTAATGATCCGGCGTTCGTTGCCCGACGTGCCGATGGACACGACGCCGCCCTGCCCGCCATCGGAGCTGCCCTGGCCGAGCGCCACCGATCCGGTGCCGGTTGCGCTGGCGCCCTGGCCGACAGCGGTCGCATCCTGACCGGCGGAGGTATTTCCGCCAAGCGCCGTTGCGTTGGTGCCGGTTGCCACGCTTTGGTCACCGCAGGCCGTGTTGGTGCCTGTGGTTGGGCCGGTACTGTTCGTCGATGGGTTGAACGTGTTGTCGGTCGCGTTGATCGAGAAGGCGTTGCCCGATTTGACGAGTGCGCAGGTTTCGGCATGTGCCGAGGGCGCCGCCGCCAGCAATCCGATCGCCAATGCCATGGCTCCGCTGCCTGCCAGCGCGATCCGGCGCGCTGCGATTGTCCGTTCAACCATTTCCCCAAACTCCTTGCGTCATCCCGCCGCGAAAGTGCGGCTGCGTCACAAGGTCGGGGTGAGGGCCGGATCGGTTCACCGGATGCAAAAAAAAGGCCGCAAGGATTGCTCCCTGCGGCCCTTTTCAACCGTTTGGCTGGGGTAAGGCTTAGAAGCCCATGTCACCCATGCCGCCCATGCCACCGCCCATCGGCGGCATCGCGGGCTTGTCTTCCGGCTTTTCAGCGATCGCGGCTTCCGTCGTGATCAGCAGGCTGGCGACCGAGGCCGCATCCTGCAGAGCCGTGCGAACGACCTTGGTCGGGTCGATCACGCCAGCGGCGACGAGGTTTTCGTAAACGTCGGTAGCCGCGTTGAAGCCCTGCGTTTCGTCGTTTTCGCGCAGCAGGTTGCCGGCAACCACGCCGCCGTCATGGCCGGCGTTGGTGGCGATCTGCTTCAGCGGAGCGGTGATCGCACGGCGGATGATGTCGACGCCCTTGGTTTGGTCGTCGTTGGCACCCTTGACGCCTTCGAGAACCTTGGTGGCGTAGAGCAGAGCGGTACCGCCGCCAGGGACGATGCCTTCTTCCACCGCAGCGCGGGTGGCGTGCAGCGCGTCATCAACGCGGTCCTTGCGTTCCTTCACTTCGACTTCCGAAGCGCCGCCAACCTTGATCACGGCAACGCCGCCAGCAAGCTTCGCGAGGCGTTCCTGCAGCTTTTCCTTGTCGTAGTCGCTGGTGGTGACTTCGATCTGGGCGCGGATCTGTTCGACGCGGGCCTTGATTTCGTCTGCCGAACCGGCGCCGTCGACGATGGTGGTGTTGTCCTTGTCGATGGTGACCTTCTTGGCCTGGCCGAGCATGGCGAGCGTGACGTTCTCCAGCTTGATGCCAAGGTCTTCGGAGATCATTTCGCCGGCGGTCAGCGTGGCGATATCGCCCAGCATGGCCTTGCGGCGGTCACCGAAGCCCGGAGCCTTGACGGCCGCGACCTTGAGGCCGCCGCGCAGGCGGTTGACGACGAGCGTGGCCAGAGCCTCACCTTCGATGTCCTCGGCGATGATGAGTAGCGGACGGCCCGACTGCACCACCGCCTCGAGGATCGGCAGCATCGACTGGAGGTTCGACAGCTTCTTCTCGTGGATCAGGATGTAGGGGTTATCGAGCTCAACCAGCATCTTTTCAGCATTGGTGACGAAGTAGGGCGAGAGATAGCCGCGGTCGAACTGCATGCCTTCGACGACATCGAGTTCGAACTCGAGCCCCTTGGCTTCCTCG
>JBJTLW010000187.1:0-21653 GCA_046063225.1 Novosphingobium sp. | reverse complement strand
CGACGCGAAAAGCAAGATCAGCGGCAAGGGCAAGACCCACAAGGCCGAAGGCGCGGGCAAGGTGAAGAAGTTCACCGTCTATCGCTATGATCCGGATTCGGGCGAAAACCCGCGCTATGACAGCTTCGAGATCGATCTGGACAAATGCGGGCCGATGGTTCTGGACGCGATCATCAAGATCAAGAACGAAATCGATCCGACGCTCACCTTCCGTCGCTCGTGCCGTGAAGGCATTTGCGGGTCCTGTGCGATGAACATGAACGGCCGCAATGGCCTGGCCTGCACCACCGCGATCGAGGATCTGAAGGGCGACATTCGCATCACCCCGCTGCCGCACATGGAAGTGATCAAGGATCTGGTCCCTGATTTCACGCACTTCTATGCGCAGTACGCCTCAATCCGCCCCTGGCTTCAGGCCGTGTCGACCACGCCTTCGGGCAAAGAACGCCTGCAAAGCCCGGAACAGCGCGAAAAGCTGGATGGCCTTTACGAATGCATCCTGTGCGCCTGCTGCTCGACCTCGTGCCCGAGCTACTGGTGGAATTCGGACAAGTTCCTTGGCCCGGCGATCCTGCTGCAAGCCTATCGCTGGCTGGCCGACAGCCGCGATGAAATGACCGGTGAACGTCTCGATGAGCTGGAAGATCCCTTCCGCCTCTATCGCTGTCACACGATCATGAACTGCGCCAACGTCTGCCCGAAGGGTCTTTCTCCGGCTAAGGCGATTGCCGAAATCAAGAAGATGCAGGCGGAACGGCACGTCTAAGTGCGCTTGCCGAGGACGACCTTCCATTGCGAGCCGGACCCGGAAAACCCCGGCTGGCTGACGTGGGATGTTGAGGACAAGGCCCGGTTCAACGCTGCCTGCATGGGTAAGATGCTGGTGCGCAGCGAAAGCGAAAATTCCTGCCGCCTCCGGATGTTTCCCGGCCATAGCCATGCCAATCTGCCCGGATCCGTCCACGGTGGTGTGATCATGGCGCTGCTCGATGTTGCGCTGTTCGCCACGCTTTGGGTTCTGCGCAAAGGCGATGCCGTAGGCGCGGTTACCCTGGAAGCGCACACCCAGTTCATCGGTGCTGGTGAACTGGAAGAACCGCTGGATGCGGTAACCGAAATCCTCAAGGAAACGCGCCGTCTCGTCTTCATGCGCGGCACCGTGGTTCAGGGTGACAATCTGGTGGCAGCCTTCACCGGCACCATGCGCAAGCCTTCCCCGGCCCCGCAGGCCGCATGACCAGCCTGATCGAACGCTACGAGGCGCTAGTCGCTTCCGGGGAACTGCGCCCCGATCCGGAGCAGGCAGCCGCCGCCGAGCGCCTTGCCCGCCTTCAGCGCGAACTTGAATCAACGTCCGCGCCGCGTGGTCTGCTGGGCAAGCTGTTCGCCAAGAAGCCCCCTGCCCCCAAGGGCATTTACCTGTGGGGCGGGGTTGGCCGCGGCAAGTCCATGCTGATGGACCTGTTTCACGACAACCTGCAGATCCGCCGCAAGCGCCGAGTCCATTTCCACGCCTTCATGATCGAGGTGCACGCGCTGCTGCGCGAGGAACGCAAGAAGGAAGCGGGCGATCCCATCGCCCCCGTCGCCGCCGAACTCGGCGCCAATGTTCGCTGCCTCGCCTTTGACGAAATGGTCGTCAACAACAGCGCCGACGCCATGATCATGAGCCGGCTGTTCACCGCCCTTATTCAGGATCAGGGCGTGACGGTGGTGACGACATCAAACCGGGCGCCGTCCGAACTTTACAAGGATGGCCTCAACCGCGAGCATTTCCTGCCCTTCATCGGCCTGATCGAGCGCGAACTCGATGTCATGGCGCTCAATGGTCCGGTCGATTACCGGCTGGAGCGTCTGGGCGGCATGCCCACCTGGCACGTTCCGCTGGGCGAAACGGCGACAGCGCAGGTGCGCGAGGCTTTCTTCCGCCTGACCGACTATCCGCCCGAAGACGCCGTCCACGTGCCTTCTGCGGAAATTGACGTTGGCGGTGGCCGCACGCTGTTCGTTCCAAAGGCGCTGAAGGGTGTGGCCGTGTTCAGCTTCAAGCGGCTGTGCGCCGAGGCGCGCGGGGCTTCCGACTATCTGGCCATTGCACAGACCTATCACACCGTGATCCTGGTCGGCATTCCGCAAATGGGGCCGGAAAACCGCAACGAGGCCGCGCGGTTCGTCACGCTGATCGATGCGCTGTACGAACACAAGGTCAAGCTGCTGGCGACGGCAGCCGCCGAGCCGGAAGAGCTTTATGAAGCCGGTGACGGCCGCTTCGAATTTGACCGCACGATCAGCCGTCTAATGGAAATGCAAAGCGCGGAATACCTGGCTCTCGGCCACGGCGAAGACTGACTTGAATGGGGGGCTCCCACCCCCATATCGGTTCCAACCCGGCGATCGAATCCTGCCGAAGTGGAGCGCTTCATGATCGATATTCGCCCTTTTGCCAGCCTTGGCGCCGCCAACCACGGTTGGCTTGATGCCCGGCACCACTTCAGCTTTGCGTCTTACCTTGATCGCAACCGCATGGGCTGGGGCGCAATCCGCGTGTGGAACGACGATACCATCGCCGCCCAGACCGGGTTCGACCCGCACCCGCACAACGATATGGAAATCATCACTTTCGTCCGATCCGGGGCCATCAGCCACAAGGATTCGATGGGCAACGAAGGCCGGACCGCCGCCGGTGACGTCCAGGTGATGAGCGCCGGGAGCGGCGTGGTCCACGCAGAATTCAATCTGGAGAATGAACCGACCACCCTTTTCCAGATCTGGATCTTGCCGGACGGGCGCGGCGGCGAGCCGCACTGGGGCCAGCGCGAGTTTCCGCGCGGCGAACGCTCTGGCAAATGGGTGACGCTGGCCAGCGGCACGCCTGAGGCTGACGATGCCCTGCCAATCCGTGCCGACGCCAAGGTGATGGCCGCCACGCTGCCGGCTGGTTCGGTCATTGAACAGCCAGTCGATCCCGCGCGTCACCAGTACCTGGTGGCCCCGGTTGGCCGGCTTCGGATCAACGGCAAGGAAGCACACCCGCGCGACGGCATTGCCGTGACCGGTGAATCGTCATTGCGCATCGAGGCGCTGGATGATTTGGAAATCGTGATGGTCGACGCGCGCTGAGGACAGCTGTGTCAGCTCATTAACCGGCGGGGGACCACATCCTTCGCTCTATCGGCACCAGTCCCGGAACGGGACGCGAAATCGCAGAACCCGGATACACAAACACCCCAGCTATGCGCCGGGGTGCTGATTGATTGGTGTTCGTTAACGAATAACCAAACTGAAGATGCCCCAACCAACCGCAACATGGCGATTCGTCAAGCCAATCCTCTGCCGACCCCTAGACAGACTGTTTCAAAAAAATCAGCCTGTTTCAGAGGCTTAGCTCAATTGAAGAGATACTTCCAGATCGACCAACCAAAGTCCATTTTGAGTCTCCAAAGATATTGGACACCCATTATCTACCAATAAGGACTCTGGTTAACAAGTGTTTAACTTCCGACGTCCCTCAATCCCAGGTTCATGCAGGTTTGCCGGAACTGGTCAAAACTCTCTGGCCTGCCAATGAAATAGCCCTGCCCAGTGTCGCATCCCATGCGGCTCAGCAGGTCGAAAGTGGCGCGGTCCTCGATGCCTTCGGCCACGATGCTCTGCTTCAGGGCGTGCGCCAGCGTGATCGTGCTCTTGACGATTTCGCGCTCCCGCTCGCCGGTGAGAATGCGCGAGACGAAGTGCTGGTCGATCTTCAATTCATCGCTCGGCAGTTCGGCAAGATAGAGCAAGCTCGATTCGCCGGTCCCGAAGTCATCGATGGCAAGGCGGAAGCCCATGGCACGCAACTGCTGCAGGTTCTGGACAGCCGCCGGCCGATTGTAGACCGACGCGGTTTCGGTCACTTCGATCGTGAATTCGCGGCAATCGATGCCACGCCGGCGCACGATTTCGCTGATGGCAGAGATGAGCGAGGGTTTGTCGACGAGCTGCGCCGAAAGGTTAATGCTCATCTGGAACTGGGGCATGACGTCTTTCATCGCCCGTGCTGCCGTGATGGCCTCTTCGAACACCCAATAGGTCAGGGCATCGATGCGGCCGGCCTTTTCGGCCTGGACGATAAAGGCGTCCGGACGGATCGGCCCGCGCACCGGATCATTCCAGCGGATCAGCGCTTCGGCCCCGCTTACGCAAGCGCGGCGATAGTCCCACTGCGGCTGATAGGCGAGCCAGATGTCGCCGTTCTTCATGCCTTCGTCGATGCGGGCCAGAAGCGACAGCTCCCACGGCGCATCGGCCAGACGCGACGCTTCGAACTGTTCGATGGTCCGCCCAGCCTTCATCGCGCTGTTGGCGGATGACAAGGCGGTGTTGAGGCGCGTCACGGTATCGAGCTGGTAATTGCGATCGAGCCCGAAGTGGACGTTGGTGTCGAACATGTGTCCGCCCACCAAAAGCGGCGCGGAAAACAGCGCACGCATGCCTTCGAAGTGTTCGGTCTGCTGGTCGGCCGGCCAGGCGCGCTCGATCCACGCGAAAACCCCGCCTTCACCGTGATATATCTGCTCCGTCCCGCTGCCGACGGCAAAGCGGCGGGCAACCTGGTTGGCGCATTCCGCGTGGAGGTGGCCCGGCAAGGTCGCGAGGAATTCCTCGTAACGGCCGATCACGGCCACGACGATATCGTGTTCCGGCTGCAGCGAGATGTTCGACAAGGCAAAGAAATTCGGCAGGCCCGACGCACTGGTTTGCAACACGCGCCGGCGCCATTTGCCCCACAGCTTTATGCCGCCAAACAGGCTAAGTGCGAAGATGCCGGTCGAAGGCGGCGGATAGAAACCGAAATTCTGAGTAATCGCCGGACCGACGACTAGCATCGTGGCAACCGCGCCATAACAAAGGCGACGAAGGCCAACGCGGCGGATGCGCGAGCAGGCGAGGATGCCCAGGACAAACAGCAACAGTTCCGGCAAGTCGCTGACGTTGCTCGACCGGCCCTTGCTGACGCTGGCTGCGCCGGCGATGTCGAGAACCACCGGATTGACCAGGCCATGACCGAAATGGCCGATTTCCTTGCCCGCAGCCATACGCGAAGTGGTGATGATTACCGACCGGCCAGTGAAAAGCCCGGATTCAACCGATCCACTGACCAGCTGCGATGCCGAGACCGTGCGAATGGTGTCGGGGTCCACAGCGAAGTTGGGGATGAAATAGCCCGCCTCCGCCTTGCTTTCGCCAGCCAGATCGACGGCGAAGGCCGAATAGGTCTTGTCACCGATGGAAATCGTGTTGGGCGATCCCTGGGCGTAGTGCAGGAAGTTCATGTACCACGCGGAAAACACCACGTTGGCATCACCCACGACATTGCGGTTCGGAAGGCGGATGGCATCGCTCGAGAAGTTGTCGATGTCCGAAGGCCTCGCGACGAGCGTCAGCTTCGACCCCATGCTGCGGATTTTCGCCGCATTGGCCGAATTCGGCGCAAAATTCACCGGTCCATCGATGTAGATCTTTTTGGGTGCCTGAGCGGAAACGGCATCGATCGCCGAAGCCAGCGCGCCGTCCGCTTGCGCGTCAGCGGCGTCCTTGCCCTGTTCGCCCATGGTTACGACGATGATCGACTGCGGGGCATCCACGCCGATATGGCGGAACAGGTTGTTCCAATAGATGTGATCGATCGGCTGGCCGAGTTTGAACAACCCGAACAGGCAGGCAACAAGCGTTGCAATCACAAGGGGTTTTTTAAAAAACGCCTTCATTTCCCACTCGGTTTGGGACCCATAACCACACGAATGTAGGAAAAATGGTTTAAAATCTGCTTACCATTAGGCCGCGCCAAATAGCGCGATTCAAGTGGTTGAAATTTAGGCAATACCCAACTTGGTAAGCGATCGGTCAAGCATGAAAAGCTGCCAGAGAAGGCGCGAATTGTCGCTTCGGCCGGAAATGTGCGCCTCGGCGATGCGGCCGATCTGCTTGCTGTCGAACCATCCCGTCCGCGACAGGGCCGCCCCCTTGGCAATCGCCCGCGCCTCGCCCGCCAAAGGCCCGCGGAACCAGTCGGCAATCGGCGTGACAAAGCCTTGTTTGGGACGAAACAGCACATTGTCGGGCAGATAGCGCGTCATCGCTTGCTTCATCAGCCATTTGCCCTGAACGCCGCGAATGCGCATGTTTTCCGGCAATCCGGCGGCAAATTCGATCAGGCGGTAATCGAGCAGCGGTTCGCGCGCTTCCAATCCGACCGCCATGCTCGCCCGGTCGACCTTGGTGAGAATATCGCCCGGCAGCCAGAACATGAGATCGGCGTATTGCGCCTTGTCGAGCCCAGAGCGCGCCGGCGCATTGCGCATAAGCGCTTCCAGCGGCTGCTCGGCACGATAATCCCGCCGAATGGCTCGGAAATCGGCGCTGTAGAGCGCATCGCGCTGCTCAGGCAACGTGACGGAAAGTGCGCGTGCATAGGCGCTTTCGCTTGACGCGGCGAGCGACTGCAACGTGGACTTTGCCCGCAGAACGCGCGGCGCCCAATCCGCTTTTGGCCAGACCTTGCCCAGCGGTCCGAAGACGGCCGAACGCAGAGCCTGCGGCATCAGGCCACGCGCCTTGTCTTCGTGCCACTGGAAACGCTGGCGCCGATAGCCGGCAAAGGCTTCATCGGCACCATCCCCCGAAAGGGCGACGGTCACTGTTTCACGCGCCAGCTGGCACACGCGCCAGGTCGGCAGCGCCGAGGCATCGGCAAAGGGCTCGTCAAACATGGCGACCAGAGTGTCGATCGCCTCGAAATCGTCGGCCGATACGGTGCGCGCGCGGTGATCGGTGGCAAACTGCTGCGCGATCTGCGCGGCATAGCTGCTTTCATCCAGCCCCTTGGCGTCGAAACCGATCGAGCAGGTTTTCACCGGCTGCGCGCTAGCCTCTGCCATCAGCGCGACCACGCTGGAGCTGTCGACCCCGCCCGAAAGGAACGCGCCCAGCGGCACGTCCGCCGCCATGCGCGAAGTGACCGCTTCGCGCAGATGGTGGAGCAATTCGGCTTCCAGATCGGCCGCCTTGCCCCGATGGCGGCGTTCGAACGAGATGTCCCACCAGCGGCGCTGCTGCGGCATCGGGGCGTCGTGACGCAGGGTCAGCGAGTGACCAGCCGCGAGCTTCTGCACGCCCTTGATGATCGAGCGCGTGTCAGGGACATAACCCCAGGCGAGATAGTCCTCGATCGCCAGCGGATCGACCTCGCGGCGGAGCAGCGGATTGGCGACCAGCGCTTTCAGTTCGGAGGCGAAGGCCAGGCTGCCGTCGCTGAGCGGCGCGAAGAATAGCGGCTTCACGCCCAGCCGGTCACGCGCCAGGAACAGCGTCTTGCTCGGAAGATCGTAGATGGCGAAGGCAAACATGCCATTGAGACGCGGCAGGCAATCCTCGCCCCAGCGCTGCCAGGCGGCCAGGATGACCTCGCTGTCGCCATCGGTGTGGAACTGTGCGCCCATGGCGGTGAGCTCGGCCCGCAATTCGCGGTAATTATAGATTTCGCCGTTGAAGACGAGCATCGCCCGGCCATCGCTAGATGCCATCGGCTGCGGGGAGCCGGCCAGATCGATGATCGACAGGCGGCGATGGCCCAGCCCCACCCCCGGCGCGGTCCACACCCCCGCCCCGTCCGGGCCACGGTGGGCGATGGCGTCGCACATCCGTTCAACCCGCGCAGGATCGACCGGCTTCGGCGTGGCGAGATGGAAAATTCCGGCAATTCCGCACATTATCCCGCGTGCCTACCTGTTCGAGCCGATGCGGTCCATCCATCTGTCGACCGGACCGATGGCGGAATGGAATTGCTGCACGGCCTGATCGGGATTGGCGCTGCCCGATTTTTCCGCAGAGAGGATCAGCACCGCTGTCGGGCGCGCCTGCAGCAAAAGTCGGTCGCGCGTATTGGCGAGCTTCAGCCGCGCATTGCTGCCGGTGATCTCGTCCCCCGTGCGATACCAGGTGAAGGCCGTGCGCTCGATCTGGCCCTGCGCGAGCAGACGATCAGCCTTGGCCCCGTCTAGCGCTGGCCCCGGCGACATCCATGCCCATTCACTATCAGGCATCAGGGCGCCTTCACCGAAGCCGCCGGCCTCGCGCCCTTCGGACTGGCCGGAATACTGCGCGTAGAACACGTCGACCGTCTGCCCCTTGGCATCGGCATAGCGGCCCAGCAGGCGATGATCAGCCCCGGTGGCGCGCGGTTCCCACCAGACCTGCGGAGTATAGTTCACCCGCTGCCAACCGGCGACCTCTGGCAGGAAAACCTGTTTGGGCAGATCGGCGGACAGCCGCCCGGCGGCGTAGGCCCAGCCTGTTGCCGCCAACACGACAAAACCCATGATCAGCAAGGCGGGGCGCAAGGACACATAGCGGCTTGCCAGACGATCGAGCAGCGGCGAGCCAAGGATGGCAGCGGTGTTGATCATCGGCGCATCGCCCGGCCGGTCGAAGAACTTCCAGCCAATTGCAAGAACCAGCGCGATGACCAGCGCGAAGAACAGCCAGCCGTAGACGATGTGATCAAAGCCGGTGGCGAATTCCGCGCCCTTGTATTGCGCGACGAAGATCGTTCCCCAGGCGCGCACACCATTGGCGAGGATCGGCGCCGCAACGGAAAGGGCGATGAACAGCGCACGCCGCTTCCAGCTGACGAAGCAGACGTGCGCGGCAAGGACGCCAAAGGCAATCATCGCGATCAGGAACTTCACGCCTGAACAGGCCTCCGCCACTTCGAACAGGCCGGCGGGCGTTTCGATGAACACGCCATCGATCACCGCCGGAATGGCGCTGAGCTTGGTGAGCGCAATGGTCAGCTGTGCGGTGATCAGTTGCAGCGGCGGAACCAGCTCGTCTCCAAACGGCACGAGAAAGACCATGTAACTGAGCGGAAATGCCAGAGCACGGCCTACGCGCGGGCCAAGCACGGCCAGAGCGCTTGCTCCGGTCATGGCGACAACCGCCGCCTGCCGGATCAGGCTGAAACCGGAAAATGCTCCTAGAACCCATAGCATGGCCGCGCCGGCAAACAACCAGATCCCGCCACGCCAGCCCGACGGCGTGATCTCGCGCAATTGCGGCCAGCGCTGCGCCACCAGCCAGCCAAGGATCGGCGGGATCAGCAGCACATGCGTATAGGTGGATATGTTCCACCACTGATCGGCCATCGCCGCCCAATCGCGCGCGAAGCAGATGAACAGGAACAGCCAGGCCGTGGCAAGGCCGGCAACGGGCTCTCTCCAGGGGCCGGGAATCCGGCTTTCGAATGCACCGCGCAGGCTGGGCGAAAGCGCGTTAGGCGGCATGGCTCTCACCCGCAGCGGCCATGCCCATCAGGGCTGGCAGCGGCTCCAGCACAGCCTTCCACGAACGGCGATCCTGCAGGAAGCGGCGTGCGGCGAGGCCCATGGTCTTTGCCTTTTGCCGATCGCGCAGCAGGGCAACGCTGTGGCGCACCAGAGCATCGTCGTCTTCACCGACCATGAATTCGCGCCCGTGCTGCGCGCCGATCCCCGTGGCCGCCCCGGTGGAAGCGACGACCGGCAGTGCCATCGCCATGGCTTCCAGCACCTTGTTTTGCACCCCACGCGCAATTTCCAGCGGCACCAGCGCGAGATCTGCGGCGCGCAGGAAGGCGGGCATATCTCCCACCCGGCCCCAGACCGTGCAGCCCTCGATTCCGTCCAGCGCCTTTACCTCAGCCGTCGGATTGCGCCCGATGATATGCAGCCCGGCGCCGGGAATCGCCGCCCGGATGCGCGGCATGAGCCGGCGCGCGGCACGAACGACGGCATCGACATTGGGGGCATAGTCCATCTGTCCGGTGAAGACGATTTTCGGCCCCTCAAGTGCCGCGAGACGCGGTTCGGGAAGCGTGGTGAAGGGATCGAAGGCCATGGCATCGATGCCGTTCTCCAGCGCCTCGACCCGCGCGGGCGCGCGCAGCCGGCTGGCGAATAGCGCCGCCTCTTCTTGCGAGACCAGCAGGCTGACATCTGCCCGCGCGGCCAGCCGCGCTTCCTCTGCCTTGAGCAAGCGCCCTTCCCGGCCGTTGACCCAGCGCATCGCCGGATTGCCGCTGCGGGCGTAGGCTTCGAACTTGGCGCTATCGACGTCGACGAAATCGACGACCAGCCGCCCGCGCCAGCTTTCCGGCACATAGCGGCCCATCTGGCCGGAAAAGACATAGATCGCGCGGATATCGCGTTCGCGCAGCACCCGTTCAACATAGGCAGCCAGCGCGGGATCGTGAAAAGCCGTCAGGCTTACCGGCTGGCCGCTGAGCACGGCTTCCGCCCCGGCGCGCCACATCGGCTTGGTTCGGTCCGAGACGAAACTGCTGGCAGAAACATCGGCCAGTGCCTGCTTGGCTGCGTCATCCTCGACATCGTCGGCAAAGGTGCCGACATGGACGGGTGCCAGCTGGGCCAGCCTTTTCAGCACGTGGTGCGAACGGATCTTGTCGCCCCGGTCCGGCGGGAACGGAATGCGGTGCGCCAGAAACAGGATCTCGCCCATCAGCCGAGCCCTTTGGCGATCAGCGGCCCCAGGCGGTTGGCAATCGGCAGCGGCAGGCGTTGCCAGACCGCAATCTGCAGGGCGTGCTTGGCGCTGGTCGGATCAGCATCGCGCACCGGCTGGCCGGGCGCGGTCCAGCTGGCATAGGTCAGCGGATCGGGTTCAAACCCCCAATTGCGCTTGAAATGGTAGGCGCCGCTATTGGTCTTCGAACGGCCGAAATCGAACGCCGTGCAGCCGCGCCGGCGGGCGTGCAGCATCAGTTCGAAGTACATCCGGTCGTTGGCGCGCAGCCGCCGCGCTTCCCAGGTGCCGCCGCCCCAATAGGGCATGACCGCGCCGCGATGGTAGAGCGACAGGACCGAGGCGACCGGGCGGTCGGCCTCGTAGACGGTAAGGATATCGGCTTCGTCGCCAAAGCGGTCCAGCACTGCGTCGAACAGACGGCGCGGGAATACCGGCGTGCCAAGATTGCGCACCGATTCCGCATAGACGGCATAGTGCGCCGCCCGGTCACGCGGCGATGTGCCGGTTTCGACGCGCAGGTCCTTTTCCAGCCCCTTGCGCACTTCGGCACGCTGCTTGCGCGGAATGGCGAGCAGTTCCGCCTCGTCGTCGGTGGCAAGCGCGCGGACAAAGCCGCAATGCGATTCGGTCTTCAGCGCCCAGCCCTCGCGCCCCGCCGGCAGATCGCCGCCGCGCAGTTCGATCGACGGGCAGGAATGGCGAATGGCCAACCGCTCGGCCGCGCCAAAAATTTCATCCCCATCGCAGCCAGCCGTCAGCAGCCCGCCGCCAACGGCAAAACCGCTCGACGCCAGCATGCGACCGAAGATAGGCGAATGCACTTCGTTGAGCGGCAACCACGCGCACAGCACCCCGCTCCGTTCGGCGATCAGGCCCAGCGCGCGGTTGCCCGTCCCCTCAGCCACGGCGCAGAGCCAGGCCGGGCGATGGAACGGCGTCGCGTCGGGGTGATCGGCAAGAAATGCCTCGATCCGCGACGCTTCCGCGGGCTCAGCAGGATCGATCAGCCGCACCGCAAGCGCTTCCGGGCGAAAGGGCGCGTTCATGCGGCCAGCCTCAGGCCGGCAGCGCGCGGAAGTTCGCGCGCGACAAGATCGTCCATGCGGCCCCATTCGAAGTCTGCAAGCAACTGGCGCAGCTTTGCGGCCATGACATCAAGGTTGGTGTAGTGGCGAAACTGCGACTTCAGCGGTGCGTTCTTCATACGCGGCTGATCGGGATCGACCTCCCACGGGTGGAAATAGAACACCGCCGGCCGACGATCCCGCTCGTTCACCTGCCGGATGGCCCAGCGTGAAAAGGCATAGGGCAACACGCGGAAAAAGCCCCCGCCGCCCGCGGCGAGCCGGCGTCCGGCAAATTCGGCGGTCGTCACCGGAACTTCGAGCAGGTCCGCGCCCTTGATCGGGTGAAAGGCAAAGCGCGGCGCAGAGCGCCAGCCGTAGTGATCGTGGGCGATCGGTGCGACGCTGGAGGAATAGGTGTAACCCTGATCCGCCAGAACCTCGAAGGCCCAAGGGGTACGCTGATCGATGGAAAAGCTTGGCGCGCGATAACCGGTCACCGCCTGTCCGCTTGCTTGTTCAATGGCCGCACGGGCGCGCTTCAGGTCGTTTGCAAAGGCTTCTGCCCCGAGGGTGAACACGCGTGCGTGGTCCCAGCCGTGGCTGGCGATTTCATGCCCTTGATCTGCGATACGGCGCATCATCTGCGGATGGCGTTCGGCCACCCAGCCCAGCGTGAAGAAGGTCGCCTTCTTGCCGGCCTGGTCGAACAGATCGAGGATCAGGTCGCAATTGCGCTCTACCCGGCTGGCATGGCCATCCCAGTCGGCACGCGCAATCGTGCGCTCGAACGCGCCGACCTGGAACCATTCCTCGACGTCTACCGACAGGCCATTGATGATCGACTGGCGGTCCAAGCGCGCAACCCTTCTGCTTGGACTCAGGCTGCGATCTGTTCGTCGGCCTCAAGCCATTCGACCAGCATCGCCAGCGTGTGCCGCACCGTCTGTTCCTGTTCGATCAGACGGGCTTCCAGCTCCTCGATGCGCGCGTTCAGCGCAGCCGTATCCGCACCGGATTCGCTGCCAACCGGCGCGTGGCGCTCAGCGCCGTTTGCCAGTTCAAGCACGGCCTGTTGCAGTTCGGCGATCTGCGCGTCGCGATCGGCAAGGGCAGCGTCGAAATCGGCCTGGGTCAGGCCCGCTTCGGCAGCGGCCACGGCCTGATAGGCGGGGACTTCGGCAGCAACCGAAACGGCCGTCTGCGAACCCGGGCGCGGCAGCGGTCCGGGAACCGGAGCCGGCGCCGGCTTGGCGCGGCGCGAGGACAGCGGCAGCGCGGTATCGTCGGCCAGTTCAGCCAGGATCTGCTGCAGCATGGCAGCATCGATACGCGTGCGTTCTTCGACCGCACCCAGCAGCATCAGCCGGTTGAAGATCTGGTTGATCTTGCGCGGCACGCCGCCCGACGCTTCGTAGAGTTCGGAGAACACGCGCTGATCGAAGCTCGGGTTGCCCTGCCAACCCACCTTCGACAGGCGGTGTTCGACATAGGGCTGCACTTCGGCCGGTTCCATCGCATCGAGGTGATGCGCGGCGATCACGCGCTGGCGAAGCTGTTCCAGCTGCGGGGAATGCTGGATCAGGTCACGGAATTCCGGCTGGCCGAGCAGCAGCGTCTGCAACAGGGGATGCGCGCCAAGCTGGAAGTTCGAAAGCATGCGCAGCTCTTCAAGCGCGCTGATCGACAGGTTCTGCACCTCGTCCACCACCAGCAGGCAGCGTCGGCCGGCGCGGGCTTCCTCATGCAGGAACGATTCGATCGCTCCCAGCGCGGTTGCCTTGTCGTGGCCTTCGATTTCAAGCCCGAAAGCCTGAGCGATGACGTGGATGATCTCTTCACCATCAAGCGAGGAGGTGACGACCTGGGCCGCCGTCAGGCGGGCCGGATCGATCGTGGCCATCAGGTGCGCCACCAGCGTGGACTTGCCCGCGCCAACCTCGCCGGTGATGACGACGAAGCCTTCGCCCTGCGCCAGTCCGTACGAGAGGTACGACAGCGCCTTGCGGTGCGTGCCGCTCTCGAAATAGAACGTCGCATCCGGCGTCAGCTGGAATGGCTTGCCCTTCAGGCCATAGAAATCATCAAACATGTGCCCTGCTTTCCCCGTTTAAGCTCAGAACGAATACCTGACGCCGACCAGCGCGGATGCACTCCACAGGTCGGGCAGGGTTTCGCGATTAAGTCCGTCAATTCCCACGGCAAGATTGGCCGTGAGATGATCGGTAAGATTGCGATAGTAGGCTGCGCTGGCGCCCAGCGTCGTGCCATCTTCCGCCGTGGCGAAGCCCGAATTGAACCAGGTGGCGTAGACGTTGGTGGCAAAGCGCGAGTGCGAATCGATACGGCCATTGAGGTAGGCCGACATCCAGTAATTTTCATCGATCACGCCATTGGCCGAAGCCAGGATCGTGCCCGGCGCGGCAATGAACTTGCGGCGATCGTAACCAAGGCCGATCCCGGCCTGCAGCGAGCCAAGGTCATAGCCAAGGCTGGCCGCCACCCCGCGCGAGCGGAAGGTGGAGGACCGGACCGAGCCGAGCGCATTGCCAAGGCAGTTGCCGCCTTCCACGCTGGCGAGACAGGTGTTCAGTTCGCCCGTCAGCGGGTTGCGGTTGGCTTGGAAGTTCGTCGGCAGGTTGGCCAGCGCGCGGTTCATCTGGCCACCAAACCCGGCGATGTTGTCATAGACGGCCACGTTCAGGCTCATGCGGCGGTTGGGCGCATAGGCGAAGGTGCCGTAATAGCTGGTCGTGCCATAGCGCTTGCCGACATGGGCTTCGAGCGCGGTGCGGCGTGAAGGCCGCCACATGACGCCGGCATCCCAGATGAAGCCGCTGGTGTCATAGGCCATGACGCGCGGGCTCGACTTGTCGGTGACATAGCGGCCATTGGCGCCGATCACCGGATTGCCTGAACCGTCGCGCTGCACATCGCGCGCGGAAATTTCCACGTCTTCGTATCCAACGCCGCCGACCAGCGCGAGATCGCGCGATAACGGCAGGGTCACGTCAACGCGGCCGTGAAGGTCCTTCACGCGCTGGTCGAGGTTGGAAATGTCTTCCTGATAATAACCGCCGCCAGCGCCGACACCCACGGGCAGGACGGTGCCGGCCTTGGTGCCCAGGTGCAGTTCGGCGTTGTGCACGGTCGAATGGTCGAACACGTCAACCGAGGGACCACCCACGGCAGTTGCGATGGTGCTGTCCGTGCCGACCTTGGTGTAGCCGATGCGATAACCGCCATCGATGGCGACATCGCCAGCGTGGGCCTTGATCGTCGGTCCGGCGTAAACCGACCAGACCTGTGTGGAGCCGCCGCCGGTCAGCGAGGCGCCGGGCACGATCGAGCCGTTGGCTTCGACCTTGGACCGCGCCGCCATGGCACCAGCTTCGAAGTTTACCGCGTGCGGCACGACGGCCACGCCAACGCGGGCAATGCCGCTTACGGTGTCCCCATCGGCGGCCTTGCCATAGCCGATGCGGCGCTCATAGCGAACCGACGCCGCACCGTTGGTGTTGCGGCCGTTGAACTGGGCGTCAACGCCAGCGGCGAGCGAGGTGTAGGTCAGGAAATCGCTGCCCGGCGAAAGCTCTGCCGTGGCGACCTGCGAGGCTTCGAGATAAGGCGTAACGGTAACCCGCTTGCCCGACCGGCCCTTGCCATGACGGCCATCGCGCGCATCGCCGCCATCGCCCTCGTCATCGCCCGCATCGATCTTTCCCGATCCGTCGTAGGACATGGACTGGGCATGCGCATGAAGAGGCAGCGCCAGCGCGAGGCCGAGCGCAGCAAAGGCAAGCGTGTAGGTGCGGTTGTTCATCGAACTACCCCCTGTATCCGTAGTAGGAACCGAAACGGCGGCCGCTGGGGCTGAAATGCACCCCGTTCAGCAGCAGCTGGATGTTCGGGCAGGCGGACAGGAGCGTGATCGCGTCTTCGAGCGATCCCTGACCGGTGCGGTCGCAGCGTGCGACCAGAACGGCCTGTCCGACATATTTGGCCAGCTCCGCTGCAGGCGAGGCAGCCAGAGCGGGCGGCGAATCGAAAATGACGATGCGGTTCGGTGCGCCCTGCACCAGCCGGTCGAGCACTTGCGCGGTATGCGACGAGGCAAGATGCTCGGTATCGTTGTTGGTCATCGTGCCCGCGGGAAGCACCCAAAGGCCGGAAACATCGGTGCCGATCACGCAGTCAGCCACGTCAATCGACGGGTCCGTCAGCGCGTCCATCAGGCCCTTGCCGCCAGGCAGGCCCAGCGTCGAAAGGATCGAAGGCTTGGCAAAGTCGGCATCGACCAGCACGACTTCGCTTTCCTTCTCCGCCGCGATCGACAGCGCGAGATTGACCGAGGTGTAGGTCTTTCCCTCACCCGGAAGCGGCGAGCAGACGAGAATGCGTTGCGCCGCCGTACCCATGCCGCCGCGCGACAGTTCTTTCGCCTGCAGCAGAAGCTGGCGCTTCACGATGCGGAATTCTTCGAGCAGGCCGGATACGCCGCCTTCCGGCTGGATCATGCCCTGCTGGCGCAGCAGCAGGCGGTCAACCTTGTGGCGCGGCCCCTTGAACGTGACCGTTTCCACCGGAATGGCCGGTGCAGCTGCACGCGCGGCGGGTGCAGCGGCCGGAACCTCGGCGCGCGGATCGATGCGTTCGAAACGCGGGCTTTCCGGCGCGGCGGCTTGCGGCGCGGGAGCGGGAGCAGGAGCTGGAGCAGAAACGCCCGATGCTTCCTGCGATTCGGCCGGCGTCATCTTGCGCGGAACGCGACGCGGCGGGATCAGTTCGGCCGGGATCGGCATGCCGCCCAGCTTGGCCAGGTCGAGGCCCTGGCTGGCCCGTTCAACCGACGACTTGTCGCGCGGCGGCAGGGGGATCTTGGTCTGGTCTGTCATCGTTCCCCCCTCAGGCCACCATGCCGACCTGGATCATTTCAGACACCAGCAGCAGCACGAAGACGCCGATCAATGCCGCGGCACCGGCGTAAAACTGCTTCATCCGCTTGCGTCGCAGCGCGCGACCGGCCTCGTTCAGCGTCTGGCTGATCGCGCCGAGCACCGGCAGCCCGAGCGAGCGTTCCAGCTTCGCCGTCGTCGCGAAGGTCGAGCGCAGCTGGCCCACGGCAAAGGCCGCACCAACACCCGCGCCGATGCCGACGATGAGCACACCGAACAGCAGCAGCGGCCGGTTCGGCGCCGAAGGACCGCGCGGACTGCTGGGCGGATCGATGATCTGGAACTTGGCGGAACCCTGTTCGGTTTCCACCTGACCGCGCAGGCGCAGCGATTCCCGGTCTGCCAGCAGCTTGTCGTACTGCTGCTTGAGCACATCGTAATCGCGCGAGATGCGCTGGGCTTCGGCGGCAACTTCCGGGTTCTGGATCTGCTTGGCCATGACCTGCGACATCTCCGTCTGCACGGAGGCGCGGCGGGCCTGAAGCGCCTGGACGTTGGCCTGGCGTTCGGCGCGGATCGAGACGAGCGAGGAATAGGCCGGGTTCGGCTGGCCAACCGGGCCGCCTTCATTCGCCGCGGCAGCACGCAGCGACGCAATCTGGTTCTTCAGCGTGATGACATCGGGGTGGTTGTCGGTCAGGCCGCGCGCGCGCATTCCGGCGAGCTGCCCTTGCGCTTCGGCGAGCGCACCCTTGGCACCACCGGAAGCGCCCATGCCCTGGATGGTCTGCGGCGTGCCGGCAATCTGGCCGTTGATCGCCGCCAGCGCGCTCTGCGCCGCGGCAAGATCAGCGTCGATGCCGCGAAGTTCGGAGCGGCTCGCTTCGAGACGCTGAAGGACCGAAGCCCCGCCCTGCGCGAGTTCGGGATAGCGCGCCTCGAATTCGGTGCGCTTCTTCTCAGCCTCTTCCAGCTGCTTCTGGCGGCTGGCGAGCTGCTGGTCCATGAACTCGATGGTCGAGCCCATCTGGCCATTGCCGCCGGCAAGGTCTTCCTCGCGGAAGATGTCGATCATCTTCTGGACGATGTCCTGCGCGAGCTTGGCGGTTTCGGCGTCCGACAGCGCTCCGTCGCTGGCAACGGCGGTGATCTTGAACAGGTTGTCCTGTTCGGATTCCACCTTGATCTTTTTCGACAACGACTGGATCACCGATTCCATCTGCTTGGGCGTGGTCACGCCATCGCCAAGACGGGTGGAACGAACGACCTTTTCCAGGTTCACCGCGCCGGTCAGCGTCTGGCGAACCCGCGCAACGTCGCGCTTGCGGTCGTTGACGCCCACACCGATCTGTTCGGCCAGCGGATCATCCAGGTGCACGAAGATGCGCGCCTTGGATTCATAGCTGTTGGGGATCATCGCGACGACGAGCCAGCCGAGCAGACACACCGCCCAGGCCACGGCCAGCACCACCCAGCGGCGGTGCCAGACGCTGTAAACGGCAGAGCGCAGTTCGTCGAAGATCGAGTTCATGGTCTGGTGCGTCCCGCCTGCTTAAAATGCGCTTTCGGGGATGATGATCACATCGCCCGGCATCAGCATGACGTTGGCCTTGCTTTCGCCCTTGCGGAGCAGATCACCCAGACGCAGCGCGAACTCCTTCTGGCGCCCGCTTTCCTTGTCGAAGCGAATCAGCTTGGCGCGGTTGCCGGCGGCGTATTCCGAAAGGCCGCCCACCGCGATCATCGCGTCGAGCAGAGTCATGTTTGCCCGGTACGGCAGCGACGCCGGCTTTTCGGTGGCGCCGATCACGCGCACCTGCTGGCTGAAGGTGCCGGCAAACTTGTTGACGATGACCGAGACGAGCGGATCCTGGATGTATTGCGACAGCTGCAGCTTGATGTCTTCCGACAGCATCGAGGGCGTCTTGCCGACGGCTGGCATGTCGGTGATCAGCGGCGTGGTGATGCGCCCGTCGGGGCGGACCTGCACGTTGGCGCCCAGTTCGGGATTGCGCCACACGAAAACGGTCAGTTCGTCGAGCGGGCCGATGACATATTCCTCGCCCGGACCTTCCTGCATGGCCACGAAAGATGCGGCTGGAAGCTGGGGCCCGCTGGACGAGCCCGCGCAGCCTGACAGCATCAGGCTGGCTACGGCGGTTCCGGCAAGAAACCGGGAGAAGCGGTCGGTCGGCATAGAAGCACACCCTCAAAATGCGGCGGCTTCCGGAGTGCGCGAGGAAACGGGTCCGTCCCATTCGTGCACATGGCATGCCGCCAATTCAGCAGCGGCTATCGCCAAAAAGGGTGAACATACCGTTAGCTTTGTTCGGATAATCCGGATTTCAGGCCGGTTTTTAGGGGTCTATCCCGAAACGGGACGGTTCGCGCCTTAACCTTAAATGAGGATTTCGCGCGCCGGACCATGGCCGAGGAACTGCGCCGGGCTGGCGCTGGCACCATAGGCTCCGGCGCAGAAGATGGCGACCAGATCGCCCACTTCGGCATGCGGAAAACCGCCCTTTTCCGCCAGTCTGTCCATCGGTGTGCACAGGCAACCGACGATCGAGGCCTCTTCATCCACCGCCGCATCGAAGCGCGAAGCGATGGCAACCGGGTAGTTACGCCGCACCACAGTGCCGAAATTGCCCGATGCCGCCAGCTGGTGATGCAGTCCGCCGTCAACCACAAGGAAGACTTCACCATGACTGACCTTGCGATCGACGATTTCGGTCAGGTAAACCCCTGATTCGCCGACCAGATAGCGGCCCAGCTCGATGTTGAAGTCGGTCGCGCCCAGACTGGCTGGCAGGTCCGCAAAGCGCGCGTCCAGCGCCGCACCCACTGCGGCAATGTCAACCGGTTCGTCGCCGGGGAAATAGGGAATGCCGAAGCCGCCGCCCAGATTGCAGTGCGGCAGGGGGCTGCCAATTTCTTCGGTCAATCGGGCGGCAAGATCGAGGGTTTGCGACTGGGTTTCGATAATCGCGTCGGCCGAAAGCGCCTGGCTTCCGGCAAAAATGTGCAAGCCACGCCATTCCGCGCCAGAGCGCAGGATGTGCCGCGCCAGGGCCGGAACGCGATCGGCATCGACGCCGAACGGCTTGGCGCCGCCGCCCATCTTCATGCCCGATCCCTTGAGATCGAAATCCGGGTTCACGCGAATGGCCAGTCGCGCGGTCAGCCCTTCGCGCGCCGCAATGGCAAGCGCGCGTTCCCCCTCGCCTTCCGATTCAAGGTTGATCGTGACGCCATGATGGATGGCCGCAGCCAGTTCGGCGTCTCGCTTTCCAGGCCCGGCGAAGCTGATCTTCTGCGGAGAGACTCCGGCCGCGAAGGCCATGGTCATTTCGCCGGCTGACGCCACGTCAAAGCCGTCCACAAGATCAGACATAACTTCAAGAACTGGCTTGAAGGGATTGGCTTTCAAGGCAAAATGTATGGCAAGCCGCTTAGGCATGGCCGCCCGCAGATCGGCCAGGCGCTGTTCGATCATGCGGCGGGAATAAACGAACAGCGGCGTTGCGCCTGCTCGCTGAACAAGGTCGCTGGCCTTGTGGCCGTCAATGGCCAACTCGCCATCGATCGTGCTGAAGCCGGCGGGTATCGGGCCAAGCGGTTTCATGCCGCCACCGCCGTTTCCAGCTCTGCGGCAAGTCCCGCCCGGTCAAGCTTGCCATTTGGGCTGATCGGCATGGCATCACGCCAGTGTATGACCTTTGGCTGCATGAAATTCGGTAAGTCCTGCATGAGTTTGCGGGGTAATTCTTCCCTGAAGTCAGAAGCCCCCGGCGCGGGTCGGACAACCAGATGCACCGCCTGCCCCAGCCGCGCGTCCTTGATACCGAGCGCCACGGCTTCGGCAACAAGTCCGGTTGCCAACGCCGCCTCTTCCACTTCCTGCGGGCTTATGCGGTTGCCCGCGCTTTTGATCATGGCGTCGCGCCGGCCGACAAAATAGAGCAGGCCATCGGCATCGCGCCTTACCCGGTCGCCCGACCAGACGGCCATTCCGCCGTAATGCGAGGCCTTGGGCGCGGGCTTGTAGCGTTCCGCTGTGCGCTCCGCGTCCTGCCAGTACCCTTGCGCGACCAGCGGACCGCAATGGACCAGTTCGCCCTCTTCGCCATCGGCGGCAAGCTCGCCATTGTCGGCAATCACAAGGATTTCCGCGTGGGGAATCGCCTTGCCCATCGAGGTCGGATGGCTGTCGATCAGGGCGGGATCGAGGTAGGTGGAGCGGAAGGCTTCGGTCAGCCCGTACATGGCGAAAAGCCGTGCTTGCGGGAACAGATTGCGCAGGCGGCGGACGAGATCTTCGGTCAGGGCGCCGCCCGAATTGGTCAACCGCCGCAAGCGGGCAGCGGTTTCCGGCGGCCAGTCCAGCTCGGCCAGTTGCACCCACAGCGGCGGGACGGCAGCAAGTGTCGTCACGCCATTGCGCTCGATCGCCTTAACCACGTCGCGCGGCGTCAGATAGTCGAGCGGCACAACGCAGCCACCCGCGTACCAGGTGGAAAGCAGCTGGTTCTGCCCATAATCGAACGAAAGCGGCAGGACGGCCAGCGTCACATCATCGCTGGCAAGGCCGAGGTAACTGGCCACGCTTTGCGCCCCCAGCCACATGTTGGCATGGCTGAGCATGACGCCCTTGGGCCGCCCGGTCGATCCCGAGGTATAAAGGATCGCCGCGAGATCATCAGGATCGGCCGTTGAAGGATCAATCGGCTGCGCAAGGGCCCTGGCCTGTTCCAGCGCCTCTGCCTCGCCCAGCAGGTCGGCCCCGGCCGCGTCGCCGGGTTCCAGCGTTTGCAGGCGCGCGGGCGAACCGATCAGCAGCTTTGCGCCACTGTCAGCCAGGATGTGCGCCACCTGCGCGCGTTTCAGAAGAGGGTTAATCGGCACATGAACCAGACCCGCCCGCGCCGCTGCCAGCGGCATCAGGCAGGTCAGCTCTCCCTTCGCCGCCCAGGTCGCCACCCGCGCGCCCTGTTCCGGCACCCGATGCTTCAGCCACCCCGCAAGCAGAGAGATACGCGATCTTAAGTCCTTGAAGCTAAGCGTCTGGCCACGCAGCACCAGGGCCGGTGCGGCATCCTCGCCCGCAAGGGCAAGGTGGTCCAGCGGCTTG
>JBJTLW010000025.1:0-5077 GCA_046063225.1 Novosphingobium sp. | reverse complement strand
GGCCAGACTTCAACGGGCTTGCCGGCGGCCAATCGCAGGCCAAAGCCATGGCCGCCCTGCGCGAAAAGATGGGTCTGCACCGGAATGTTCCTTGCCTTTAACGCGGCGCGCAGCCGCAGGGTGTTTTCGACCGGCACCGTTGCATCATCTTCGGCATGAAGCAGGAAGTGCGGCGGCGCGTCAGCCGGCACGGTCTGGTCGGGCGACCATGCCATCTCCTGCCCGGGCGAAGGTTTCGGCCCGAGCAGCAGGGCGCGCGATCCGGCATGGGCGATGGCGGGGTCCATCGAGATGACCGGATAGATCGGCGCGGCGCAGGCAGGCCGGGCGGAAAGCTTGTCCGCCGCATCGACCGGCAGATAGGCCGGCACGGCAAAGCGCGTCGAAAGACTAGCGCAAACGTGCCCTCCGGCCGAGAAGCCCATCGCGGCAACGCGCTCCGGATCTATGCCATAGTCACTGGCGCGGTGACGGATCAGCCGCATGGCGCGCTGCGCATCGATCAGCGGGGTGTCGGGACCGCTCTTCCAGCCATCGCCCGGCAGGCGGTAGAACAGGACGAAAGCGGTGAAGCCGCGCGCGGCAAGCCAGCGCGCCATTTCGTAGCCTTCCTTGTCGACCACCACGAGCCGGTAACCGCCGCCCGGCGTGATCAGCACGGCAGCGCCATTGGGCTTTGCAGGGCGAAACACGACCATGCGTGGCTGGTTTATGCCGGTAACGAAGCGGTCTGAAGGTTGCCCGGCTTGCGCGCGCTGGGTGGCCAGCTCGCCCGGCAGGACAGTCGGCGCATCGGGCACCCCGGCAGACCAGAGGTCGATCGTTTCCACCGGATCGGCAATGGCGGGCGCGGGACCGCTGGCGGCACGGGGCGGAGGGGTTTGCGCCGATGCCCGCCCGGCCAGGACAGGCGCGATGCCGGCGGCCATCGTTCCGCCAAGGACGAGCCGGCGGCTCAGCTTCACTTCGTCAGGTCCGGCCATCCGCCCACGTCCTCCTGGCTGTCAATGATCCGCCCGCCGCGCTGCCGGACCGAGGCAACCACCCGCGCATCAACGCTGTCACGCGGACCAGCACCCGCGCCCTCCAGAACGGCCTCGCAGCCACGCGGGGCGGGATCGGCGCGAACTGGAGCGATATCGGGCGCTGCCGCCAGAGGTTTCCACTCCCCGGCAACGAGCGACTTCTGCTCGGCTGGGATGACGCCGTCGAGGCTGTTGCCGGCAAACCAGCTGCGCGCCAACGGATTTTCTTCACGGAAGATCACCTTGCTCCGCGTGTCGGGCCCGCTAACATAGCAGTTGTCGACAAAGGCGTAAGTGGCGGCGCTGTCCTTGTCGGCATTATAGCCCGAGGCATTGCCGCCCCAGTTATAGAATACGTTCGAGCGAAACTCGATCAGAGCGCCCTCGGGATCGCGCGTGGCCGGCGTGTAGTTGCCCGGCCGGGGCATGCGCTGGACATGGTGCGCCCAAAGGTTGTGATGGAACGAAAAGCGCGCCCCCCTGCCGCCGCGGATCAGGCTGCCATAGCCGTGATCGCCTTTTGCATGGCCCGCCTTGCGCAGCGATTCCGAGATGATCGACCACTGCACCGTCAGGTCGAAGATGCCCGGCTCCTTCTCGTAATTCGCCGAGGCTGACAACGTTTCGTCGACCGACCAGCTGGCTGAAACGTGATCGAGGATGATCCGCCGTCCGCTGGAGATCGAGATGGCATCGCCCTGACCGCCGCCAAGGTTGCCGAGGCGCGAGCGGATGTGGCGGATAATAACATCGTCCGCCTTCACCACCAGCCCATGATCGGCAATCGCCACCCCGCCCGCTGGCGCACCCGAACCATCGATCGTGATGCGCGGCGACCTGATAACGAGATCGCTGAGCAGCCGGACTGTACCGGCGACCTTGAAGCGAACCACGCGCGGCCCATCTGCCTCGACCGCGGCGCGCAGGCTGCCCGGACCAGCATCGGCCAGCGTGGTGACATCGATCGCCCTGCCGCCGCGGCCGCCTGCAGAAAAGCGGCCCGCGCCTTCCGCTCCCGGAAAGGCAAGCGCGTGCTGAGATTTGGAACGGGGCGAGGACGCCTGCGCCCCCGCCCCGTTGATCATGGCCAGCAAGGCAAAGGCAGCGACATGGGTTTCGAAACGAAGCTTCATATCGCCGCCTGACCCTTCGACTACATCTTGAACCGCGCGCCGAACAGGATCGTGCGGCCGAAGTGGTTGTTCTCGTAATTGCGATCGGCATCGAAGTCGGTGAAGCGATAGCGATAGGTGTCGAGCAGGTTGGTGCCTTCCACTGAGACTTCCATCCACTCGGTCAGCTTGTAGCGAACCGAAGCGTCGAGGTTGGTCGTCGCGCCATAGCCTTCGAGCAGGTTGCCGGTGCCGCTGGCACCTTCGTGGAAGCGGCCGCGGTAGCTGACCATGACGCGGGCGCTGAACTTGCCATCGTCATAATACAGCGTGCCGTTGTAGGCTTCCTTCGACACGTTCGACAGCGTGTTGGTGACTGACACGTTCTGCAGCGCGCCACCCGGGGTGATCGCAGGTCCCTGCAGGTTGAAGTTCGCGTCGGACTTGATGAAGGTCGCGTTGGCGATGATGCCAAAGTTGCCGAGGAAGCCGCTGGTGAACGCCTTGAACGGCACTTGCGCGGCGAATTCCCAGCCCTTGAGCGTCGCGCCCGAACCATTGACCGTGGTCACCAGCGTCCAGATCGGCTGGCTCTGCAGCGCGGGATTGAGCGCGGCGGGCGAGCTGGCGAGCAGGACCGACGAGGGCAGGCCCGTCTGGGCAAAGGTCGCGCCCGTCACCGATGCCGACTGGGTGAAGGTGTGCACCTTCTTGTTGAACCAGGCAGCCGATAGCACGGCGCCAGGGGCGAAGTACCATTCGGCGGCGAGGTCGTAGTTCGTCGCGCGGTAGGGTTCGAGGAACGGGTTGCCACTGGTGACGCGGAAGTTGAAGCCGTCCGCCGAACCGCCCGGCGTTAGCGAACCGAGCGACGGACGCGTCATCACGTCGGCCACGGCGGCGCGCAGGATGATGTCGTCGGTCGGGAACAGCGCGAGGTTTACTGAGGGCAGCCAGTCATCATAGCTGCGGGTGACCGTGGCGTTGACGCCGCTGACCAGGCCGTAGGACGACTGGTCGGTCTTGGCATAGCGCACACCGGCGTTGAGCGCGTACTTCAGGCCCGCGAGTTCACCGTCGGCATCGACCTGGAAATAGGCACCTTTAGTGGTTTCCTGCACGCCGCGGTTGTTGCCTGCGTCAAGCACCAGCGGACGGTTGTAAAGCCCGGTAAAGGCCGCCGCCGCCGGAATGTTCGGGATCAGCCACTGGTTGGTGTTGCCAGCCGGCTGGCCAGCGCTGCCCATGGTGAACAGCTGCGACAGGGCCGGGGTGACGGGGAAGCCGTAAACCGCGGTCGGTCCGAAAAGGCTGCTGGCCGAACAGGCGATCGTGCCATTGGCTCCGGTGACAAGGCTGGTACCGCCATTGCCGCAGACCGCCGTATCGCGGGTGAAGGACACGACGTCATAGTTGTAGCGCCGCCATACCGCGCCCAGCTTCAGCTTGAAGCCTTCGGTCACGTCGAATTCGGTGCGTAGTTGCACCGTCTTGAACTTGTTGTCGACGCTGGAAGGACGGTCGCGGATTTCGGCGAGCTGGAAGTTGGCCGGATCGGTTACGGAGGTGCCGAAGGTCAGCTTCGGATAAGCCATGTCGGTGTAGTCGTACGAATAGCCCTGGGCGTCACGGTCATCGAAGATGATCGTGGTTTCAACCGGGATATCCGCGCTCGACTTGGAGAAGCCGCCCAGCAGGGTGAAGCGGAAGCGGTCGCCGATTTCCTGGTCCCACGTCGCGCCAACCTGGTAGAATTCGGTGCTGCTTTCGCGGCGATAGGCCTCGGTGCGGACCCAGGCGTCGTTGAGCGTCGCCTTGATCATGTTGTTGTTGGCGTCATAGACCGGATTGACGACGTTAATCGAACGCTCGTTCGAACGCAGCAGCACCTCGCCCCACGATTCCGCGCGGACCGCGTCGTACTTCGAATAGAGCCCGTCGATCGAGAGCTTGGTCGCCTCCGTGGGGGCGAACTGGACCGAGCCGGTCAGGCCGAGGCGTTCTCGGTCATGCGCCACCTGGCCATAGCGCGGAATGCGCGGATGGAAGGCGAGCGCAGCCTTGTCGCACGCTGCGCTGGCGACATAGGAACCGCCCGAATTGGGCGTGGTGAAGCAGTTAGTGGCATCGACCCCGTCAAAGCGGGCCTGCGCCCAGCGCACGGTGTTGTTGCCCAATTCCAGCGTCTTGGTCTTCGAATAGGCGGCCGAAATGGCAACGCCCAGCGTTCCGGCATCGTTGCGCCAGCTCAGCATGCCGGCCGCGCGGGGGCCGATCGTGTCTGACAGGTCGTTGTACGAACCGACCAGCGAGAGCGCGCCGCTAAGCCCGGCCTTGCCCTTGAGCGGATTACCGGTGTTGAGATCGACCACCGCGCCCAGCGAGCCTTCATCGAGGCTGGCTTCGGCGGTCTTGTGGACCACGAGGCTGGAGAACAGTTCCGAAGCGAAGACGTTGAAGTCGAACGCGCGGTCGCGGTTGGCGCTGGCGCCGTCAACCGAAGTGGCGATCGTTTCCATGCCGTTGACGCGGACGCGGGTGAACTGGCTCGACAGGCCGCGCACCGTAATCGAGCGGCCCTCACCGCCGTCGCGCGAAATCGAGATGCCGGGGATGCGCTGCAGCGATTCGGCAAGGTTCTGGTCCGGGAACTTGGCGATGTCTTCGGCGACAATCGCATCGACCGCCGCCACCGAGGTCTTCTTGACGTCGAGCGCGGCTTCAAGGCTTGCGCGGAAGCCGGTGACGACGATGACGTCGCCTTCGGGTTCCTCCGCCGCCTGCGGCTGTTCCGCCTGAGCATGGGCAACCTGCGGCATGGCAAGCGCCGTGCCGAGCGCGAGTGCCAGCTTGAACAGGCTGACGGATGAAACGGAATTTCGCATGACTCTCTCCCTTGTACCGCCTCGCGGCAATATTCCTGTCACCGGTGTCAAGAAA
>JBJTLW010000001.1:0-13331 GCA_046063225.1 Novosphingobium sp. | reverse complement strand
CACTACCTCGAAGAGGCCGAGGAACTGTGCGACCGCATCGCCATCATCAACCACGGCAAGGTGATTACCGACAAGCCGACGCGCGAACTGGTGAACATGGCGCATGAAAAGGTGGTGGTCATCACCGTGACGCAGGACGTCACCTCGCTGCCTGAACATCCCGCCTTCCTGAAGTGCGAGCGCGAGGGTGATCGCGGGCTGGCGATCACCTATGACACCAGCCGGACCAATGCCGGCGAAGTGCTGGCGCTGGTCCAGGCGCAGGGCCTGACCATCATCGACGTGACAACGCGAGAGCCCGATCTGGAAGACGTGTTTGTTTCGCTCACCTCGCACAAGGCCGCATGACTTTCCCGGCTGCCGGTGGCGACGATGAAATTGCGGCAGCCAATCGACGCGAGAGCCGGCGGCTCGAACACTCGACGCTGCTTCGTGCCATCACGCCACTGGTTGTCGATCTTGGTTCGACACTGGCGTTCTATGCGCTCTTCGCGATTACCGGAGATGCGCGGATTGCCGCTGCGGCTGGCATGGCGCTGGCGACAGGTCAGCTGGCTTTTTCGCTGGCGAGGCGCCGGCCGATCGCAACCCTGCAATGGGCCAGTATCGCCGTCGTGCTGGTGGTGGGCACCATAACCCTGCTTGCCAACGATGCCCGTTTCGTGCTGATCAAGGCTGCGCTGGTCTATGGCATCATCGGCATTTCGATGCTCAAACGGGGATGGATGGCGCGCTACATCCCCGCCATCGCCGCCACGCACCTGCAGGACAGGCTGCTGGGCAGGTTCGAAAATGTCTGGGCTGCGCTGCTGCTGGGCACGGGCGCAATCAATCTCTACCTTGTGCTCTCAACCAGTCCGCAGTGGGCCGCGAAATTTATGGCGATCTGGGCTGTCGCATCCAAATTTGCCTTGTTTGCCGTGCAGTACGCCTGGTGCCGGTCGGTGGCACGCCCGGCGATCAAGGCGGCGCGTGATGGACGTGACGACGCGACAGCCTGACCTCTTCGGCGGCCTGACGCGGCACTGCGCCGGGCTGCGGCGATCAGGTTTGGGCGGTTCTTTCCAGCCATTCGCGCCGCCATCCGCCGTTTTCCAGCCGGCGGATATCCGTATCGCAATAGCGGCATCGGGAGATGAAGTTGTTCCCGTCCCAGCGCGTACGGTTGCGCATGGGGGCATGGCGATTGATCCAGCAAAGGGGATTCATCCGTAACTTCATGGTGCGACCCATTTTTTACAATTGTTACAATAAATTCATATATATAACTATGGACCCATGAGCGGCGGATGGCAATAAGGAGTCTTGCGCAGCATTCGCCTGTTGGCGGCCGGGCGTGGCAATCTGCTTGGCAATCGGCCCCGTGCTGACCTAGGAACGCCGGGTGCAACATGATGTGATCATTGTCGGATCGGGCGCTGCGGGGCTTACCGCGGCGCTGGCGCTGGGCCAGAACCTGAAGGTGCTGGTGCTGGCAAAGGGCGGGCTGACGGGCGGTTCAACCGCCTGGGCGCAGGGCGGAATTGCCGCCGTGCTCGATACCGGGGACACGTTCGAGAATCACATACGCGATACCATGGTGGCCGGGGCGGGGCTCAACCGGCAGGAAACGGTCGAATTCGTCATCGAACGCGCGCCGCATGCGATTGACCGGCTGGTGGAACTGGGCGTGCCGTTCAATTCCGATGGCGAACACCTGCACCTGACGCGCGAAGGCGGCCATTCGCACCGCCGCATCGTCCACGTCAACGATGCCACCGGCTGGGCGGTGCAGGAGGCCCTGCTCAAGGCCTGCGAGGCCAATGCCAACATCACCCTGCTGGCGGGGCGCGCCTGCGTCGATCTGATCACCGGACGGCACGAGGAACGCTATTCCGGATCGGGCCGGGTCTGGGGCGTCTATGCGCTCGACGAAACCAGCGGCAAGGTGGAAGCGCACACCGCGCGGGCAACCATTCTCGCCACCGGCGGGGCGGGGCGCGTCTATCAGTTCTCCACCGCACCGCGCGGGGCGACCGGCGATGGCATTGCCATGGCCTGGCGCGCCGGCGCCCGCGTTTCCAACATGGAGATGATGCAGTTCCACCCGACCTGCCTCTACAACCTTGAGGTCAAGAACTTCCTGATTACCGAGGCGGTGCGGGGCGAGGGCGGGCACCTGCTCAATCCCAGGACCGGCCACCGCTATATGGCCGATTACGACGAGCGGCTGGAACTGGCCCCGCGCGATGTCGTGGCCCGGGCGAACGATGCGGAAATCAAGCGCGACGGGCTGGATTACGTCCATCTCGACATCAGCCACCAGCCGCCCGAATTCGTCCGCGAACATTTCCCCAACATCTACGAAAAGCTCATCGGCCTGGGCATCGACATGACGAGGCAGCCGATCCCGGTGGTGCCGGCGCAGCATTACACCTGCGGGGGCATCCTCGTCGATCTTGACGGGCGGACCGACCTTCCGGGGCTCTACGCGGCGGGCGAATGCACCGAAAGCGGGCTCCACGGGGCGAACCGGCTGGCCTCGAACTCGCTGCTCGAATGCTTTGTCTTTGGCGAGGCGGCGGCGGCGCATATCCTTGCCAACTGGCAGGGCTTCGATGCCCCGCCCAAGGTTCGCGGCTGGGACGAAAGCCGCGTCACGGATTCGGATGAAGAGGTTATCATCAAGCAGAACTGGACCGAAATCCGCCGGTTCATGTGGAACTATGTCGGCATCGTGCGCACCACCAAGCGGCTGGAACGCGCCGCCCACCGGATCAAGCTGCTGACGGCAGAGGTGGAAGATTACTACGGCCACTTCCGCGTTTCGACCGATCTGATCGAACTGCGCATCCTGCTGCAATGCGCCGATCTGATCGTCCGTTCGGCGCTCGCCCGGCACGAAAGCCGGGGGCTGCACTTTACGCTGGACTATCCGCAGACGCTGAAGGTGGCAAAGGATACGGTGCTGGTGCCCTAGGCCACCAGCTCCACCTCGACAAAGGCATCGTAATAACCCGTGCCGCCGCCCCAGTCGGTCGGGGCCTCGTCGGTCAGCACGTTGACGCTGCGCGCCGCGCCGCTGGCGTCTTCACGGTGGCCGAAGGGCATCCAGGCGATGCCGGGGCGCAGGCGATCGCTGATGCGGCACAGGGCGTGGACTTCGCCCAGCTTGTTGTGGACGCGCACCGTCATGCCTTCGCAGAGGCCGCGCGCGGCGGCATCGGCGGGGTCGATCTCGATGAACAGCGTGCCCGCCCGCTTGCGGTGCGTGGCGATGTGGCCATAGGCGGAATTGAGGAAGGCGTGGGCCTTGCCGGTGATCAGTTGCAGCCCCGCATCGCGCCGGATCGCGCCGACACCGGGCAGCGGTTCCTGCCCCATGGCGGCGAGCGTGTCTGACCACAGTTCCGCCTTGCCCGAAGGCGTGGGGAAGCCGCCATCCGCAAAGGGGCGCCAGTCATCCGGCACGGCCATGCGGACATGGCCTTCGTCCCACAGCCGTTCAAAGGTGATGCCCTCCACCCACGGGTGCCCGCTGGCCAGCGCCGCGCGGATCATGTCCTCGTCGCTGTCGTAGAGACACGGTTCTTCGCGGCCCAGCGCCTTTGCGAGCCGCCGGAACAGTTCGGTGTTGCACAGCGCCTCCCCCAGCGGGGCAATCGCCGGGCGGTTCATCGCGAGGTAGAAATGCCCCCAGGCCGGCACGATATCCAGATGTTCGATCTGGCTGGTGGCGGGCAGGACATAATCGGCAAAGCGGGCCGTATCGGTCACGAACAGATCGTGGACCACGGTGAACAGGTCTTCGCGCGCCAGCCCTTTTTCGATCAGCGCCTGATTGGGAATCGATACCGCCGGATTCGCCCCGTAAACCATCAGCGCCATGACCGGCGGATCGAGCGCGGTGTCGGTCAGATCGCGCCCCAGATCGCGCATGTTGAGTGTCCGCGCCGGCTTCCACAGGTCTGGCCGTTCCACCGCCGCCACATCCAGCGCGGCGAATTGCAGGGCGTGGGTGGACCTCGCAATCCCGCCGCCCCGGTAGCGGAACGCGCCGGAGAGCACCGGCAGGCACGATACCGCGCGAAACTGCATGGCGCCGTTGATGTGGTGTTCGATGCCGATCAGCGGGCGCAGGAAACTTGGTTGGGTGGTGGCGTAAAGGCGGGCGAATCGTTCGATTTCGTCCACCGAAAGGCCGATGATCGGGGCCATGGCCTGCGGCGAATGGTCCGCCAGCTTGGCGGCCAGTTCGTCATAGCCGACGGCATGGGCACGGACGTAATCCTCATCCACCAGCCCGTCGCGGTGCATCACGTGCATCACCGCCATGGCCAGCGCGGCATCGCTGCCGGGCAGGATCGCCAGGTGCCAGTCCGCCTCCTGCGCCGTGCGGGTGCGCACCGGATCGATGACGATCAGCATCGCGCCGTTCTTTTGCGCCTGCCTGATCAGCGGCCAGTAATGCAGGTTGGTGACGACCGTGTTGGTGCCCCACAGCACGATCAGCCGGGCGTGCCGCACCTCTTCCGGATCGATGCCCGTGCCCACGCCCAGCGTCGCCTTCATGCCGGCGGAGGATACCGCGCCGCAGATCTTGCGATCGAGCTGGCTGGCCCCCAGCGTGCCGAACAGCCGCATGTCGAGCGAGGCCTGCTGCACCAGCCCCTGCACCCCGGCAGAGGAATAGGGCAGGATCGCCTCCGCCCCGTGCTGCGCGATGATCGCCTGCCAGCGCGCGGCAATGTCGGCCAGCGCCTCGTCCCAGGATACGCGCTCGAACTGGCCCGCGCCCTTGGGGCCGACGCGCTTCAGCGGATGCAGCACGCGGTCGGGGTGGTACACGCGCTCAAGGTAGTGATTGACCTTGGCGCAGAGCCCCCCGCGGGTGAAGGGGTGGTCCCTGTCCCCCACCAGCGCGGTGGCCTTGCCCTGATCGACGGAAACCACCCAGCCGCAGGTATCCGGGCAATCGTGCCCGCAGGCGCCTTTGATCTGTACAGTTTCGCCGCTCATCGTCTGCCGGTCGCCTGGGGATTGAGCGCGGCACACTAACCGAAGTGCCGGCGCAGACCAACCGATGCGGGAACATTCTTTCGCCTGCCGTGTTTCCCGTCTGACAGACCCGTGCCGGGCGATCGGTCGGGCTCAGGGATTTCGAGGAGCACGCAGATGAGCGACACCACCAATTCACCCGACCACGTGACCATCATCAAGGAAGGCAATTCCGGCGGCGGTATCTTCCTTGGCATTCTGGCTGCCGTGGTCCTTGCGCTGGTCGCCTTCTGGGCGCTGTCCGGCACGAAGAGCAATGATTCCGCCGACGCGTCGATCCGTGCCGCCGCCGACAAGGTGGGCGCTGCCGCCGACAAGGTTGGCGACGCCGCGCAGGACGCTGCGAAGAACAACTGACGCGCGGCCAAACCGTTTCCCCAGGCACTGTTCCCCCTTCTGCTTGGGGTTAGTTGCCCCGGTGTCCAAGCGATGCCGGGGCAACGTTTTATCTGCGGCAGACGCAAGCAAGATGTCTGCAACCTCGCCTGTACGGCTGCTGGATCTGTCGATGTGGGGGTAGCGTGGAGCCTTCGCGCTCGGCAGCGTAAACGAAGGCTCCACGATGTATTTGACTGAACCGGAAGTTAGAGGCCGGAGCGTTGTCACTTAGCTAAACCCCCATGCGCAAGAATGGTTCCGCATCCGCCGAAAAAGTTGCCGGACTGCTTGCACGCCGCACCTAACTGTGGGAACCCGCAAGGGTTCCGCGGCGTTATGGGGTTGACGTTTCTTCCGCCCAGCGGACCCGACGGAGTACTGCGTTGACCGACCGCGCCAGCGAATCGAACGTTTCGCTTTTTACAGAAGCTGATCGGCTGAAGGTTCTGGGGCAATATCCGCTCCAGGATGCCGATGAGCGGCGCCTTGATCGCATTGCCCGTCTGGCGGCGCAGATTTGCGGCACGCCGATTGCCCTCGTGTCGATTGTCGAGGAAGACGAACAGGTTTTCATCGGCAAGGCTGGGTTGACGGTGTGCAGTACCGACCGGCAATCGTCGTTTTGCGCCCACGCCATGCGCGGCGAACAGGCGATGGTCGTGCCGGACGCCGCGCGCGATCCACGCTTTGCCAGCAACCCGCTGGTCACAGGCGAACCGAATATCCGCTTTTACGCCGGTCAGCCGCTGGTTTCGCCAGAGGGAATGCCACTGGGCGCGCTGTGCGTGATCGATGACAAGCCGCGCGACGGGCTTAGCGAGGACCAAGCCGAAGGCCTGGCAACGCTCGCCGTCGCGGTCATGGCCCTGCTGGAAACCGCGCGAACCGATGCGCGCAGCCGTGTCGAGCAGGATATTTCCCAAAGCGAACAGGCCGAATTGCAGCAACGCTTTGAAGTGCTGGCGGATTCGCTGCCGCAGATGGTGTGGTCAACCCCGCCCGACGGCATGTCGGACTATTTCAACAAGCAATGGTGCGACTTTACCGGGTTGCCGGCAGAGGCAAGCTTCGGCACCGGCTGGCTGGGCTTCCTGCACCCGGAAGACGCCCCGATTGCGGCCCAGGCCTGGACCCAGGCTGTCGCCACCGGATCCGCCTACGAAGTTCGCTACCGCATGCGGCGGCACGATGGCCAGCACCGCTGGGTCATCGCACGCGGCTTGCCGCTGACGCAGGCCGACGGCACGGTGACACGCTGGATCGGCACCTGCACCGACATCGATGATGAAGTGAACACGGCCGATGCGCTGGAGCTGCTCAGCCAAGAGCTGCACCACCGGATCAAAAACATTTTTGCCGTGGTCGGCGGTCTGGTCTCGCTCAGTTCGCGTAGCCATCCCGATGCTGCCGAATTCGCCACCGATCTGTACAACCGGATCCTGGCGCTCGGCCGTGCCCACGCCTTTATCGGCAGCCCGGGAAGCCGCAGCGACGGCACGGTCCACGGCGGGCTGAAGGGCATGCTGTCTGAACTGCTCCTGCCCTATCGCACCGAAAAAGGTGATCAGATCCGCATCACCGGCGATGAGATTGCCATGGACGATCGCTCGGCCACACCGCTCGCGCTGGTGTTCCACGAATTGGCGACGAACTCCGCCAAGTATGGAGCCATCGGCAGTGCGTCCGGCACGGTCGAGATTGCCTTGAGCGATGGCGATCCGGTGCAGATGCGCTGGATCGAGCGTGGCACCACGCGCCGCGGCGAAAAGAAGCCGGGCGGCTTCGGCTCGCGCCTGATCGACATGAGCATCCGGCGCCAGCTCGGCGGCGACTATGACACGGTGTGGGGGAGCGACAGCCTCGAAATCACCATGTCGGTTCCTCAGGACAACATCGAACGCAAATAGGCGCGCCGGGCACTTTGCCGAGCGCGCCTATTTTTTGCATTTCCGCCCGATCAGTTGAAGACGCGCAGATTGCCCTGGCTATCGGACGAGCCGATCGCTTCGTTCACCGCCGTTACGATCGTTTCAGGGCGAAACGGCTTCTGGATGTAGCCAACCGCCGTTTCCGGTGGATCGGTGATCTGGGCGGGATTGGCGGTCACGAAGATGATCCGCGTCCCGAACTGACGCGCAAGATGGCGCGCGACATCGTTGCCCGTTGGCCCGTCCCGCAGGTTCAGGTCAACAAGTGCGACGACGGGCGGCTTGGCGATGGCATTGGCACCGTGCCGATCAGCAACAATACCCAGCACATCAAAACCGCCGGAAATCAGAATATCCTCCAGGTCCAAGGCCACGAGGAGTTCGTCTTCAACGATCAGTACGTCCCGCATTTCCAATATCTTATCCGTATGACAATCAAGCGATGATCAGGCGGCAATGCTGATCAGGTACTCCTCGTTGCCCGGCGCGTTTGCGATCAGACGCATCTGGGCGAAAAGGAGTTCGGTGGCATCGCCTTCCATGACGAAGTCATGGCGTGCGTCCGGCAGCTGGCCACCTTCGATGGTGGAAGCCAGCATGGCGCGGGCTCGGCAAATGCGGCTCTTCACCGTGCCGAGGGCGATTCCGCAGATTTCGGAGATTTCTTCGTAAGAAAAGTCCCCGATGGCTGCGAGAATAAGGGCGTCGCGATAGGTTTCCGGCATTTCCGAGAGTGCGCGGACAACGTCGGCCAGTTCCAGGCACTCTTCCTGGCCGCCCTTGGTGCGAAGGGTGCGTTCGGCCATTTCCTCGTCGTATTCGCCGGTGAACCGCGCGCGACGGGTTTCGCTGTAGAACTGGTTGCGAAGGATCGTGAACATCCAGGCCTTGAAGTTGGTGCCGGCGCGGTAGCTGCCGCGCGCCGACCATGCCTTCAGCATGGCTTCCTGCGCCAGATCGTCGGCACGGTCCGGGCAACCGCAGAGGCTGCGGGCAAAACCGCGAAGGTGCGGCGCAATGCGCGTCAGGGCCGAATGAAATTCGCTGTCGGACAGAGCGGGGGCCACTTCAGCTTCGCTTGCGACATTAAAAAGAATTGCTTGCTGAGCCATGTGGGCCTCCTCCGTGGTGTTCACGGGTTCAACACGGATCGCTTTGCCAAAGTTCCCGGCACCTGTGATTTCTTTTTTCCCGAGCGGCGCCGGGCGGGAATTTGTAGGGGCGCGGCCGAGGCGACCATGCGCAGTGCCTTGCCGCGCCCCGCCGCCGCCATCAATGGGCGGCGTGCAATTTCGGCGTGATCTCGGCCTTGTCCTTTTCCGCCGGCTTGCGGCGTGAAAACACCTTTTCCATATGGTCGCGGTCCGCCTTGTCGAGATGCTTGGCGACCGCTTCGAACAGCTCCTGCTCTTCCTCGCGGATGTGATGCAGGTATTCATCGCGCAGGGCGGTGAAGCGGATCAGCCATGATCCCTTGGCCATGTCACGCGCGGCAAGTTCGTTGAGCATGTCGTCGATTTCCTTGTGTTCGGCGACAGCGTGGCGGCCTTCCTCGGTAATCTCGGGCTTGCGCAGCACGGAAGACCACAGCGCCTGTTCCTCTGCTGCGGCGTGGGCCTTCAGCTCATAGGTCAGCTCTTCAAACAGTTCGCCGCGTTCCGGGCTGTCGCCCGACGTTTCGGCGATGGCGGCAAGAAGTTCGCGATGGCGATCGTGGTCTTCGATCAGGCGCCCGAAAATGCCGGGCTTGTCACGAAAGGTGGTGTTGGGCTTGCTGCCGATGCGGGCCATGGATCTTTCTCCGATTGCGTGCGTCTGGCGATGAGCGAACGGCTCAACGCTGCTTGGTTGGAAGAACGCCGCGATCGCCGGCCGGTTCCCGATCCCGAATTTCGGAAAGGCTGTGGGAACCAATTGTGCGACGAAGCGTTTCGCAGCCCGGAACCAAGAGTGGGTCCAGGGGAAACTGTCGCGATGAAGCGAGGCCGGATACCGAAGCGCATACTCGTCGTAGAAGACGATCCCGTTCTTGCGCTCGATCTGGAAATGGCTTTCGTCGACGCTGGCGCAAAAGAGGTTATCACCGCGTCGCGTGCCAAGACTGCGTTGCAGGAACTGGCCGAGCGCCCGCCGCACCTCATGATTCTCGATCTCTCTCTGTACGACAGCGACGAAGGCTTCGGCATTGCCGAGATTGCCCTGCAACTGTTCAATCCGCCGCCGCGCATCATATTTTCGACCGGATCGCCTGATCGCATCCCGCCGCACCTGGCGCGGATCGGGCAGGTGTTCGCCAAGCCCTACGATACGGCGTTGCTGGTCGCGGCGGGACTTTCCCGTGCCTGAGGTGGATCACTGATGCGACACAACGAACCCGGCCTTATCGAACCTGCGGCTCAGCCGTCTGCCGATGCCCTTGCCTCTGTCGGCCAAGAGGAATACCCTTCACCCTTTCGGTCGGTCATATCTGCCCGGATCGTAACCCCCACGCGGAAAGTAGCGGAACAGACTATGCCATTCAGACAGATCCTTGCCGAAAGGCTTCCCTTCCTTCGACGCTACGCGCGTGCGCTCACGGGGTCGCAGCAATCCGGCGACGCCTATGTGCGCGAACTTCTGGAAGCCGCGCTGTCCGATCAGGAACTGCGCGAGGACCTCGTGAAGGGCCGCGTCAATCTCTACCGCGCGTTTACCCGCATCTGGTCCAACGCCCATGTGGAAATGGCCATCGGCGGATCGGATACCGATCTGGAATCGGGTGCCTATGCACGCCTTGATCGCATTCCGCCGGAACATCGCCAGGCGCTGTTGCTGACCACGCTCGAAGATTTCTCGGAAGCCGAAGCCGGCGAAATCCTCGGCATCGAAGCGGAAGAAGTGTCCGCCTTGGTGACGCGCGCGATTGAAGAGATTGACGCTGAATCGGCGTGCAGCGTGCTGATCATCGAGGACGAGCCGCTGATCGCCATGCAGCTTGAAGAGCTCGTGGTCGATCTTGGCCACACGGTTGCCGCCACGGCTGCGACGCGCACCTCGGCGACCGAGGCCTTTGCCCGCACCCGTCCGAACCTGGTGCTGGCCGATATCCAGCTGGCCGATGCCAGCTCGGGCATCGATGCGGTCGAGGACATTCTGGCGATCGCATCGGTGCCGGTCATCTTCATCACCGCCTACCCAGAGCGCCTTCTCACCGGGGAACGGCCCGAGCCGACCTATCTGGTGACCAAGCCCTTCCATGAGGATACGGTCCGTGCGACGATCAGCCAGGCGCTGTTCTTCGGATCGACCGCACCGATCGACTGATCGATCGGCTCCAAACAAGGGAAAAGCCCCCGGCGCATGGCGTTCGGGGGCTTTTTTGATGGTCACGATGCTGCCGCAGCAGGCGGGCCGGAATTCAGCTGGCCGCACCCTCGCGAATGGTGAACTCGCGCTTGTCGCGGATGGGCACGATGATCGTGCATCTGACGCCATCGGGATCGAACCGCAGATCGACGCGGGCATCGAGTTCGTGGCTGACGATCTTCTCGATCAGGTCAAGACCAAAGCCGCGCGTGGATGGGGCCTGGACCGGCGGCCCCCCTTCTTCACGCCAGCTGACCGCGCAACGGTCTGGCGCGATCATTTCCCAGGTCACGCTGACCTTGCCTTCCGGAACGGAAAGGGCGCCGTACTTGGCGGCGTTGGTCGAAAGTTCGTGGAGCGCCAGGCCAAGTGACATGGCATCGTTGGCGGAGAGCAGGGCGTCGGGCCCGGAAACCACCGCGTGCGGATCGGACGGATCGAGATAGGGGGCAAGCTCGCTGTTGACCACATCGAGCACGAGCGCGTTGCTCCACTCCCGCTGCGACAGCAGATCGTGCGTGGCGGACAAGGCGCGTATCCGCCCGGTCAGCCCTTCGGCAAATTCATCGATGCTGCTGGCCCGCCGCCGGGTCAGCGACACGATCGACAGGACATTGGCCAGCGTATTCTTCACCCGGTGGTTGAGCTCACGCGTCAGCGATGTCCGCAAGGCGGCCTGCTTGGTCAGCCATTCCAGCACCTTCCGGTCATCGGCGGCGCGGCTGGTGACGATCCAGGCGAGTGCCATCATCAACAGGCTGATCAGCGTGCCAAGGCCCAGGATCAGCATGGAAGTTGCCGTTAGCCCCGGAGTGTGATGGGTCGAGACCGAGAGGGTCCATTTGCGGCCGGCAAATTCGACGGTGCGCGAGGCTGTTTCGCCTTCGTTGAACTTGCCCTGCGTGCGCGCAAGCAGGTTGGCTTCCGCCACCGGGCCGTCGTAAAGCGAGACACGGCCGGTGTTGCGGTGCGCGCCGAGAATCGCGGTATCGAGCAGGTCCTGCGCGCGAACCGGGGTGTAAATGAACCCTTTCAGCCGCCGCCCGGCACCCGCATTCCGCGTGGCGCGGTCATAGACGGGCAGATAGATCAGCGTGCCGAACAGATTGGGATTGCCGCGATCCTGCACAAGGTGGACCTTGCCGGTGGCCATCGGGCGGCCAACTCTCATCGCGGCGTCCATGGCCGCGCGCCGCATGGGTTCGGAATACATGTCGAAGCCAATAGCGCGGTTGTTCGGCTCCGAAGCTGGTTCGAGCAGCAGGATGACCGCGTGATCGGATGTTGCGCCCTGTCCGGGTTGTAACGCAGGGCGGACCTTGAACGGCTCGCCCATCACGCGCACAGGTTGGCTGGCTTCCAGTGTGGGAATGTTTGCGCCGCTGACCCACGCGGCCCATCCCATGCCCAAGGCTCCGCGCAACGAGTGGCCCGCGCTCATTTCCGCGACGAATTGCGAGAACTCTTCGGGGCTGACATCGTCGGACGTGGAAAAGAGCGCGGCGGCGGCTTTCAGGTAGGCGGTATTCTCACCTGCCTTGCGCTCAAGTTCGGTCGAGAGGCTGGCAACATCGGTTTCCAGCGACATGCGGCGGGCTTCCGCCTCGGATTTCTCGACGTTCAGGACGAACAGCGATGTAATCGCCAGCCCGATGGCCAACATCGTGAAAGGCAGGCTTCGGGGGTAGCGGTGAAAAAGCGCCTGCTTTTCAACGCGGGCGAGAAGAGCTTTGTCCATTAATCCCCGTTCCCGAACCCACTGTGGCCCTAACGACACATTCCCGACGCCCAAATCCTGTTATGTGGGCAGAGATGGGAACCAAGCAGGCGCTTGATTGTTCCGGAACTTGCCGCAAAATGGCAAGCTGTTTTACTGCGAAGAACCATGGCGGCGCAGCGCCGCGGAGCAAGCCTTGAACGACCGAACCCCAGAAAGTCCACCGCAGGGCACCGCCAAGCAAGGCGGACAGACTGGCAAGCCGGGCAAGCCCGGCTGGGCCGATGGCCTGCGCAAGCTCTATGACGGTGTCGTGGCCGAGCCTCTCCCAGACAGCTTTGAGGATCTTCTCAAGCGGCTGGATCAGGCAGGCAATGACTGAGGCGAAGGCAGGACCCACAAGCGAAGATAGCGGACAGGTGTTTCGGCAGGGACTGGTTGCCCTGCTGCCGCACCTGCGCGCTTTCGCCCGGGGTCTGTGCGGTCAGCCGGAACGCGCCGACGATCTGGTTCAGGAGGCCGTGCTGCGCGCCTGGACATCGCGGGCGAGCTTCGTTCCGGGCACCAACCTGAAGGCCTGGGTCTTCACCATCACCCGCAACAATTTTCTCAACGAACTGCGCAAGTACAAGCGCGAGACGCAACTGGAAGACGGCGTTGCCGAAACCATGCTGGTGGCGCGCGCCGATCAGGAAGACAGCCTGCACCTGACCGACCTGCAAAAAGCGCTCAACCAGCTCCCTGATGAGCGGCGGGAGGCTTTGTTGCTGGTCGGCGCGAGCGGATTCTCCTATGAAGAGGCGGCGCAGGTCTGCGGTGTTGCGCTCGGCACGATGAAAAGCCGGGTGGCGCGCGGGCGGGCGCAGCTTGGCGAGCTGCTTCACCAGGCGGAAACCCATGAGGATGCCTGACCGTGCCCAGCGAGC
>JBJTLW010000186.1:0-29099 GCA_046063225.1 Novosphingobium sp. | reverse complement strand
TGGTGGTGCCAAGGTCGATACCGATTACCTTTGCCATTATTCCCTATTCCTCACATCTTGCAGTTGGACACCACATGGCCCACCCCCCGTGATCGGCAAGGCAGTCGGTGGCTCGTTCGAGGCGCGATATAGGTGCGCTTTCGCTTGGCACAAGGGCACGAGGCACCTAAGTGAGCCAGCGTATCAAACTGGCCCGAAAGGTTGCACCTCATGCGCGCTCGAATGCTTGCTCCCGTCCACGCTCTCGCCCTGTCGCTTACGGCGCTGGTGGGCGGCTGTTCCGGGGGCGGCGGGAACGAAGTGCAGATCCCCAAGTCGACGGCCGAGGGAATCACGATTGTCGAGCCGCGCCTGGTCTTGCCGATCGTCAAGGACAGCGCCGGCGCAGTCTATTTCACCATTGCCAATGAAACCGACAAGCCGCAGAAGATCCTGTCGATCGACGTTGGCGGCACCGACATGGCGATGATCCACGACACCATCGACAAGGGCGGCGTCAGCTCAATGCAGATGGTGCAGTCGGCAACGGTGCCGGCCAATGGCAGCATGGTTTTTGCGCCGGGGGGCCGCCATGTCATGGTGACGGGCCTCAAGCCTGAACTCCAGGCGGGAGTGAACACCCTGCTGAAGGTGAACTTCGACAACGGCGATATTGCCGCGGTTGCCATTCCGGTGATCCCGCCCGCGGCGGCATCCGGCAACTAAGGGATGATGCACGCCTGCCCGCGCGGCGGTGAGCGCGCGCTGACCGAGGGCGAGGTCGCGCTTATCCGCTCGGTTTTCGGGGCCGGGATCGATACCGACCCGGTCCGTATCCGGCGGCGCAAATGGTTCCCTTTCCAGCCCGAAGGCGTCGTTATGGCGCCGATGGGGCACATGCATTTTCACCCGCGCGGCGAGCAGTACTGCGACGATTTCGCCAGCGCCTCGCTATCGGCGCAGGGGCTGTTCGTCCATGAGATGGTCCACGTCTGGCAGGCGCAAAAGCGCGGCCGGTTTTGGCTGGTGCTGATGCGGCACCCGTTCTGCAAATACGATTACGTGCTGGAACCGGGCAAACCCCTCCATGCCTATGGCATTGAGCAGCAGGCCGAAATCGTCCGACATGCGTTCTGGCTGCGCAGCGGTGTCCAGCTTGTTGGACGGCCGCCGCAATCGGAATATGATGCCATCGTTTCCGTGACCGTGTTCGAAAGGTAGGCTGGCATGGTGCTTCGTACGTTTGGCAGGTTCGGCACGCCTGCCCTAGCCGCTCTGGCTTTGTCTTGTGCGCCAGCTACGGCGGCTGCCGCGCCCGGCGATGCGGCGGTGGCGAAGCTGCTGCCGCTCGGTTCGACCGTCGAAACCCGCGTCGATGGCGACGTCACTGGCGATGGCCTTGCCGATACGATTGTCGTCACGGTGAAGGACGATGACCGCCGCCTTATCGTGCTCGGCGCCGGTCCGCGCGGCCTGGCGCGAATTGGCGAGACGGCGATGGACCCCTCCCCGCTCGGCTCGGCGCAATTGCGCATCACCAAGGGCGTGCTGATCGTAGAGGATCTGACGGGCGGGACGACGGCGATCGCCTCGCTCTATCGCTGGCGGTTCGATCCCGCGGTGCGCAAGATGCGGCTGATTGGCGATGATGTATCGCTCTACAGCCGCACCTGGATGCACGACGGGCTTGATGTCAGCTCCAATCGGATCACCGGCATGCGCATCACCACGCGGCAGCTGCTGCGAGGACGCGGGGACAAGGCGAGCTACGTACCGTCGAAGCCGGTCGGCAAGGTCATCTCGCGCGATCCGATTTACATGGGCGATGAACCTGCACCGGAAAAGACGCTGGGCATGGGCCTCTAGGAGGTCAGCCGCCCACCCGGCCGCCGGCAAAGTCTGGCTGCGCGGGTTCTCCGAACGCGGAATAGAGCGTGTCTATGCGCGACTTCAGCGCCTCGAGGTGATCGGGATGGGTGATGATGTGCAGCTGGTTGTCCTCTACCGCGCGCACCACGGCCCGGCCGAGCCAGACCGGCTCCATCATCTTGCCATCCACCGCCTTCCGGATCTCTTCCGGCAGATCGGCCATCTGGTTTTCGGACATGCGGCTGCGCGTGAGGCCCGGATAGAGGATGGAAACGCCGACGCCGAACGGCGCCAGTTCCTGGCGGATCGATTCTGACAGCCCTGCCACCGCAAACTTGCTGGCCGAATAAACGGCGAAGGTGCCATGCGGCAGCTGGCCGTTGACCGAACTGGTGTTGACGATGTGGCCGCTGCCCCGCGCCTTCATTTCGGCCATGAACAGATGGCAGCCGAGGAACACCCCGCGCACGTTGATCGCCATGCAGCGGTCGAACTCGGCGAGCGAGATGTCTTCCATCGGGCGGAACGGCAGCGATATGCCGGCATTGTTGCACAGCACGTCAACCGGGCCGAGTGCCGCTTCGACGCTGCGCTTCACCTCTGCCCAGCTTTCCGGCGAGGAGACATCGTGCGCTAAAGCGATCGTTCCCCGCCCGATCCGCGCGGCTTCCGCCTGCGCCCAATCACCATTGATATCGGTGATCGCGACACGCGCGCCCGCTTCGGCAAAAGCCTCGGCAATCCCCGCCCCGATGCCCCCGCCACCACCGGTGACGAGAATGACTTTGCCTTTGACGTTCATGGCGCTGTTCCTTTGAAGCTATTTCGACAAGGTTGTCGCAAAATAATCCTCTGAGCAAAAGCCTTCACGCCAACGCGGTAGCGATTTACGGAAAAGTGATAATTTCCAGCGATTTTCGCTCGATGGCTACCAACCCACCTGCCAAACCCGGCGTCGATGCCTTCCATCGCGAACGCAGCAAGTGCCTTGATGCATTTGTTGGCTGCGAAGAGGCTGTGGTTGCACTGCTTCTCGCCAGCGCAACCAAGGCTGGGGCCGAGCCATTGGGATTGAAGATAGAGGCATTGAAAAAGGCCAAGCCTTCACCTTCCTATCCAGCCACGAGGAAGCAGACGATAAACGGTTTGCTCGGCCAGTTCGATGATTTGCTCGAACTGCGCAACGATCTGGTCCATTCGCGCTTGCAGATCGCGGCGATTGGCGAAGATCAGAAGGCATGCTTCATCAATGCGCGCCAGTCATCGACCGGCGCACAATCGGCAAGGCTGTTTTCGCTTGAAAGCTTGAGGTCCGTCACCCGCAAGGCCAGTGAGCTTGCGGGCAAGCTTAAGCAGGCTTGACGGATCAATCCCCCTTCTTCGCCACCGCCACCATCGCGGGCCGCAGCAGGCGGTCCTTGATCATGTAGCCGGCCTGCAATTCCTGCAGGACGGTGCCCGGTTCGGCATCGGCGCTCGGCACTTCGAGCATCGCCTGGTGCTGGTTGGGATCGAGCGGCAGGCCGACGGCGGCAATGCGGCTGATTCCGTGGAGACCGAAGACCTTTTCCAGCTCGCGCGCGGTCGCCTCGATGCCGGCGATGAAGCCCTTTACCTTTTCATCCTCGCGCAGGTCGGCCGGTATGGCGTCGAGTGCGCGGCTGAGATTGTCGGAGACCGACAGGATATCGCGGGCAAATCCGGTCGCGGCATAGGTGCGCGCGTCGGCCACGTCCTTTTCCATGCGGCGGCGCACGTTCTGCGTTTCCGCCTTGGCGTAAAGCACGTCCTGCTTGGCCGCTTCCAGATCGCTGCGCAGCAGGGCCAGCGCGTCTTCCACGCCAGCGCCATCATCCGCGCCCGTATCGAGCAGCTCTTCGGGTACGCCCTTCAATTCCGCTTCAACCGCGGGGTCGACCTGCGGCTTGTTTTCATCGCTCATGGTTTGCAAAATACCCTGTCTAACCGATCAGTTTGCCCAGAGACTGGGCTGTGAAATCCACCATGGGGACGACACGCGCATAATTCAACCGCGTCGGGCCGATAACCCCCACTACGCCGACCACCCTGCCTTCGCGGTCGCGATAGGGCGAAGCGATGACGGACGAGCCGGAAAGCGCGAAAAGCCGGTTCTCTGCGCCGATGAAAATGCGGGTGGCATCCGCCTCACGCGCGGCGTCGAGCAGTTCGGCGACGGATTGCTTGTTTTCCAGATCGTCAAGCAACTGGCGCACCCGTTCCAGATCGGTGATCGCCGCTTCATCGAGCAGGTTCGACGCACCGCGCACGATGAGGACCGGCCGGTTGACGGCATCCTCGCTCCACACGGCGAGCCCGCGTTCCACGAGATCGCGGCTTGCGGCATCGAGCGCTGACCGGCCAGAGGCGATCTCGGCGCGAATCGCCCGCACCGCTTCGCCAAGCGTGCGGCCCGCCAGCTGGGCGGAGAGATAGTTCGACGCCATTTCCAGGGCCGAAGGCGGAAGGTGCGGGGCAACATCGACCACGCGGTTTTCAATGCCGCCGTCCTCTCCCACCAGCACGGCGAGCGCCTTTCCGGGGGACAGTGCCACCAGTTGCAGGTGTTGAAGGCGCGGTTCGCGGCGCGGCACCATAACGACGCCGGCGCAGGCGGAAAGGTCGGACAGAACAGTGGTTGCCGCCGCCAGCGCCGCCTCAATCGGGCCGGGCGCCGATAGCTGGCGCTCGATCGCGGCGCGCTCGGCCTGACTAGGCTCGGCCACCTGCATCATCCCGTCGACGAACAGGCGCAGCCCCACCTCGGTCGGCATGCGCCCCGCCGAGGTATGCGGCGCGGCGAGAAGGCCCAGGTGTTCCAGATCGTGCAGGACCGAACGAATCGATGCCGGCGACAGGTTCAGCCCCGATCCGGCCAGCGTCTTCGACCCCACCGGCTGCCCGGTCGACAGATAACCCTCGACGACAAGACGAAAAATGTCGCGCGCGCGGGTGGTCAGTTCGGTGATCGGTGGGCTTGCCATGACACGTACTACAAAGACTCTTTCATCCACACGGCTTCTCGAGCTTTGCGCTCCGCTCGAGTGCCCATGTAATGTTCAATGTCCACAAATTCCAAGCCAGCCCAAATAGCTGCAATTGCTGTGTCGTTGTTGGCACCTTTGCAGCCATCTCCAACCAAAAGGAACGATGTCGGTATCGGACCGACCCACCAAGTCACGCGGACAAATTGACCATCGGCAGGACAGTCTTCGGGGCCGGGGGATGAGCTGAAGAGAGGACGATGCTGATCGAGTTCGGCGACAAATCGATCATAGTCCTCCTCAGGCGACCTGCCTTCAGAATGTCCTGACCTGATTGTGAACCTCTTGCCTGTGAAGTCGACCGTGCCGTTTGAATCCACCTCCATATCGAACACCGGGCAAAGTCCGTAACAATCACCGGCCTGGACCGTAACAGAGGTGGGAGGCAGAGTTCTTAAAACCAACGGCATGGCAATGGCCAGCCCGAGAACGCACACAAGCCATCTTTGTCGCTTCATACACGCATTGCGCCACCAATTTCGTATTGTGTAAAGCGCAATGCTTGCCCTTTGTCGGCTCGGCAGGTAGCGGCCAGCGTCAGAATTCCAAAACTGGAGAACCCCATGCGACCTTCCGGCCGCGCGCCTGATGAAATGCGCGCCCTTTCCTTCGACACCGGTTTCACCATCCACGCCGAAGGCTCGGTGCTGGTGAGCTTCGGCAATACCAAGGTGCTGTGCACCGCCTCTGTCGAGGAAAAGGTGCCGCCGTTCCTGCGCGGCAAGGGCGAAGGCTGGGTGACGGGCGAATACTCGATGCTCCCCCGCGCCACCCACACGCGCGGCAGCCGTGAAGCGGCGAAGGGCAAGCAGTCTGGCCGCACGCAGGAAATCCAGCGGCTTATCGGCCGCTCGCTGCGCTCGGTTGTCGACATGAAGAAGCTCGGCGAACGCCAGATCGTGCTCGATTGCGACGTGATCCAGGCCGATGGCGGCACCCGGACGGCCTCGATTTCGGGCGCCTGGGTGGCGCTGCGCATCGCCATCGACAAGCTGATGGCCGATGGCCTGATCAAGGAAGATCCGATGCCGCGCCGTGTTGCTGCCGTGTCCTGCGGCATCTTCAACACCACGCCCGTGCTCGATCTCGACTATGACGAGGACAGCTCGGCCGATGCCGACGCCAACTTCGTGCTGATCGAAGGCGGCCACATTGCCGAGGTTCAGGCCACCGCCGAAGGCGCAACCTATGACGAGGAAGGCCTGCTGCGCCTGCTGCGTCTGGCGCGCATCGGCTGCGACAGTATCTTTGCGGCGCAGGCCGAAGCGGTGGGCCGCTGATGTCCGGGCTCGGCGGAAAGCTCGTCATTGCCACGCACAACGCGGGCAAGCTGAAGGAAATTTCCGCCCTGCTCGCGCCTTTTGGCGTCGATTGCATCTCTGCCGGAGCGCTTGGCCTTCCTGAACCAGCAGAAACCGGCACCACCTTTGTCGAGAACGCGCTGATCAAGGCGCGCGCGGCCGCCGAGGCCAGCGGCATCGTTTCGCTGGCGGACGATTCCGGCCTGTCGGTGACCGCGCTTGGCGGGCGGCCGGGCGTCTATACGGCGGATTGGGCCGAACGGCAACGGTTCGAAGGTCCCCCCGGGCGCGACTGGTACATGGCCATGGGCAAGGTCGAAGGCATGTTGCAGGAACTGGGGCCGGATGTTGACCGGTCCTGCTGGTTTTCCTGCGTGCTCGCCATCGCCTGGCCGAACGGCGAAAGCGCGGTCTATGAAGGCCGGATTGACGGCACGCTAACCTGGCCGCCGCGCGGCACCATGGGTTTTGGTTATGACCCGGTTTTCGTGCCCTTGGGGGATACGCGCACATTTGCCGAGCACGATCCGGAAGAGAAGCACGCCATCAGCCACCGGGCGGATGCCTTTGCCAAGCTGGTGAAGGACCAGTTCGGTCGCTGATCAGGGGACTTTCACGCCCACGACATTGCCTGGCGGAGAGTAGCGACAGGTCAGCCAGTCCTGCCCGCCACGGCTAACAAGGCCGCAGCCGACGCGCGTTGTGCTGCGCCAGATGATCTGGGTGTAGTGGCCAACATCGCTCCACTGCCCGGTCCTGCTGACAGCGGGAAACGTTCCCGGCCGGAAGTCTTTCTTCTCTGCGATGAACCCGCCGATCATGGCTTCGAGCGAATAGGCGCCCGCGGTCCCGGTAAACAGGTTCTCGCCCTCACCCGGACGGCGACTGGCCGGGGAATGTTCGAAGGCGTTTCGCCGGGCAAGGTCGGCTGACCAGGCCTCGGCATGGCTGGCGAGTCCGGCGTCCCATTGCAGCGGCGCCATGCCCATGCGCTCACGCTCTTCGTTATGCGCCTTCAGCAGCCGTGCGGCGAAGTCGTGTCTGTTGTCAGCCACGCGCCCGTCCCAGGTTTCGCGTCCGGACAGCGCGCCGCCATCGCTGGCGCAGGCGGTTGAAAGGCTGGCGATGGCCAGCAAAAGGCATGCGATCCGGTATTGCATGGTGCCAAAGCTTGACATCGGCCGCTTAACTTCGCCTGAAGAGGCATGGCCCGCGCGCTCTACATTCACTGGCCGTTCTGCCTGAAGAAGTGCCCCTATTGCGACTTCAACAGCCACGTCCGCGATTCGGTCGATGCAGACGCTTGGCAGGCGGCGCTGATTGCGGACATGCAGCACGAGGCTGAAGTCGCGGATGGCGAGACGCTGGAATCCATCTTCTTCGGCGGCGGCACGCCCAGTCTGATGCCGCCGCGGGTGGTCGAAGCGCTGCTGAGCAAGGCCGAGCGGCTCTGGGGTTTTGCACCGGACATTGAGATCACGCTCGAAGGCAACCCCTCGTCGGTAGAGGCTGCGAATTATGCGGCGCTGGCCGCTGCCGGTGTCAACCGTGTGTCGCTCGGCCTGCAATCCCTAGACAACACGGCTCTGCAATTTCTGGGGCGGCTGCACTCGGTGGAGGAAGGTCTTGCTGCGCTCGATATTGCGCAGCAACGCTTCAAGCGGGTCAGCTTCGACCTGATCTACGCTCTCCCCGATCAAAGCGAAAAGGCATGGGAATCAGAACTTTCCCGCGCAATAGGGTTTGGCACCGGCCATCTCTCGCTGTACCAGTTGACCATCGAGCCTGGGACCAGGTTCGAAACCATGGTGCGCCAGCGTCAGTTCGAGCCTTTGGATGAGGACAGGGCGGCGCACATGTTCGCCATCACGCGCAGCATGACCGCAGCATTCGGCCTGCCCGCCTACGAGATCAGCAATCACGCCAAGCCGGGCGAGCGCAGCAAACACAACCTCGCCTACTGGCATTACCGCGATACGCTGGGCATCGGTCCGGGCGCACACGGGCGACGTCTGGGTGAAGCGACGGTGCGGCACAAGAAGCCGGAAAACTGGCTGGAGGCTGTGGCGCGCAACGGCCATGGCATCGTGGAATCGCGCCAGCTTGGCCGCAACGAAATGGCATCGGAAGCGATGCTGATGGGCCTGCGCCTGACCGAAGGTCTCGACCTTGCCGACCTGTCGCAGCGGCTTGGCGTGGATGCCGCGTTGTTGTGCGATCAGGACCGACTAGCTTTCTATGAACGGCAAGGTCTTGCCTGGCAGCGCGGCAGCCGGATCGGCGTTACCGAAAAGGGCATGGCGCTGCTCGACGGGTTGCTTGGCGCCATCATCCCCGATGCCCTGTTCGATGCAGAGGCGGCGGGCTGAGATGCGTGCGGGCGAAATCCTCGACGCCTGGCACAATCATCTTGCCGACGGCCGGCGGCGCAGCCCGCACACTGTCCGGGCCTATGTCAGCACGGCGGGACGCTTGCTGGAAGAACTGGGCGATATGAATTGGAACGCCCTCGCCCGGCTCGATGCGGCGGCGCTGCGCCAGCAGCTCGCACGGCGGCGCGCCGAAGGTATCGGCAACGTCTCAGCCGCGCGCGAACTCTCGGCGCTCAAGGCCTTCGTGCGGTTCGCCCGCGAACAGTCTGGCCAGCCCGATCCCTCGCCCCCGCGCCTTCGCGGCCCGCGCATCAAGAAGGGCCTGCCCCGGCCCGTGACGCCCGATGACGCGGTAAACCTCGCCGCTGCCGTCAATGATGATGCCGCCGAAGAGTGGATCGGCGCACGCGACCGTGCCGTGCTTCTGCTCCTCTATGGCGCCGGCATGCGCATTGCCGAGGCGCTGTCGCTTACCGGTGCTGCCGTGCCTCTGGGCGATACGATCACCGTCACGGGCAAGGGCAACAAGCAACGCGTCGTGCCGCTTCTGCCGATCGTGCGCGATGCGGTGGCGGATTACCTTGGCAAATGCCCCTGGCCTGTGGAGCGCGACAAACCGCTGTTTCGCGGGAGCCGTGGAGGCCCCCTGTCGCAGGGCATGGTGCAAAAGGCGATGGCGCGCGCGCGCATTGCGCTGGGACTGCCGGCCAGTGCCACGCCGCACGCGCTGCGCCATTCCTTCGCCACTCACCTGCTGGGCGCCGGCGCCGATCTTCGCAGCTTGCAGGAATTGCTCGGCCACGCCAGTCTGGGCTCGACGCAGATCTATACCAAGGTAGACGCAGCGGTTCTGCTCGATGTCTATCGCAACGCCCACCCAAGGGAGCAGCAGGAATGAAGGCGCGCATTATCCTCACCGTGCTTGGCAGCGACCGGCGCGGACTGACCCGCGAACTGGCGGAGGCGGTTCACGCGGCGGGCGGGAACTGGCTGGAAAGCCACCTGGCGCGGCTTGGCGGGAAATATGTCGGCTCGGTGCTGGTCGAGGTGGATGCGGCGAACCTGCCGCTTCTGTCCGAAGAAGTGCTCGGCATTGATGCCAGCGGGCTTCAGGTGGAGATGGTGCCGGCGGGGAGCGATCCGGCGGAAACCGGTAAGCCGCTGGTGATCGAGCTTATGGGTCAGGACCGACCGGGCATCGTGCGCGAAGTGACCAAGGTTCTGGAGGCCATCGGTGCGAACATCGACGGTTTCGAATCCGACGCGGTCCCAGGCGCAGAGACGGGCGAACTGCTGTTCAAGGCACGGATCGAACTGACCATCCCGGCCGCCGCCACACCCAGCGAGGTTCAGGACGCGCTTGAGGCGATTTCCGGCGAGATCATGGTCGATTTTACGGTGGAATGAGCCATGCTTTTTCCCATTCCGCCGGGGCCCGACCATAGCGAGCGCGATCCCGTTTGTCAGTGGGCGCAGCGCCGGGCGCGCCATGCCCGCAGGCGCGATGCGCTGCGCGGCACGGTACTCATGCTGGTTCTGATCAGCGCGATCGCGGTGGTTGTTGCCGTCAGATTGACGGGCTGATCGTCAGGCCGTTTGCGCTGCCTGCCGCACCTCGATCGCGTCCCAGATCTTCGCCGCGGTGTCCGTGCCGTTGAACCGGTCAATGGCGACAATGCCGGTGGGTGACGTGACGTTGATTTCCGTCAGCCACTTGCCGCCGATCACGTCGATGCCAACAAAGACCAGCCCACGCGCCTTGAGCTCCGGGCCGAGGACGGCGCAGATTTCCTCTTCGCGCGGCGTCAGCGATGTGGCTTCGGCATAGCCGCCAACGGCAAGGTTCGAACGGAACTCGCCCTCGCCCGGGCGGCGGTTGATGGCCCCGGCAAATTCGCCGTCGACCAGCACGATGCGCTTGTCGCCCTCGGAAATGTCGGGAAGGAACGGCTGGATCATGTGTGGTTCCACCCAGGCCGCATCGAACAGTTCGCTGAGCGCGCCCATGTTGCTGCCATCAGCCGGGATGCGGACCACGGCCTTGCCGCCGTTGCCATGCAGCGGTTTCATCACCAGATCGCCGGGGTGGCGGGAATGGAACTCGCGGATATCTTCTATCCGGCGGGCGACGAGCGTGGGCGGCATGAAGCGCGCATAATCCAGCACGAAGACCTTTTCCGGCGCGTTGCGCACGCTTTCCGGATCGTTGACCACCAGCGTCTGCCCCTTCAGCCGCTCAAGCAGGAAGGTTGCGGTGATGTAGCCGAGATCGAACGGCGGATCCTGCCGCATCAGGATGACGTCCACGTCCTTGACCAGGTCGATCTTGCGGGCCTCGCCCTTGGTGAAATGGTCGCCGGCAACGCGCTGCACGGTTACGGGCGACGCCCAGGCCGTCAGCCGGCCTTCATCCAGCGCGAGGGTTTTGACGTCGTAATGCCACACCTGATGGCCGCGCGCCTGGGCGGCAAGCATCAGGGCAAAGCTGGAATCGCCGTTGATGTTGATGGTTTCGATCGGGTCCATCTGGACGGCGACGCGCAGGGTCATTGTGATTTTCCGTTACATGGTTGCGTTGGTGATGTGGCGCGGCCAGCGCCCGGGCGCAAGCAGGACAACATCGATCCGCATGTCATCACCCGATTTCATCCAGCGATGCGCCGTGCTTTCTACCGCTGACCGCACCCGGCGCAGGCGCCATTCGTCGATGGCGAAATCCAGATCGGCAGCCTTGTTGCGCCACTTCACCTCGACAAAGGCCACCAGCCGGCCGCGCCGGGCGACCAGATCAATCTCGCCGCGCGGTGTCTTCACGCGCTGGGCCAGGATTCGCCAGCCCTTGATCCGCAAGTACCATGCGGCCAGCGCCTCTCCTTTCCGACCGCGCCGCTCCGCCTCTTGCCGTTTCATTTGAGCTCCATGGCGCGGGCGTAGAGCATCTTGCGGTCCAGCCCGGTCGCCTTGGCGACATGCGCGGCGGCCTGGCTAGCCTTGAGCGTGGTCAGAGCGTCAGTGAGCAGCGCGTCGACATCGTGCTCTTCGGGAGCAGCCGCAATTGGCGGCGCGATGACGAGCGCAATCTCACCCTTGGGCGGATTCTCGCGGTAATGCGCGATAAGTTCCTCGGGCGATCCGGTTCGGCATTCCTCAAACTTCTTGGTCAGTTCGCGCGCCACGGCCACCTCCCGGCCCGGCAGGATATCCGCGATCGCTCCCAGCGTGTCGCACAGGCGGGGCGCGGTTTCGTATAGGATCAGCGTTGAAGGGATGGCCGCCAGTTCCGCCAGCGCATCGCGCCGGGCCTTGTCCTTTGACGGCAGAAATCCGGCGAACAGAAAGCGGTCACTGGCAATGCCCGACAGGGTGATCGCCATGATCGCCGCACTTGGCCCCGGCAGGCTGGTTACGGCAATGCCCCGCTCGCGCGCCAGCCGCACCAGTTTGAAGCCGGGATCGGCAATCAACGGCGTTCCCGCATCGCTGACCAGCGCCACCGCCCCCTGCGCGGCCAGACCAAGGACATAGTCGCGCGTTTCCTCACTCGCATGATCGTCATAGCGGATCAGGCGCTGCTTGATGCCCAGATGGTGCAGCAGCTTGCCGGTCACGCGCGTGTCCTCACAGGCTATCGCCGATACGCCACGGAGCGTCTCTACCGCGCGAAGCGTGATATCGCCGAGATTGCCAATCGGTGTGGCGACAATGTAGAGCCCGGGGGCAAGAGGCGTGTCCATCGGGATTTAATGGACCGGCCGGCGGGGAGCAGCAAGCAATGATCGACTGGAAATCGAACAAGCGGCAGGCAATCGCCTTTGGTGCGATGGCGCTTCTTGCCGGATGCAAGGTTATCCCGAAGGGACCGGTGGACAGCGCGCCAGCCCCCGCTCCGGTGCCGAACGCCAATGTTCTTCCGGCTGACCAGCAGCGCCACCGTGTTGCGATTCTGGTGCCGACAAGCGGGCCCAATGGCGGCATCGGCCAGGCGCTGGCCAATTCGGCGAACATGGCGTTGCTTGATACCAACGCGTCGAACCTGCGCATCACAACCTATGACACGTCCAGCGGGCCGGCCGATGCCGCCACGCGGGCTATTGCCGATGGCAACAAGCTGATAATCGGCCCGTTGATGGGCGAGGACGTGGCCGCCGTCGCCCGCGTGGCCCGGCCGGCGCGGGTGCCGATCATCTCGTTCTCCAACGATGGCTCGGTCGCCGGGCGCGATGTCTTCATCATGGGGTCGCTGCCCAACCAGTCGATCGCACGGTCGGTGGCCTGGGCGCGGTCGCAGGGCGCGCGGCGCTTTGGCGCGCTGCTGCCCGAAGGCGCCTATGGCCTGCGCGCCTCGGCGGCACTTAACACGGCGGTTTCCGAAGCGGGCGGCGCGGTGGTTGCCAGCGAGGTTTTCGCGCGCAGCAACCCCTCCATCATCAGCGCGGCCAAGCGGCTGCGCGGCAAGGGTCCGCTCGATGCCGTGCTGATTGCCGATGGCAGCCGATTTGCCATTCAGGCCGCGCCGCAACTGCGCCCCGGTGCCGTGGGGCCGCGCCTGATCGGTACCGAATTGTGGAGCGGCGACGCCGATGTCCTGTCCAGCCCGTCGCTGCGCGGCGCGTGGTATGCTGCGGTCAGCGACTCACGGTTCAAGCAGTTTTCCGAGAGCTATCGCAACCGCTTCGGCGCCCAGCCCTATCGCGTTGCGACGATGGGCTACGACGCGGTTCTGCTGACGCTGCGCGTTGCGCGCGGATGGAAGCCGGGCACCACCTTCCCGACCGCACGGCTTTACGATGCCGATGGCTTCCTTGGGCTCGACGGCGCGTTCCGGTTCGGCAGCAACGGAATCGTCGAACGGGCGCTGGAAGTCGTTGAAGTGCGCAAGGGCGGCATCACCGTCGTCAGTCCGGCCCCGGCGCGCTTTGCGCCCTGATCGACAGGCCCGCCAACCCAGCATTGAAGATAAGTCCACGCGCCCGCTTGCGCGCGGAATCGCGGAGGTTCTAAGACAGTAACCCTATGTCCGATGACCTTTTCGAAGCCCTGCCCAAATCTGCCGCCGGTGAAAGCTATGACGGCTCCGCGATCGAGGTTCTGGAAGGCCTTGAACCGGTGCGCCGCCGCCCCGGCATGTACATCGGCGGCACGGACGAGCGCGCGCTGCACCATCTTGCCGCCGAAGTTCTCGACAACTCGATGGACGAAGCGGTGGCCGGCCATGCCAACCGGATCGAGGTGACGCTGGAAGACGTGCCGGGAACCGCCGGAAAGCTGACCATTACCGACAACGGCCGGGGCATCCCGGTGGATGAACACCCCAAGTATCCGGGCAAGTCGGCGCTTGAAGTGATCCTCACCACGCTCCATTCGGGCGGCAAGTTTTCCGGCAAGGCCTATGCCACATCGGGCGGCCTCCACGGCGTCGGCGTTTCGGTGGTCAATGCCCTGTCCGCGCTCACCCGCATCGAAGTGGCGCGCAACAAGGAGCTTTACGCGCAGGAATTCTCGCGCGGGCTGCCCACCGGGCCGTTGCAGCATCTGGGCGGCACGCCCAACCGGCGCGGGACGTCGGTTGCCTTCATCCCCGATGCCGAGATCTTCGGCGAGGACGCGAAGTTCAAGCCTGCGCGCCTGTTCAAGCTTGTGCGGTCCAAGGCCTACCTGTTTGCCGGTGTCGAAATTCGCTGGAAATGCTCGCCGAGCCTTGTTTCAGACGAAGTGCCGGCGGAAGCCGTGTTCCAGTTTCCCGGCGGTCTTGCCGATCACCTGAAGGAACAGATCGGCGCGCGCGAATGCGTGACCAGCCAGTTCTTTTCCGGAACCCAGGATTTTCCGGGTGAGGAACAGGGCCGTGTCGAATGGGCGGTCGCCTGGCCCTTGTGGTCGGACGGGTCCTACTCCTGGTACTGCAACACCATTCCGACGCCCGATGGCGGCACGCATGAAGCGGGCCTGCGCGCGGCGCTGACCAAGGGCATCCGCGCCTTTGCCGATCTCGTCGGGCAGAAGAAGGCCAAGGACATCGCGCCGGAAGACGTGGTCACCGGCAGCGAAATCATGCTGTCGGTTTTCATTCGCGACCCGCAGTTCCAGAGCCAGACCAAGGACCGGCTAACCAGCCCGGAAGCGGCGCGTCTGGTGGAAAACGCGGTGCGCGACCATTTCGACCACTTCCTCACCGACAATATGGAACGCGGCAAGGCGCTGCTCGGCCATGTGCTTGAGCGCATGGACGATCGCCTGCGCCGCAAGGCCGAACGCGAGGTCAAGCGCAAGACAGCGACCAACGCCCGCAAACTGCGCCTGCCCGGCAAGCTGACCGATTGCACCGGCGAAGGCGATGCCGAGACCGAACTGTTCATCGTCGAAGGCGACAGCGCTGGCGGTTCGGCCAAGCAGGCGCGTGATCGCAAGAGTCAGGCGATCCTGCCGATCCGCGGCAAGATCCTCAACGTCGCCAGCGCCACGGCGGACAAGATCCGCGCCAACAGTGAAATCGGCGACCTTGGCCTCGCGCTCGGCTGCGGTTTCCGCAAGGACTGCAACCCCGACAACCTGCGGTACGACCGGATCATCATCATGACCGACGCTGATGTCGACGGCGCACATATCGCGACCCTGCTGATGACCTTCTTCTTCCAGGAAATGCCGGAAGTCGTGCGGCGCGGCCACCTCTACCTCGCCCAGCCGCCGCTCTACCGCCTGACCTGCGGCAAGGATTTCGCCTATGCGCGCGACGAGGCGCACCGTGCCGAGCTGGAAAGCACGCGCTTCAAGGGCAAGAAGGTGGAAGTAGCGCGGTTCAAGGGCCTGGGTGAGATGAACCCGCAGCAGCTGCGCGAAACGACAATGGACCCGGCCAAGCGCTCCCTCCTGCGGATTACCTTGCCGCCCGAATACGAAGGTCGCGCGGCGGTGAAGGATCTGGTCGACAAGCTGATGGGCCGTGATCCTGCGCAGCGTTTCATGTTCATCCAGAACCGCGCCGGTGAGCTCGATCCGGAAATGATCGACGCCTGATCCACTCGCGCGAGCCAAGGTCTCCCTGTCGCGCAACTCGTCTATGGTGAGAAACGATTCACCGCTTGCCAATCTCTACAAATTGCATAGACATGAAACTCTACCGATTCGGTAGATCGTTTCGCGCTCACCCCCATGGGCGTGCAATCGGGAGAGAAACCATGCGCAAGAACAGCCTTATTTTTGCCACCGCCCTCGCCTCCACCCTCGTCCTTGCCGGCTGCAGCAAGTCTGCCGACGAGCAGGCTTCCCCGGAAGCGGCGGAAGCGGTCAAAACGGACACTGGCATTACTCCGAATATCGCGCCCGGTTTGGCGCCGGGTGTCGCCTTCAACTTCGATTTCTCTTTCGTCCTTCCTGCCAAGTCGCTGTCCTCGGTGCAGCAGAAGCACGCGGAAGCCTGCGCAGCGCTCGGCGCGTCAAAATGCCGGGTGACGGGCATTACTTTTGAGCAGGTCGAGCAGGACGAGGCACGCGGTCGCACCGATTTCCTGCTTGCGCCGGACCTTGCCTATCGGTTCGGAAACGAAGGCATTGCCGCAGTTGAAAAGGCCTCGGGCAAACTCGCAACGGCGCAAGTCAACGGCCGGGATGCCGGTGGCGAAATCACGCTGTCGCAGACCGACAGCGCCGCGATCGAGGCGGAAACGAAACGGCTGGAAACCCGTCTTGCGGCGAAGGGCCTGACCAGCGACGAGCGCGTCGAACTGCAACGCCAACTGGCCGCCCAGAAGGAAAAGCTTCGCACCAATGCGCAGGATCGCAAGGCGCTGGAAAGCTCGATCGCCACCACGCCGGTTGCATTCACCTATGCCAGCGAAGGCCTGATGGACGGCGGCAATACCTTCGGCAAGGCGGCCGGGGCCAGTTGGAGCAGCGCCACCACCATGCTGTCGATGGTGACCTTGCTGGCCGGCGTCGCCCTACCTTGGGTTCTGCTGATCGGACTGATCGTCCTTCTGTTCCGGTCGCCAGACCTGCGACGCATGCTGCGGCGCCTGTTTGCAGGCAGCGCAGCGCCAGCCCAGAGCGAATAGGGCATCCGTTCCGCGCGCTGCCAGCCCTTACACCGGCGGCGCGCGATGCGTTTAGAGATGCATTAGGGTTTCCTGCTAAGTTGCCGGCATGAAGGTTCACCACAGTTGTCTCGCGCTGGCCCTAATTTCCGCGCTGTCGGCGTGCAGCGGATCGGATGACGCGCCCGTCGTGCAATCGTCCGAAGCGGCGTTCGATGGCCTCACCGAGGGGCAATGGGATGTGCGCAGCCACCTGGCGACCATGGATCAGGCCGAGATGGAAACGCTGGGCGAGGATCGCGCCGCCGAACTGATGCGCGATGAAAAGTCGGCTGAGCACTGTCTTGGCTTTTCGCAGCGCACACAGCCACCGGTCGGCATGTTCTATCCCACGAGTGAGACCTGCACCTTCGTGGAATTCTCCATGGGCAAAGGCCTGATGCGCGGCAAGATATCCTGCCCGAGCACAGGCGCAGAGCCGATGCGCATGTCCGGGCATTACGATGCCAAGTCCTTCTCGGTCACGATCACCCAGCGCGGTGAAGGCGAATTCGGTCAGGATAGCGAACGCAGTTATGCGACAAACGGCAAGCTGAAGGACACCTGCTGAGCGCTATGCCCGCCGGGCGTCGAAATGCAGATAGGACAGCCGGGTTTCCTTGATCCGCCACTGGCCGTCCGGACAGCGAACATAGCGTTCATGGTAATGGCCATAGCCGGTATGCCCGAGATGCCCTGACGCTTCCTGACGGTCCGGCGCCATCTCAACCCGGTCCTGCATGGCCCAGATAACATCTGCGGCATCTTCGCCATCAAAGGTGATTTCCGGGTTGTGGACCTGGTGCGAGGTCTTCGCGTGTTCGATTGATCCGCGTACCGTGGCGATGGCCTGGTCACGCCCTTCGATGCGATATCCGCCGGCCGGTGAGGAATCGAGTACGAGATCGGTCGTGAACACATCCGCCCAGCCCTGCCAGTCCTTGGTGTCCATCAGCCGGCAATAGCGCGCCTTGGTTTCGCAAATGGCTTTCCAGTCTTCAAATCCCGGCATGTCGCATCTCTCCATCTTTCGGCGCTACGCTTGACCGACTCCGCGCGGCGGGCAAGTAAGCATCGGTACGCCCTCACGATATTGCCGGAGAATGCCTGTGCGCTCGGTTCTTGCCGCCCAGTTTCTGCTCGCTCCCGCAGCGGTTCATGCCCAGGCGGAACCCAGCCTTGCCGAGCGAGTGACGTCGCGCGCGGCCGATGCGGTGGCGGTAATGCGCGGGCAAGTCCCGGCAACCGACGTGTTCAACGCGCAGTTTCTCGCTGCCGTGTCAGAATCGCAGATCCGCGCACTTGCCGATGGTATGGTAGCGGAAAACGGACCGATCACCGGCATGGACGAGGTAAAGTCGCTCGGCCCTGGATCGGCATCCTTCGTCATCCGTTTTGCCAAGGCAAAGGCCAACGCAGTCATCCATGTCGATCAGGCTGCGCCGTACAAGGTGTCCGGCCTTCGCATCATGGGCGTGGTGCCGACGGACGATGCGCCGCAAAAGATCCTTGCCGATTTCGATGCCCTGCCGGGTTCGGCCGGCTTTGCGGTGGTTAGGCTTGGCGATAAGGGACTGGAACCGATCCTCTCGGCGCGCGGCAACCGGCAGTATGCGGTTGGCTCCGCCTTCAAGCTCTGGGTGCTCGATGCCCTGGCGCAGGATATCGCCGAGGGGCGCCACCGCTGGGACGAGGTGGTGCGGCTCGATGGGTTGCGGTCGTGGCCCAGCGGCCAAACGCAAAACTGGCCGCAAGGCGCCTCGGTGACGGTCGAGACGCTCGCCACGCTCATGATTTCCATCAGCGACAACACGGCAACCGACGCCCTTGTCCAGCTGGTCGGACGGGAACGGCTGGCGGCGTCGGTCCGCGCCAGCGGCCATTCCCAGCCCGATCGAATGTTGCCGTTTCTGACCACACTTGAAGCCTTTACCCTGAAAGACCTCCCCCAAGACGCCGAACGCTATGCCCGCGCCGATGAAGCGGGACAGGCTCGGCAGCTCGCCGAACTTCAGGCACGGCTGAAATCGCCACAGACGGGAGGTCTTCCCGGCCTTAGCGGTTCGGAAAAACCGCGCATGATCGATTCCATCGAATGGTTCGCCTCACCCGAAGATGTCGCCCGCGTGTTTGATCGGCTGCGCAAGCGGTCCGGTACCCGGGTGCGCGAAATCCTTGCCGTCGCCCCGGCGATGGCTGGGCAGCAGCGCAGCGAATTTGCCTATGTCGGGTACAAGGGTGGATCAGAACCCGGCGTAATCGCGCTGAACTGGCTGGTGCGCGGCAAATCGGGCGCTTGGTATGTCGTGGCGGCAAGCTGGAACGATCCGCAGGCATCCGTCGATAACGTGCGCTTCGAACGACTCGCACAGCGGTTGATTGCCTTGCTGCGCTGATCGCGCTTGCCTCGCTGCATCGCAGCATTTAACCCCGCGCCAACAGCCGATCATACGGGATTGCACCATGCGTTTCGAAGGTACCCAGAATTACGTCGCTACCGATGACCTGAAGGTCGCGGTCAACGCGGCGGTGCTGCTGCGCCGTCCTCTGCTCGTGAAGGGTGAACCGGGCACCGGCAAGACTGTGCTGGCGCACGAGATTTCCAAGGCACTGGGCGCGCCCATGATCGAATGGCACATCAAGTCGACGACGAAGGCGCATCAGGGTCTGTACGAATACGACGCCGTGGCCCGTCTGCGCGATGGCCAGCTAGGCGACGAGCGGGTTCATGACATTCGCAACTACATCAAGAAGGGCAAGCTGTGGGAAGCCTTCACCTCGCCCCAGCTTCCCGTGCTGCTCATCGACGAGATCGACAAGGCGGACATCGAGTTTCCGAATGACCTGCTGCAGGAACTCGATCGCATGAGTTTCGACGTCTATGAGACGGGCGAGCGGATTGCGGCAGTGGAACGCCCGGTGGTTGTCATCACCTCGAACAACGAAAAGGAATTGCCCGACGCGTTCCTGCGTCGCTGCTTCTTCCACTACATCAAGTTCCCCGATCGTGACACGATGCAGGCGATCATCGACGTTCACTTTCCGGGCATCCAGAAGACGCTGGTCAGCAAGGCGCTGGAAATCTTTTACGAAGTCCGCGACGTGCCGGGCCTGAAGAAGAAACCTTCAACCAGCGAACTGCTCGACTGGCTCAAGCTGCTGCTGAACGAGGACATGCCGCTGGACGTTCTGCAGAACCGCGATCCGACCAAGGCCATCCCGCCGCTGCACGGCGCCCTGCTCAAGAACGAGCAGGACGTGATGCTGTTTGAGCGGCTGGCCTTCATGGCGCGGCGGCAGAGCTGATGGCGGCGCCTTACACCGGGCGCTGTGCCTGCGGCGCTGTCACGGCGACGATCACCGGCGAGCCGCTGGCGGTCGCGCAATGCTGGTGCCGCCAGTGCCAGAAGCTGACCGGCGGTCCGGCGACGACAAACGCGCGCTTTGACCTCGCGGACATCAAGGTTCGCGGGGAACTGGCGAGTCACGAATACACCGCCGCGAGCGGGAACGCCTATAGCCAGATGTTTTGCCCCTCCTGCGGCAACCCGATCATGGCCAAGACCTCTGGTCGCCCGAATGCGCGGACGTTCCGGCTGGGCTTTCTCGATGAAGGCCACGGCCTGAAACCCACCATGTCGATCTGGTTGTCCGAGGCGCCGGACTGGGCAGTGGTCGATCCGGCTATCGAGCAGCATCAGGAACAGCCGGCTATTCCGCCGCCGACGAGCTAGTTCGTGTCGGCGCCGCGCCACACCCGTTTCGCCGCGATCCGCGCGGGGCTTGAAGCCTTCGAGCCACGGCCCGGCTGGCGCGCGTGGACTTATGAGTTCCTGCTGTTCGGTTTTAAGCAGGCCTGGGCCTGCCTGTTCGGCGCGCTGATGCTGGGGCTGCTGCTGGCGACGCACCTGTTCTATCCGGCTGATGCGGTGCTGGCGCGCTATGACTTCCTGACGCTCGCCGCGCTCGCAATCCAGATTGCCATGCTGGCCTTCCGGCTGGAAACGATGGAGGAGGCGAAGGTGATCCTTGCCTTTCACATCGTCGGCACTGTGATGGAACTGTTCAAGACGGCCTTCGGATCCTGGACCTATCCCGAGGCGAACCTGCTGCGGATCGGCGGCGTGCCGCTGTTTTCGGGCTTCATGTATGCGGCGGTCGGTTCCTATATCGCGCGGGTCTGGCGCATCTTCGATTTCCGTTATTCGGCCTATCCGAAGGTGTGGATGACCCAGCTTCTGGGTGTCGCGATCTATGTGAACTTCTTTGCCCACCACTGGCTGCCGGACATGCGTCTTGCGCTGTTCGCCGCAATCGCGCTGCTGTTCGCGTGCACGCGCGTCCATTTCCGCAACTGGCGCACGCACCGCTGGATGCCGCTGCTGCTCGGCTGGTTTCTCGTCGCCCTGTTCATCTGGGCGGCGGAAAACATCGCCACCTTTTCCAACGCCTGGATTTACCCCGATCAGAAGCACGGCTGGCAGATGGTCTCGCCGGCAAAGCTGGGCGCGTGGTATCTGCTGATGTATATCTCTTTCGTGCTGGTGGCTTCTGTCCACGGCACGCGCGAACCGGATTGAAACGATGCTCCTGAACTTCCTGGATGAACTGCGCAGCGCCGGCATTCCGGCCTCCATCAAGGAGCACCTTGTGCTGCTCGAAGCGCTCGACCGGCAGGTGATCGAGCAGACGCCGGAAGCGTTCTATTACCTCGCCCGCACCACCTATGTGAAGGATGAGGGCCTGCTCGACCGGTTCGATCAGGTGTTTGCCAAGGTCTTCAAGGGCATCCTTACCGACTATGGCCAGCAGCCGGTCGATATTCCCGAAGACTGGCTGCGCGCCGTGGCCGAGCGCTTCTTTTCCGAAGACGAAATGGAAAAGATCAAGGCTCTCGGATCGTGGGACGAGATCATGGAGACGCTGAAGAAGCGGCTTGAGGAGCAGGAAGGCCGGCACCAGGGCGGCAACAAGTGGATCGGCACCGGCGGCACTTCGCCGTTCGGTCACGGAGGCTACAACCCCGAAGGCGTGCGAATTGGCGGCGAAGGCAAGCATGGCCGCGCGATCAAGGTCTGGGAACAGCGCGACTTCAAGAACCTCGATAACACGAAGGAGCTTGGCACGCGCAACATCAAGGTCGCGCTGCGCCGCCTGCGCCGTTTCGCCCGTGAAGGCGCGGCGGAAGAGCTTGACCTTGACGAGACGATCCGCGGCACGGCCAAGCAGGGTTTCCTCGACATCCGCATGCGCGCTGAACGCCGGAACGCGGTGAAGGTGCTGCTGTTCCTTGACGTCGGCGGTTCGATGGACCCGTTCATCAAACTGGTGGAAGAGCTGTTCAGCGCGGCAACCACCGAATTCAAGAACCTGGAATTTTTCTACTTCCACAACTGCCTGTACGAAGGCGTGTGGAAGGACAACGCACGCCGCCGGTCGGAACGCACGCCCACCTGGGACGTGCTGCACAAATACGGCCACGACTACAAGGTGATTTTCGTCGGCGATGCGGCGATGAGCCCTTACGAGATCACGCATCCCGGCGGCTCGGTCGAGCATTTCAACCCGGAAGCCGGCGCGGTGTGGATGCAGCGCGTTACCAACACCTATCCCGCCACGGTCTGGCTCAATCCTGTGCCGGAGCGTCAATGGGACTATTCGCAAAGCACCAAGGTCATGCGCGAACTGCTTTCGGGCAACATGTTCCCGCTGACGCTGGAAGGCCTCGACGATGCCATGCGCGAGCTGACGAGGAAGAAACACTGACAGCACCCCAAGGCTTGCTTGCTTGAAGCCGGGCGGTTGATGCCCAGATTAACCGTATGACCCAGCGCCTCCCTGCCCTGTTCCTTGGTCACGGTTCGCCGATGACCGTGATTACCGACAACCCCTATCGCGCCAGCTTTGCCGCGCTGGGCAAGGTTCTGCCCCGCCCGCGTGCGATCCTGGCGATCAGCGCCCATTGGGAGACGCAGGACGGCAAGGTTCACCTCACTGCGGGAGAGCGCCCGCGCACCATTCACGATTTTCGCGGCTTCCCGCCCGAACTGTTCGCCATGCAGTACCCGGCCCCCGGATCTGCCGACCTGGTGGCGCAGGTGACAGAACTGCTCGGCGCCGACCGCGTCGTGGCGGATGAAAGCTGGGGCTTCGATCACGGCACCTGGGGCGTGCTGCAACCGATGTTTCCGGCCTGCGACATCCCCACGGTGGCGCTCGGGCTCGATCGAACAGCTTCGGCCGAGGCGCACGTTGAAATTGGCCGCAAGCTGGCCCCTCTGCGCGATGACGGCGTGCTCATCGTCGGCAGCGGCAATGTCATCCACAATCTGTCGCTGTGGCGCGAATTGCAAGGCACCCAGCCGGACTGGGCGCTCGAATTTGCCGGACGCATCAACGTCGCGGCCCATGCGGCCGATTTCGCCAGCCTGACCACATTCGCGCGCGATGACCGTGCGGCAGCGATGGCAATCAACAGCGCCGAACATTACCTGCCGCTGCTCTACGTTCTGGGCGCGCGGCTTCCGGGCGACGAGGTTACCGTATTCAACGATGACGTCGATGGTGCCTTGTCGATGACGTCCTACCTTGTTGGCGATTCCCGTCTTGCCGCAGGTCTGATCTAGGGCGTCTTTGCCGCTGGCGCCGGCATCATCGATGCGTGCTCGGTGACCACGCGGAAGCTGCCGTCGGCCTGCTTGCGATAGACCTGGGTCAGGCGGAACTGCGCGGCCTTTACCGGGCCTTTGCTGCTGGAAGCATGGACCACGCCGCTCATCACGAAGCCCAGCGATCCCAGCAGCTGCAACTGCCGGTCGGAAATGTCGATGCGGTCGAACTGCATGGCCGCGAAGTCGACGTTGAATTTGTGCATACCGGCTGAATCGTTGACGATCTCCGGCCGCATGGGATCGATGGCGACGACGCCCTTGTCATAAACCGCGTCGATCTTCGCCACATCGCCCGATCGCAGCGCGTCAAAGGTCTGGATCACGGCGCGTTCGGCCTGCGGCACGGTGACGTCCGAAGTATCAACCCGCGTGCAGGCGGCAAGGGATGTCAGCGAAAGCGCGATTGCCAGTCCAGTTGCCTTGCGCATGCGTGTCCTCCGATTTCCCGAATGCCTCAATAAAGCAGGTGCTTCGCAATCGTCCGGCGCCAAGCCGCCTCATCGGCTGAAGCCAGCTCTTCCAGATCGGCGGGCGCGCTTGCGGGGTTATCGACCCATTCGCGCAGCGCCGGGCCACCGTTGATGACGTCTATGGCCAGGCGCTCGAATTCGTATTCGTAGGGGAAATCGCGCCAGATTTCGTAGTCCGGCCAGAGATTGCGGATCGCCTTGAACGCCAGCGCCTGCAAGCGCCACGGCCGGAACGCGGCGTGATCGTAAAACGGGCCTTCGGCGTGGATCATCAGTCCGTTGCACAAGGTCTTGGCGTGTTTGTGGAAGGTCGGCTCGAACCAGACCTCCCGGATGGCGCATCCCGCCAGCCATTCCGGAGCCAGGCGGCGCATTTCGGCATGGACGGCCTTGGCATCGACATCAGGAGCGCCGAACAGAACTTCGAGCGGCCGAGTGGTGCCGCGCCCCTCGCTCAGAAGGGCGCCTTCGAGCATCACCGTGCCGGCATAGGCGCGCGCCATGTTCACGTTCGCTGCATTGGGACTTGGGTTGATCCAGACCCGATCCTTCGGCCAGCCGTGGCCCGGGCCGTTCGGCTCCCACCCCTGCATTTCGATCACGCGGTAAGCCACGTTGAGGCCGAAATGGTCGATGAACCAGTGCCCCATTTCGCCCATGGTCAGCCCGTGGCGCATCGGCATCGGTGCGGCGCCGACGAAGCTTTCCTGACCGGGCACAAGCAGCGTACCCTCGATTGGGCGGCCCGCCGGGTTGGGACGGTCCAGAACCCAGACTTCCTTGCCGAGTTCGGCTGCAGCCTCGAGCAGGTAGAGCAGCGTGGTAACGAAGGTGTAGATGCGGCAGCCCAGATCCTGCAGGTCGAACAGGAAGACGTCCGCGGTGCTCATCATCTGACCCGTCGGGCGGCGGACTTCGCCGTAGAGGCTGAACACAGGTATGCCGAGGACCGGATCGGTCTCGTCGGCGGTCTCGACCATGTTGTCCTGCTTGTCACCCTTCAGCCCGTGCTGCGGACCGAAAGCGGAAGTGACGTTCACCCCGGCGGCGATCAGCGCGTCGAGCGAATGGGTGAGATCGGCGGTCACCGATGCCGGATGCGCGACAAGTGCAACACGTTTGCCCTGAAGCTGCTGGAGCAGGTCCGGCTCGCAAAGCAGCCGGTCGATACCGAATTTGACTGTCATGGCGTGCCGGGTGCCGGAAGTGTCGCGACGAAGCAAGCCGGATGGTGGAAATCGGGCTTTCCTGGTGCGTGCGCCAGCGACCAGTAGGATACTTGACCGCCTTCTTCCTCGATCACGGCGGTAAGGTTCAACTCCCACGGCAACGGCGGCAGCGCAGCCAGCGGAATGGCCGCGTCAAAGATCGCCATGCCTCCGCCCTTTCGCAGCGTGCAATCGGCCTCGCGCGGGGATTCGCGGTGGCGCATGCCTTCGCGGTAGGCGTCAAAATGATAGGCCGCCCAGCGCTCGGATGGAGACAGGTTTACCTCGACATAGCCGTCCGCGCCCGGCTGGCGCAGGAAAAGCTCGAAGCAGGTGGTCTGCCAGAGACCGTCCGCGCGGCCCTTTCCGGCAAAAGGCGGCACGATCAGTTCGCTTGCGCCATCGATCTTCCAGCGCAGGCGCAGCCAGCCATGGTCCAGCCCCAGCACGGCCCCTTCGACCGAACGAACAGCGCGCGGCGGGCTATCCGGATGAACGGCAAGCGGCAAAGTTCCCAAAAGCGTTTCCCCGTGCTAGGCGCCCGCCCGAAACCGGAAGGCGCTATGACCAGCTATTCATCATCCCTGCTCCGCCTGCTCGAAGAGCGTGGCTACATCCACCAGCTTACCGATGCCGAAGGGCTCGACAAGCTTGCGGGCGAGAGCGTGATCCCCGGCTATATCGGCTTCGATGCCACCGCGCCATCGCTCCATGTCGGCAGTCTGGTGCAGATCATGATGCTGCGCCGCCTGCAGCAGGCCGGTCACAAGCCCATTGTCGTCATGGGCGGCGGCACGACCAAGGTGGGCGATCCGTCCGGCAAGGATGAAAGCCGCAAGATGCTGACGGCGGAGGGCATTCAGGCCAACATCGCCTCGATTCGCACCGTGTTCGAACGCCTGCTGACATTCGGTGATGGCCCGACCGACGCGATCATGGTCGATAACGACGAATGGTTGAGCCAGCTCGGCTACATCGATCTTCTGCGCACCGTTGGCCCCCACTTCACCATCAATCGCATGCTCACCTTCGATTCGGTGAAGCTGCGTCTTGATCGCGAACAGCCGCTGACCTTCCTCGAATTCAACTACATGATCCTGCAGGCTTACGATTTTCGCGAGCTGGCATTGCGCCATGGCTGCCGCCTGCAGATGGGTGGTTCGGACCAGTGGGGCAACATCATCAACGGCATCGAACTGACCCGCCGGATGGAGGGCAAGGAGCTGTTCGGCCTGACGACGCCGTTGCTTACCACGGCGGATGGTTCGAAAATGGGCAAGACCGCCGCGGGCGCGGTCTGGCTCAACGAGGATCAACTCCCCGCCTACGATTTCTGGCAATACTGGCGCAATGCCGATGACCGCGATGTCGGCAAGTTCCTCCGTCTGTTTACCGACCTGCCGCTGAAAGAGATTGCCCGCCTGGAATTGCTGGAAGGCAGCGAGATCAACTCGGCCAAGGTCCTGCTGGCGAATGAAGTCACGGCGCTTTGCCGTGGCACTGATGCCGCCAGGGCTGCCGAAGCGACGGCCTCGGCGACTTTTGCCGGTGGCGGCCTCGGCCAGGATCTTCCCGTCCTGCTCCTGCCGGCTGAGGGCATGGGAATCATCGACGCGCTGGTGGGAATCGGATTCGCTGCCAGCCGAGGCGAAGCCAAGCGTCTGATCGCCGGCGGTGGTGCACGTGTCGAGGGTATTGCGATCTCCGATGAAAATCACCAGATTTCCGGTGGTTGCGAGCAACGTATTTCTTCAGGAAAGAAGAAGCACGGCATCCTTCGCCCGGCCTGATCCGGCAATTTGTTTCCGCGTTTTACTCTTTTTTCGCGATTTTCCGGCAAAGCGATGCCGTAGACCGCGAAAAGGAGTCGCCACGGCCAATGTCTGCCGGAGCACAATTGACCGTCACCGATATGCGCCGCGCGGCGCGGCACCCGGTTGATCACAAGGTAATCGGCGAACACCGCCGATTGGGCGATTTGCACATGCATATCGTGAATATCTCCGCGCATGGTTTCATGGTGGCGGGCGATATCCCCCTGACCCGCGGCGAACGGATCGTCATACGCCTGCCGCATGTCGGGCGGATCGAGGCGCACCTGATCTGGGTGAGCGAAGGCCGGGCCGGGTTCCAGTTCGAACGGATCATCAGACCTGACGACTTCTTCGCCCTGATCGACACGCTCCAGCCCAACCCGCGCCTGCGCCGGGCGCGTTAAGCGCAGCTATTCGCCTGGCAACCAAGCCTCTGCTTGGCAGGGACGATTCGTGCTGCCATTGATCGGCAGTGAGCGAACCGACCAGCCCGTTTCAGATTGCCGCGTTCCGCCGTATCTGGCTTTCCCGCTTCTGCGCCGTGATTGCGACGACCGGTATGGTCGTGATCCTTGGCTATCAGATCTACGACGCGGCGCGCAGCGCTTACGGAATGAGCATTGTCGATGCTTCTTTCCTGCTGGGCTTGCTGGGGCTTGCGCAGTTCGTACCCTATGCCCTGCTCAGCCCCGTATCGGGCGTCTTTGCCGATCGGTTTGACCGGCGAAAGATCGCTCTGTTCGCAACGCTGCTCGATCTCGTCATTGCGGCGACACTGGCCTGGGTGACGGCAAACGGCATACATTCGCTGCCGGTCCTTTTCGCATTGGCGGCCGCACATGGCGGGGCGCGTGTCTTCCTCGGACCGTCGCTCAGCGCAATGGTTCCCAACGTCGTCCCTGCGCCATTGATGCCGCGCGCAATCGCGATCAGTTCGACAGCCTGGCAATTTGGCGCGCTGATTGGTCCGACATTGGCGGGACTTCTCTATGCCGCTCTCGCATGGTCTCCGCACGGCCTGGCGACCATCCTGCTCGGCATGTCGGCCATCTCGCTGATGACCATCGGGCCCGTGCCGCAAGCAGAGGGCGACCGCGAAACACATCCGATTCGCCAGTATATCGAGGGCTTCCGCTTCCTGCGCCGTAACCGCTTTTTGCTGGGATGCGTCACGCTCGATCTGTTTGCCGTGCTGGTGGGTGGCGCGACGGCCCTGCTCCCGGTCTTCGCGCGCGATATCCTGCACGTCGGCTCCGAAGGGCTCGGACTCATGCGCGCAATGCCGGGTGCTGGCGCCGCGGTCGTGGCGTTCATATTGTCGTGGAAGCCGATCGAGCGCGAAGTGGGCACGAAGATGCTGCTCGGCGTTGCCGCCTATGGCGCGGCAACAGTAGGCTTTGCCCTGTCGACCAACTTTGTCCTGTCTCTCGGATTCCTGGCCGCGCTGGGCGCCGCGGACATGGTATCGGTCTATATCCGTTCGGCGCTTGAACAGCTCAGCACGCCGGACGAGATGCGTGGCCGGGTCGGCGCGATTTCCGGTCTGTTCATCTCTGCATCTAACGAATTGGGCGAAATGCAGAGCGGAACGGCCGCTGCCTTGTTGCACAGCGCGGTCGCGGCAGTTGTGTTTGGCGGCGTCGGAGCCATATTGGTCACCATCGCCTGGGCCTGGATATTCCCGGAACTCAAGAACGCGCGGACATTCGCGCCGCAATATCGCGAAAAGGAGCAAGCGCCATGAAGGTCGATTCGATCCTCGAAACCATCGGCAACACCCCGCACGTCCGCCTTTCGCGGCTGTTTCCGGACCACGAAGTCTGGATCAAGTGCGAGCGCGCCAATCCCGGCGGGTCGATCAAGGACCGCATCGGGCTTGCCATGATCGAGGCGGCAGAAGCCGACGGCAGCCTGAGGCCCGGCGGGACGATTGTCGAGCCGACCAGCGGCAACACGGGCATCGGCCTCGCCATGACGGCGGCGGTGAAGGGCTACAAGCTGATCCTCGTCATGCCCGATTCGATGTCAATCGAACGCCGCCGGCTGATGCTGGCCTATGGCGCGAGTTTCGACCTCACCCCGCGCGAAAAGGGCATGAAGGGCGCGATTGCCCGGGCGCAGGAACTGCTCGAGGAAATTCCCGGCAGCTGGATGCCCCAGCAGTTCGAGAATCCGGCCAATATCGATGTTCACGTGCGCACGACCTCGCAGGAAATTCTTGCCGACTTTGCTGACAGTCCGATTGACGCGCTGATCACCGGCGTCGGCACTGGTGGCCACCTCA
>JBJTLW010000024.1:0-16584 GCA_046063225.1 Novosphingobium sp. | reverse complement strand
ATTCACTAACGCGAACGACACCTCCCCGTTTTTGCAGTCGCAAAAACAGGGAGGATTACGGCTTCCCCCGCCGCCCCATCGTCCATGCCACCGGCACCGTCACGACAACCGGGCCGATCCAGTCGGCCCACTGGTCCGCTTTCGGCCACACCCGCAAATCGAACACGCCCCACCACGGCATGTTCGCGCGCCGCCCCGCGCCGAACTGTTCGATCCAGCGATATTCCGCCTGCGCCACTTCGCGCCCGATGAAATACCCGCAGGCCAGTGCCGCGCCCGCCCACCAGTTGCGCGTGGTCAGCCCCACCGCCGCCTGTATCGCCAGCGCCACCAGCGCATGTTCGATCAGTTCCATCCGGCTTCCTCCACAACGAAAAGCGCCAAACAAAAGGGGCGGCAGCCGCATCGGCCCCGCCCCCTCCTGTCGATCAGACCGAAGCCTGATCAGTCCCTGTTCCGATCAGGCAGCAACAACGCTCGCCTTGCGGATCACGCCGGGGTTTGCCGGCGGTTCGCCCTTGGGCAGCGCGTCAACGTGTTCCATGCCGCTTTCGACCACGCCCCACACCGTATACTGGCGATCAAGGAAGCGCGCATCATCGAAGCAGATGAAGAACTGGCTGTTGGCCGAGTGCGGATAGCTGGTGCGCGCCATCGAGCATACGCCGCGCACGTGCGGTTCTGCGTTGAATTCGGCCTGCAGGTCCGGCTTGTCCGAACCGCCCATGCCGGTGCCCTGCGGGCAACCGCCCTGCGCCATGAAGCCGGGGATCACGCGGTGAAACTTCACGCCATCGTAGAAGCCTTCGCTAACCAGTTCCTTGATGCGGGCAACATGGCCGGGAGCCAGATCGGGACGCAGCTTGATCTTCACGTCACCGGTATCGAGCGTGAGGGTGAGGTATTCATCGGCCATGGGGATTCTCCTGTAATTGCGCGCACGATATAGGGCGCGTGGAAAGAAAGTCACGCCCCTGCCGAGCCGCCTGTTGCAATTGCAATCGATGTCCCTAGACCCAGCCGCATGACTCCCGAGGATCGTGACCAGACCCTGCTTGATGCGGTTGCCGACATGGCCGCCGAACCGGTCGAGTCCGACAGCCTCGATGACGAAAACACCCTGAAGCCCGAATTCGTCCGCAAGGTGCGCGATGCGCTGGAAGCGGGCGAGCGCGATGCGGTCTACGACCTGGTCGAACCGCTGCATCCGGCCGACATCGCCGACCTGTTCGAACTGGTAAACGCCGACGAACGCCCGGAACTGGCCCGCGCCATCACCGACCTGATGAGCCCGGACGTGTTTGCGGAGCTGAACGACCACGTCCGCGAACTGATCGTCGAGGCCTTGCCCGCAGGCCAGGTTGCCGACATCGCCGAGCTGCTCGAAACCGACGACGCCGTCGCCATGATCGAGGATCTCGACGAGGAGGACCGCGAGGCCGTCCTTGCCGAGATGGAGCCGGAGGATCGCGCGGCGATCGAGACGGCGCTGTCCTATCCGGAAGAAACCGCCGGCCGCCTGATGAGCCGCGACGTCATCGCGGTGCCCGAACACATGAGCGTGGGCGATCTGATCGACTACCTGCGCGAGAACCCGACGCTGGCGACCGAATTCTGGGAAGTGTTCATCGTCGATGCGCGCCATCACCCGGTCGGCACCTGCGCGCTGAGCTGGATCCTGCGCGCCCCGCGCAAGGTGGCGCTGGTTGACGTGATGAAGCGCGATCAGACGCTGATCGACGTGTCGATGGATCAGGAAGAGGTGGCGCTCCGCTTTCAGAAATACGCGCTGATTTCCGCCGCCGTGGTCGATGAAAGCGGGCGGCTCGTCGGCCAGATCACCGTCGACGATATCGTCCACATCATTCAGGAAGAAGCGGGCGAGGACGTGCTGCTGCTGTCGGGTGCCGGCGAGGGCGACATCAACGAGCCGATCCGCGATTCCTATATCAGCCGCGTTCGCTGGCTCATCGCCAACCTTGTCACGGCCCTGTTCAGCGCGACGATCATTTCCAGCTTCGGCGGGGCCATCGAAAAGCTGGTGGCGCTGGCCGCCCTATCGCCGATGGTGGCGTCAATCGGCGGCAATGCCGGAACGCAGACCATGGCCGTGACCGTTCGCGCCCTGGCGACAAACCAGCTGACGCGGACCAACACGGGCCGCATCCTGTGGCGCGAAATGCGCGTCGCCATGCTCAACGGCGTCACCGTCGCCACGCTGATCGGCTGTGCGACCTGGGCCTTTTTCGGCAACCCCATGCTCGGTGCGGTCATCGGCTCGGCCGTGGTCGTCAACATCCTGACCGCCGGGATCGCCGGACTGGTCGTCCCCGTGCTGCTTGACCGGTTCGATCAGGATCCGGCCGTCGCCAGCTCCGTCTTCGTGACGATGATCACCGATTCGATGGGCTTTTTCGCCTTCCTCGGCCTTGCCGTGGCGAGCGGACTGGTGGGCTGATCCGATGGCACTCAACATTACCAAGGTCGCATATGGCGCGCAGTCGATCGAAGACATGCACGGCTGGTTCGATGGCCGGGGCGAGGAGGTGTTCCTCACCACCCGTTACCTGCCCAAGCGGTACGAGGAAATTGCCGGATCCGAGGGCAATGGATCGCTGTTCTGGATCTTCAAGCACCAGCTCGTCGCGCGTTCGCCGATCCTGCGATTTGAGGAAGCGGCGGACGGGCGTACGCACATCGTCATCGCCGCGCGCATGATCCCGGTCCACCCCCGCCCCAAGCGCGCGCATCAAGGCTGGCGCTACCTGGAGGCCAAGGACGCCCCCGCCGATCTGGGCGACGGCGAGGAGGTGGGCGATGTCATGCCCGCCAAGCTGGCCGGTGATCTTGCCCGGCTCGGTCTGGTCTAACGCGCCAGCCACCACCGCAGCAACTGGTGCGCAATGGCGGCAACCGGCGGCGCAATGAACGGCGCATCGGGATCACCGGCCATAGCGCGTGCCACATCTTCGCGAGTGAACCAGCGGGCCTCTTCCAGTTCGTTGGCGTCGATCGTGATGGCCGTGCCTTGCGCCATGGCATGGCAGCCAATCATCAGTGAAGACGGAAACGGCCAGGGCTGGCTGGCGACATAGCTCACGTCCTCAACGTGGACGCCGGCTTCCTCCAGCACCTCGCGGGCGACAGCCTCCTCGATGGTTTCGCCCGGCTCGACAAAGCCGGCCAGCGCGGAAAAGCGGCCAGCGGGGAAGCGCGGCTGGCGGCCAAGCAGCAGGTTGCCGTCGTGCTCGACGAGCATGATCGTGACCGGATCGGTGCGCGGAAAGTGCTCGGCGCGGCACTGGGTGCAATTGCGCTGCCAGCCGCCCTTGGCGATGACCGTGGGCGCGCCGCACTGGGCGCAGAACCCATGCCGCGCGTGCCAGCCGACGAGCGCGCGGGCTGTTCCATAGGCCGCAAGATCGTGCATCGATACCGAGGCGAGCGCCTGCCACAGGCGCGGGTTCGGCGGGCCGACGCTGGCGCTCTTCGGCACCGGCGCAAAGCAGGCGCGCCCATCATCAAGGCCAAGGAAGACGAGATCGGCGGCGGGATCCGCCTCTGCCAGACTGGCCCATTGCAGCTCTCCATCAGGCGAAAGCGCAGGGTCCAGCCCGTCCATGCACAGCAGGCGCGCGTGCATGGTCATCAGGCCGGCGAGCGCCTGTGCATCGCTGCGCAGATGATCGGCCCGGTCAATCCGGCTGCCGGAGAACGCTATGTCGAGCTTCATCAGGCGGCCTTCTTGGCTGGAGCCGGCGTCACGTCCTTGCGCGCGGCGGCGAGGAATTCGCGTTGCAACGGATAGACTTCGGACGGCATGAACTGAGCGTAGAGCGCGGCGCGCAGGCCGATCTTGCGGTGAATGAAGAACAGGGTGCCAGCCGCGCCGGACCAACCAAACATGCCCTCGTCATCACCGAGCCCGACGCGGCCGCCCGCGCCATAGCCGGCACCTTCGATGCCGGTGCCCTTGGTTGATGCGCCGGCAGGCAACAGGTTGGTCTGCGCCAATTTGACGGCAGCCGGATCGACCACTGACTTGCCACCCAGCTTGCCGCCACCCAGCAGCACCTGCGCAAAGCGATCAAAGTCTCGCGGGCTGGACACCAGCCCTGCCCCGCCAAAATCGAACGGGGGTTTGAGCAGGAAAATCGACTGCGCGGGCGGATCGATGGGGATCGGCGTATCCTTGACGACGCCATAATTGGTCGTCAGCCGCGCCACGTCCTTTTCGCGCACCTGGAACCGCGTGCTGGCCATGCCAAGCGGACCGAAGATGCGGCTATCCATCAAGGCGGACAGCGGCTTGCCCGTAATCTCCTCCAGCATCAGGCCAAGGATATCGAGGCCCATCGAATAGCGGTACTGCGTGCCCGGTTCGAACAGCAGGGGCACTTCGGCGGCGCGGCGCAGGAATTCGCGCGGGTTCGGCGTGGGTTCGGGCGAGGTCACGCCCGGGATGATCTGGCGCGATACGGCGCCCGCCACCACCCCGCGGCGCACCAGTTCAGCGCTCACCTTGTCGCGCCCGATGCCGCCATAGCCAAAGCCGGAGGTATGCGTCAGCAGGTGCCGCACGGTGATGGGCTGCACGGCGGGCCGGCCGGCAAGACTGGTCTTGGCGTCGACCGCCACCTGCATCTTTTCGAACGCGGGGAACACCTCTGCCAGCCGCGTTTCGAGAGACAACTTGCCCTCGCCGATCAGCATGCAGGTCAGAAGGCCGGTGACCGGCTTGGTCATCGAATAGATGCGGAACAGACTGTCGATGCCAACGGCGGAATTGCGATCGAAGCCCTGGCTGCCGAGCGTAAGCGCCTTGGGCGCGGACTTGCCCCAGCCGAAGGTCGCGACCACGCCGGGGAGCTTACGTTCGGCGACGTAGCGCTTGATCAGCGAGGTAACCTCGGGCCAGTCGGCGGCGACATCGCCGGAAAGCGCCGCAGAGGCCGCCCGCGCCAGGGCGGGCTGAGCCAGCAGTCCGCTCGCCAGCATACCTTGCAGAAAACGGCGGCGGGCAACAACGGCAGGATCGTCAATCAAGGCTTTCGTCTCCCCTGGCAGCACCCGCGCGAGCCGCTGCCTTGGCGTAAAGGGTTGGCAGACCCGCCTCATCGATGCGATCGACTGGCCACCATTCACCCGCGTCTGTGGGCAATGTAGCGTGAACCGCGCCCGAATAAAGCCGCACCCGCAAGCGCAGGTGGAAATGGCTGAACGTATGCTCGACAAGCCCGGCATCGCGCCATTCGCCCGCCAGCGGCGCAGGTTCGTGGCCATCGCTGCCGGCGTGCCAGCCATCGTCCGGCAAGGCGCGCATCCCGCCGAGCATCCCTTTTGCCGGCCGCCGCACCAGCCAGACCGCGCCGCCGCGCTCGATCCAGAAAGCCGTGCCCTGCCGCGTGGGACGGGTCTTTTTCGGCGCCTTGACCGGATAGGCCACGGGGTCGGCCTTACCCTTGCACTGCGCCGATAGTGGACACAGCAGACAGCGCGGCGCCCGCGCGGTGCAGACGCCAGAACCAAGGTCCATCATGGCCTGGGCGAAATCCCCGGCGCGGTGATCGGGCGTTATGGCATCGGTCGCTGCACGAATAGCCGCCTTGCCCGCCGGAAGCGGCGTATCGATGGCGAACAGCCGGGCCACGACCCGCTCGACATTGGCGTCGATCACCACCGCGCGGCGGCCAAAGGCGATCGCAGAGACAGCGGCGGCGGTATAGGCACCCAGCCCCGGCAGGGCGCGCAGGCCTTCCTCCGTTTCGGGAAACTCTCCGCCAAGCGCGGCAACCGCGCGGGCGCAGGCGAGCAGGTTGCGCGCACGGGCGTAATAGCCAAGCCCGGCCCAGGCGCTCATCACATCGGCATCATCGGCCGCGGCGAGGTCGATCACGGTCGGCCAACGCTCGAGAAACCGGGCAAAATAGGGCTGGACGGCGGCAACCGTGGTCTGCTGGAGCATGACTTCGGACAGCCAGACGCGATAGGGGTCGGGCGCAGACGATCCCGGCGGCGCGCGCCACGGCAAAACCCGCGCGTTCTGATCGTACCAATCTAGCAACACGCTGGCATCCATGCCGCGCCTATGGCATGGCACGCGGCGCAATGGAACGGGCCCGAATGGAACGAAAATCCGACAGCAAGAACGGCAAGCCGGCCAAGCCCGGCGCGGGGCGCAAGTTTGAGCGTCCGCGCGGCAGCGGCGTACGCGCAATTGCCGATCTGATGCCCGATATCGGCCGCACCGCCTTTCGCCGGTTTGGCTTCGTCCAGTCGAGCATCGTTACGCGCTGGCCCGAAATCGTCGGCGATCGCCATGCCCGCATCTGCATGCCCGAAGCGATCCGCTTTCCGCCAGGAGAGAAGAGCGAAGGCATCCTCGAACTGGTGGTGGTGCCGGCCCATGCGCCGATGATCCAGCACCTGATCCCGGAAATCGTCGAGCGGGTGAACCGCTTTTTCGGCTACAATGCGGTCGTCCGGGTCAAGATCCGGCAAGGCGCGGTTAAGGCGCCATCTGCTGGAGAGCGCCCGACCTCACCGCCCAGCCTGAAGCCGATCCCGATGGAGCTGGGAGAAAGCCTGCGCGACATCGGTGACCCCGAACTGCGCACTGTCCTTGAATCGCTGGCTCGCAGCCTGGATGCGAGCTCGCAGAATGGAAAGCCCGAATGAAGACCCTTCGCCTGTTCCTTCTTGCTGCCAGCGCCGTCGCGACGATCGGCGCCGGCAAGCCCGCCGCGCCCGCGCCTGCGCCCAAGGCGAACTGGACCGCCACCGTTGCGCGCACGGCCAGCAATTCCCACGTCATCGGCAATCCCGCCGCGCGGGTGAAGCTGGTTGAATATGTCAGCTACACCTGTTCGCACTGCGCCGAATTCGAAGTCGAAGCGGGCAGCGAACTGGCGCTGGGCTTCATCAAGCCGGGAACCGGTTCGATCGAATACCGTCCCTATTTCCGCAACACGGTGGATATTGCCGCCACGCTCATGGCCTATTGCGGCAGCCCCGCACGATTTACCGGCAACCACATCGCCCTGCTGCGCGGCCAGAAAAAGTGGCTGGTCAACGTCAGCGCCGAGCAGCAGCGCCGCTGGCAGACGGGTGATTTCGCGAGCCGGATGCGCTCGATCGCCAGCGACCTGAAGCTCTACGACCTGTTCATCGCGCGCGGCTACAGCCGGATCGACCTGGACAAGTGCCTTGCGAACGAACCGCTCGCCCGGCGCCTTGCGGACGAAAACCAGACCGCCGAATCGATGCTGGGCATCAACGGCACGCCCAGCTTCGTCATCAACGACCGTCTGCTCGATGCCGGTGACTGGCGCTCGCTGCGCCCTATCTTGATGAGCCTGACGCGCTGAGGCACAACCTGTGGACACATCTGGGGGAAGGCCGGGCCTGGCCCTTCCCTCAACCCCGCCAATCGTTAGCCTGCCCCTTCCAGTTTTCGAGGACCCTGCAATGACCTTCCGAGTCGCCCGTCGCCTGACCCTTGCCACCACCGCTGCCGCGCTCGCCCTTGGCCTGACGGCCTGCGGCAAGGATGATCCCGCCGCCAGCGCCAGCGGCACGCCGGTGGTTTCGGCCACCGCCCATGCGAACGTGCCGCCCCCGGCTGGCAAGACCTGGGTGGAAGTGGTCGATGTCACGCCGGACGGCGGATATCGCGTCGGCAACCCCAACGCGCCGGTCAAGCTGGTCGAATACGGTTCGCTGTCCTGCCCGCACTGCGCAAAGCTGGCGCAGGACGGCTTTGAAAAGCTGTTCGGCCAGTACATCGCTTCGGGCCGCCTCAGCTTCGAATTCCGCTCCTTCGCCATCCACCCGCAGGACGTGCCGCTGACCTTGATGGTCCAGTGCGGTCCGAAGGAAAGCTTCCCGAACCTGGTCGAACAGGTCTACGCCAACTTTGACGAACTGGGCCAGGCCACCCAGCGCGGCGCCGAACAGGCTCAGCAGTCGCTGACCCTGCCGGAAAACCAGCGCTTCGTCGCCATGGCTCAGGCGATCGGCCTGCCTGAATTCTTCGCCCAGCGCGGCATCTCGGTCGATCAGGGCAAGGCCTGCCTGTCGGACTTCGCGAAGGCGACGCAGGTTGCCAAGAACGCCGAAGCCTATGGCGCGAAGGGCATCGATTCCACGCCGACCCTGTTCATCAACGATGTGAAGGTGGACAAGACCGAGTGGAACGGGCTCGACGCGGCCCTGCAGGCCGCCGGCGTCCGCTGACCCGGACCTGAGGGGGGCAGGCAGAACCAGCGATGCGCATCCGGCGGCTCAAGCTCAGTGGTTTCAAGAGCTTTGTCGAGCCGGCTGAACTGCGCATCGAGCCCGGGCTGACCGGCGTTGTCGGCCCCAACGGCTGCGGCAAGTCCAACCTTCTGGAAGCCATCCGCTGGGTGATGGGCGAAAATTCCGCCAAGTCGCTGCGCGGCGGCGGCATGGAAGACGTGATCTTCGCCGGCACGGCCAATCGCCCGGCACGCGATTTTGCCGAAGTCGTGCTCCACGCCAACGATGGCGAAGGCGAGGAACTGGAAGTCGTGCGCCGGATCGAGCGCGGTGCCGGCAGCGCATACCGCGTCAACGGGCGCGACGTGCGGGCAAAGGACGTGGCGCTTGTCTTTGCCGATGCCGCCACCGGCGCCCATTCCCCCGCGCTGGTCAGCCAGGGCAAGATCGCGGCGGTCATTGCCGCCAAGCCCGCCGAGCGCCGCCAGATGCTGGAAGAAGCCGCCGGCATCGCTGGCCTGCACGTGCGCCGCAAGGACGCGGAACAGAAGCTGCGCGCGACCGAGGCGAACCTTGCCCGGCTGGAAGACATCATGGGCCAGCTCGATCAGCAGATCGGCTCGCTGCGGCGGCAGGCCCGGCAGGCGGAGCGCTATGTCTCGCTGTCAGACAAGATCCGGCTGGCCGAAGCCCGGCTGGTCTTTGCCCGCTGGCGCGATGCCGCCGCCGCCGCCGATGCCGCCCGTGCCGAAGCGCAAGCCGCCGATGCCCGGGTGAACGAGGCGCAGGCGGTGCTGAAGGCGGCGCAGAAGGCGCAGCACGACGGGGCGGAAAAGCTGGCCGAAGTGCGCGACGAGCTGGCCGACCGGCGCGATGACGCCACCGCGCATGGCCACCGGCAAGCGGCGCTGACCAGTCAGCTTGAGGCGGCCGAACAGCGGCTCAAGGACCTCGACCGGCAGCGGACCCGGCTGGAAGAGGATCGCGGCGATGCCGACCGCCTGACCCGCGACGCCGCAGAGGCGCTGGCGAAGCTGGAACGGGAACTGGCCGAAGGATTGGCCGCGCTGGATCGCGATGAAAAGCGCCGCCCGGTTCTGGCCAACGCACTCGACGATGCGGACCGCGCCGCACGGCAGGCCGAACTGGCGCTCGCTCAGGCAACCGCCGCGCAGGCCGGGGTTGAGGCAGAATGGCGCGTTGCCGATGCCGAACTTTCCGCCGCGCAGCAGCGCCTGCAACGCCTCGCCAACGAAGTGGCCCGGCAGGATGGCCTGCGCGCCGCGCTTGCCAACGAAGGCGATCCGCAGGCCGCGCTTGCCGATGCCGAGGCTGCCCGCGCCGCGGCAGAGGCCGCGCTTGCCGCTGCCCGCGCCGCGCTGGATGCCCAGCAGGCGCGCAAGGCGGAACTCCAGTCCGCACGCGATGCGGCCGGATCGACGCTGGCTTCGGCCCGGGCCGAACTCGCCGGGATCGAGCGCGAACATGCCGCCCTCGCCCGCGATCGAGAGGCCCGCGCACGGCAGGCCAAGTCGGGCCACGGGCTGACCGCAGCTATCGACGCGCTGCGCGCCGCGCCGGGCTATGAACGCGCGCTGGCGGCCGTTCTTGGCCGCGATGCCAAGGCTGGTCTTGGTGATGCACCCGCCGGGGCGGAAGGCCGGTTCTGGACCGGCGCCGAGGCTCCCAAACCGGTGAAGGACAATCTGGCCCAGCACGTCGGCACCTGTCCGCCGCAGCTGGCGGCGCGCCTTGCCCTGGTCCACGTCGCGGACAGCGACGATGGCCGCGCGTTAGCCCCCGGCGAATGGCTGGTAACGCGCGACGGCGCCCTGCGCCGCTGGGACGGCTTCGTGGCGCGCGGCGAAGGTGCTGCCGAAGCGGCGCGACTGGAAGCGGAGAACCGCTTTGCCGCTCTCGAGGCCCAACTGCCGCCTTTGCGCCAAGCCGTGGCCACGGCAGAGACCGCCGCGCAGGCGATCCAGTCCGAACTGGGCGAACTGCAACTCTCCGTCATCGCGTCGGAACGGGCGGTTGCCGCTGCGTCCGATCAGGAACGCATGGCCCTGCGCGCACTCGATCAGGCCGAAGCCGCCAAGGCCCGGCTAGAGGCACGGCGCGCGGAACTGGCCGCCGCGGCCGACGATCTGGCCGAGCAGAAGGCCACCGCCGAAGCGGAACTGGCCGCCGCGCAGGACCGTCGCGGTGCTCTGCCCGATCCGGAGAGTGGCCGCGCTCAGCTCGCCGCGGCGCAGGCGAAGAACGATGCTGCCCGCCAGGCGATGCAAGCCGCAACCGCCGGGCTTGCCGCGCACGATCAGGCACTCGCCGTGGCGCGCGAGCGGACCAATGCCCAGAAATCCGACATGGCTTCCTGGCAGGCCCGCGCTGGCGATGCCGCCAATCGCCTTGCCCAGATGGGTATGCGGTTCGAGGAGATCGAGACCGAGCGGGCCATTGTTGGGGCGAAGCCGGCTTCGTTGATGAAAGAGATCGAAGCCGGCGATGCCGTGCGCCAGCGCCTGACCGCTGAACTCGCCGCAGCCGAAACCGCCGTTTCCGCCGCATCGGAAGAGGCGCGCAAGGCCGATGCCGCTTTCGCCCAGGCCAACGAAGTGCTCGCCACCGCGCGCGAGGCGCGTGCCGGGGCCGCCGCGCGCGCCGAAAACGAAGAGGAACGCCGCGCCGAAATGGGCCGGATTTCGGGCGAGCGCTTTCAGTGCCCGCCGCCGCTGCTGCCCGAACGCTTCGAATTTGATGCAGCCTCGGTCGCCGCTTCGGCAGAGGAATCGGCCACGATGGACCGCCTTGTTGCCGACCGCGAACGCATCGGCCCGGTCAATCTGGTCGCGGCCGAGGAACTCAAATCCGCCGAAGAGCGCCACGGCGCGTCGCTGGCCGAACAGGCGGAACTGGCAGAGGCCGTCAACCGCCTGCGCGGCTCGATCGGCAACCTCAACCGCGAGGGCCGCGAACGTCTGCGCGCCGCGTTCGAGGCGGTCAACGGCCATTTCCAGCAGCTATTCGCCAAGCTCTTCCAGGGCGGGCAGGCACACCTGGCGCTGATCGACAGCGACGATCCGCTGGAGGCCGGCCTTGAAATTTTCGCGCAGCCGCCGGGCAAGCGCCTGCAATCGCTGACGCTGCTTTCGGGCGGCGAACAGGCGTTAACCGCAGTCGCACTTATCTTTGCGCTATTTTTAACCAATCCGGCACCTATCTGCGTACTCGACGAAGTCGATGCGCCTTTGGACGATGCCAATATCGAGCGCTTCTGCGACCTGCTCGACGCGATGAGCAAGGATACCGATACCCGCTATCTCATCGTCACGCACAATGCCGTGACGATGAGCCGGATGCACCGCCTGTTCGGCGTGACCATGGTGGAAAAGGGCGTCAGCCGCCTTGTCAGCGTGGACCTTGGCGGGGCCGAGGAGTTGCTGGCGGCGGAGTGAACCGCCGCCGTGCGCCAGCCTATTTCTGCGCCGCGATCCATTCATCGACGCGGCGTTCCAGCAACGGCAGCGGCATCGATCCGCCACCCACCACCAGATCGTCGAAGGCCTTGATATCAAACCGCCGGCCAAGCGCGTTTTCCGCCTTGGCGCGCAGGCGCATGATGGTGATCATGCCGATCTTGTAGCCGGTCGCCTGCCCCGGCAGCGTGATGTAGCGGCGCACTTCCGACCGCGCCTGCTGCCCCGGCAGACGACCGGTTTCGGTCATATAGGCCACCGCCTTGTCTTCGCTCCACCCCATGGCGTGAAGGCCGGTGTCAGTGACCAGACGCGAGGCGCGGAACAGTTCGGCATCGAGCCGCATGAAGTCTGATGCGATGTCCGGATAGGCGCCCATTTCCTTGCACAATTGCTCGGAATAAAGCGCCCAACCCTCGCTGTAGGCGACATAGCCGCCGGCGGTGCGGAACTTCGGCACGCCGGTTTGCCGCACGGCGATATCGCCCTGCATGACGTGGCCCGGCACGCCTTCGTGGCACATCAGGTCGATCGTCTTGGCGGGATCGAGCGTTTCACCAAGCAGGTGGAGATAGACACGGCCCGGGCGCGACCCATCGGGGCTTGGCCCGGCGGCATGCGCGGCCCCGCCCGCCACTTCGCTGAACGCCGGTTCGCGCACCACTTCAATGCGGTGCGCGGGCTTCAGGTTGAAGCGGGCGGACAGCAGTTCGCGGTTGCGCGCGATGGCGGCGTTGGCGGCGTCGAGATAGGCCTTGCGCAGATCGTCGGTGTAGGTCTGCGGCGGGAACTTGGCCGCGCGATCCGCGTAGAAGGCGTGACGATCGGCAAGGCCGGCCTGCCGCGCCAGCGCATCCTGTTCGCCTTCGATGCGCTTCACTTCGGCCAGTCCGATGCCGTGCACCTGCTGGGCCGATAGATCGAGCGTGGTGTTGAGCTTCAGCGCCGCGCCATACCACGCCGCGCCGCCCGGCAGCGATCCGGCACCAACCACACCCGACGGCGCGGCAGGCAAGGCTGCCTTGGCCCAGGCGCCGATCCGTTCATAGGCCGGCTTGGTCGCACGGATGGCCGCAGCCGCCGATTCGAGCATCGTCTTGCCCTCATCGGCGCCGATCTTGCCGTCGGCAACCAGCTTGCCGACCTTGGCCCGCGCATCGGCCATGAGCGCCGAATCGGCGCCGCCGTCAAACGGCGCACCGCTGGTCAGCGCGGCGACCGATCCGATGATCCGTTCCACCTGGAACTTCGGCACGCGAATGCCCTGGGCCTGCGATTGCACGGTCTGCACCCGCGCCGTGTCGAGCATCTTCGGCAGCGCCTGAAGCCGCGCGATATAGCCGCGCATGTCGGCCGCATCCTTCACCGTGTGGGTGTTGATCAGGAAATCGGGCAGTTGGGCGTGGGCCGAATAAAGCGTGGAATAGAACGGCGGCTGATAGCGGCGGAAGCGGAATTGCAGCTCCTGCCGTTCCAGCTCGACAATCCACATATCGTAATTGGTCTTGCCGGCATCCGAGAGCCGGGCGCGGTTAAAGGCCTTTTTCATGCGGGCGACACTCGCCCGGCGGGCCTGCAGGCGGCGCAACTGGCCAGCGGCGGTGGTATCGTCCCAACGGTCGATGCCGTCCTTCAGGCCCAGCCGAGTGGCGAGTTGCGGGCGCAGCTTCAGATCGGCGGCGAATTCGGCGTCGAGAAAGGCGGTAAGGCGCGCATCTTCGCTGTGCGGCGCAACGGCAGGCGCCTTCGCCAGTGCGGCCCCGGGGGCAACTGGCGTCAGGGCGAAAGCAAGCACGGCGGTCAGCGTAAGGCGCATCGATGTCTCCTGTTTCGGCATGGCGCGAAGCTGGAGCCGCTTGAGATCTAAAGCAAGCCCTGCTGCACCGGCGCGCCCGGCCCCTTGCCGGCCCAGCGCTCTGCCGTCTTTTCGACGGTGAGCGGCCCTTCCCACGTTTGGCACAGGGCCAGCGCATCATCCGGCGTGCCATCCAGCCAGTATTTCTGCGCGGCGCGGGACAGGATCACCGGCATCCGGTCATGCACTTCGGCCATCTGCGGGTGGCCATCGACCATGACGATCGTATAGACTTCGCCCCATTCCTCGCTGGCGCGCCACAGACCGGCAACGGCGAACAGTTCGGCATCGGGCAGGCCATACCAGGTGCGCGTCATCTGGCCCTTCGGCCCTTCCGCCTCGGCCCATTGCGTCACGGGAACAAGGCAGCGGCGGTGGACGAAACTGTCCCGCCAAAAGCCGGTGAGCAGCTTGTCCTCGCGCGCGTTGGTCACGGGTTTGGGCTTCAGCTTCTGCCCCTGCTTGCCCTTCAGCACCAGCGGGAAGCCCCAGTGCATCGCCCGCACCTGCCCTTCGGCGACGACCATGCCGGGATAGCCGGGATAGAGTTCGTCCGCGACATTCAGGCCGACGGGTGCCTCTGCCTCGAACAGCCTGGCAACCTCCTGCGTGCCCTTGGTCATGCGGTAGAGGTTGCACATCAGGCGGCGTCCTCAGGCATTGCCGACAACCCAGCAGGCGGCAGCCATCAGCAGGCCGGCAAAGCGGTTGGAGCGAAAGCGGGCGAGTGCGTTGTCGCCATCGCCATCGTCCAGCGTCAGCGCCTGCCAGCCAAGGTGCGCGGCAGCCGGGGCCAGCGCCAGCAGAGCCAGCGCGTCTCCACGCATGATCCAGAAAGCCAGCGCCCAGCAGGTCACGGCCCCGGCATAGAACAGGACCACGCCGGTGCGGACATGGCGGCCAAGCGCCAGCGCCGACGAACCGATACCAACCAGCGCGTCATCCTCGCGGTCCTGGCAGGCGTAGATCGTGTCATAGCCCACGCACCACAGCACGGCACCGGCATAGAGCGCGGCCATGGCCGGGAGCGCCGCGTTCGTTAGGGCAATCCAGCCGACCGGCACGCCCCAGGTGAAGACCAGCCCCAGCCAGGCCTGCGGAAACGGCGTCCAGCGCTTCATGAAGGGATAGAGCGCGACCAATGCCAGACTGCCCAGCGCCACCAGTTGTGCCTGCCAGCGCAACTGCAGCAGGACGACCAGCCCGACCCCGCACAGCGCCAGCAGCCAGATCCAGGCGGCTTTGACGGACACACGGCCGCTCGCCACCGGCCGTGCGGCGGTGCGCGCCACCTGCCGGTCCAGATCGGCATCGACAATGTCGTTATAGACGCAGCCCGCGCCGCGCATGGCGATCGATCCCAGAAGGAACCAGCACAGCAGATCCCACCGCGCCGCGCCGCCTGCCAGCAGCAGGCCCCAGGCGCAGGGCCAGAACAGCAGCCACCAGCCGATCGGCCGGTCAAACCGGGCCAACTGCGCCAGATCGCGCAGGGGCTGTGGCAGGGCGGCGACGATACCGCGGTGCTGGCTGTCGGGTACGATCTGGGACGTCATCGGACTGACTTAGCGGCCCTCTCCATTTTCGCGAAGCGCAAATGGGCAGGTGTGTCGCCGGAGGCGGGTCGGAGGGGTTTTCGAGTCAGGGCCGATTGCCCCTGCGTCACAGCTGAGCGGCGCCACCTCCCCATTTGGCTTCGCAAAATGGAGAGGATCAGGCTATGTGCCCCCATGCCCGCAACCCCCGCCTGGCCCCCCAAAAGCGCGCCGCGCCTGTTCGTTCCCGGTCCACTGGCCGCCGGCGCCAGCCTGTCCATCGAAGGCGGGCAGGCGCATTACCTGGCCCGCGTGATGCGCGTTGGCGAAGGCGATGCGGTGATCCTGTGCGACGACGTGACCGGCGAATGGGCGGCGCGTGTGGTGTCTGCGGGCAAGCGCGATGTCCTCGTCGAGCCGGAACGCCTGCTGCGCCCGCGCGAGGCTGTCCCCGATTTCACGCTCTGCGCCGCGCTGCTCAAGAAGGACCGGTTCGATCTGGTGCTGGAGAAGGCCTGCGAACTGGGTGTGCGGCGGATTCAACCCGTCATCACCCGTCGCTGTGTAGCGGACAAGCTGAACCTTGACCGCGCGCGCGCCATCCTGACCGAAGCAGCCGAGCAATGCGCCCGTACCGCGCTTCCCGAACTGGCCGAACCGGTGAAGCTGGATGCCTTGCTTCGGGGCTGGGCGGCGGACCGAACCCTGTTCTTCGCGGACGAAAACGGCGGCGAGCCTGCCGCCGCAGCCTTTTCCGCCAGCCCCGCCCCGGCCGCGCTGCTCACCGGGCCGGAAGGCGGCTTTGACGATGCCGAGCGCACCGCGATCCGCGCCTTGGCGCAGGCCCGCGCCATTTCGCTCGGCCCGCGTATCCTGCGGGGCGAAACCGCGGCGATCGGCGGTGTGGCGCTGTGGATGGGCATTGCCGGCGACTGGAAAGCATAAGCCGCGCAATTGCATCGATAAGCGAAAAGCACTGGCGCGGGCGCGCACAAGACACTAACTCGCACGCCATGAGCACGAGACAGGTTTCAGATCGCAACGATCCCCTGATCGAACGCCGCGAGGATCTCGTGGCGCCGATGGTCAAGGGCGAAAAGCCCCGCGAACGCTGGCGCATCGGCACCGAGCATGAAAAGCTCGTCTTCTCCACCGCCGATCATCGGGCGCCGAGCTATGACGAGCCGGGCGGCATTCACGATCTGCTCGTAGCCTTGCAGGACTATGGCTGGAAGCCGATCGAGGAAGGCGGCAAGATCATTGCCTTGGCCGGCGATGACGGCAACGTCAGCCTGGAACCCGCCGGACAGCTCGAACTGTCGGGCGCACCGCTGGAAAACCTGCACCAGACCTGCGCAGAAACCGGGCGGCACCTGAAGCAGGTGAAGGAAATCGGCGAGAAGTTCGGCATCGGCTTCCTTGGCCTGGGCATGTGGCCCGACAAGACCCGCGAAGAACTGCCGATCATGCCCAAGGGCCG
>JBJTLW010000185.1:0-12903 GCA_046063225.1 Novosphingobium sp. | reverse complement strand
CTTTTTCGACGTTGCCGCCAAGTTCGTCGGCCATCGCCGCGGCGGGCTCGCCCTAGCATCGATTGCCGGATGTGCGGGATTTGGTGCGATCAGCGGATCGAGCCTGGCCACCGTATCGACGATAAGTTCGGTGGCCTTGCCGGAAATGCGCCGGGCGAACTATCACCCGGGTTTTGCTTCGGGCGCGCTCGCCGCCGGCGGGACGCTCGGTTCACTCATTCCTCCATCGGGCGCCCTTATTGTGTTCGGCATCATTGCCGAACAGTCGATCGGCAAGCTGTTTGCTGCGGCGGTCGTCCCGGGCCTCAGCCAAGCGGTGTTCTACATGATCACCATCATGATCCTCTGCGCCTTCAGGCCGGAGCTGGGTCCAGCCACTGAGCGCGTGCCCTGGCGAGAGCGCCTGCCCGCCCTGCGCAAGGTAATCGACATCTTCGCGCTGATCTTCTTCGTTATCGGCGGCATGATGATCGGCTGGTTCACCCCGACCGAGGCCGCGTCGGTCGGTGTAGTCGTTTCGCTCCTGCTGCTGGCAATCCGGGGAGGCTTCAATCGGACCGCCATCGTCACGGCCATCAAGGAAGGAGCCCAGCAGCAGCAGGATCAGCGTCATCAAGATGATCGCCACCAGCGGGCTGGCGTGCAGATCGGTAACCGCGCCGGACAGCGCCTCGGTGATCTCGCTCACTGAAATGAAGTTGGCAAACAGCAGCGCGCCAATGATCACGACATAGATCATGCCGGCTGTGCGCAGCGTGGCCTTCACCGCCTCGGTGATCGTCGAGAGGCGGAAACCGCCGCGCACCGTCAGCAGCACCAGCGCGCCGACGACGCCGACCGAGGCCGCCTCTGTCGGCGTGAACCAGCCGATCATCAGCCCGCCGATGACGAACAGGATCAGCAGGAAGATATCGGCCACCTTGCGCAGGGCGGGCAGCCGTTCACGCCACGGCACGCGCTGCGTTGCCGGGCCAAGTTCGGGCCGGATTGCGCAGAGGATGACGATGGTCACCATGTAGAGCAGCGCCTGCGTTGCGCCCGGCACCACGGCGGCGGCGAACAGCTTGCCGATGGACTGTTCAGCGATGATGCCGAAGACGATCAACGCGCCCGATGGCGGGATCAGCGATCCCAGCGTGCCGCCAGCCGCGAGCGCGCCGGACGCGAAACCGGGGTGATATCCCGCGCGGCGCATTTCCGGCAGGGCGACCGAACTGATGGTCGATACCGTGGCAAGGCTTGATCCGCTGATCGCGCCGAAGCCCGCGCAGCCGCCGATCGAGGCAAGGGCGAGCCCGCCGCGCCGATGGCCGACGAATTTCGCTGCGACGTCAAAGAAATCGCGGCTTGCCCCGGCGGCAAAACAGATGTGCGCCATCAGCAGGAACAGCGGCAGAACGCCCAATTCGTATTTCGAGATCACCTCGAAAGAGAGCACGCCGCCCTTGATCAGCGCCGCTTCGGGCGAAATCATCACGGCCAGCCCGCCCAGTCCGACGAGCATCAGTCCGACGCCGATGGGCACACCCAGTGCCAGCAGGGCGAGCAGCACGGTAATGCCCAGCATACCGATCATTTCCGGCGCGATCATGCGGGGCTCCTCAGGGCGCGGCGGGCAAAGGCGAAGGCGGTCAGCAGCGCGAAGACGACCCACAGCAGGCGCAGCCAGCGCAGCGGCAGGTGCAGCAGTTCGGTCCGCTCGAACCCGTCCCACAGTTCGACGCAGATCCAGGCCGAACCGATGGCGATGAGCGTGAAGGCAAGCGCGCAGACCACCGAAGCGCCGCGCGCAAGACGAGCGGCAGTACCGGCGGGCAGGCGCTCGGTGACGATGTGGACCGAGGCGTGCTCGCCCACCAGCGTGGCGATCAGCATGGCCGAACTGGCGAGCAGGACGACGGCCGCCTGAACCAGCTCGATAGAGCCGAGCACCGGCAGGCCGATGTGCCGCCCGGCGACCGCCAGCGAATCGACTGCCGTCGCCCCCAGCAGCCCCGCGCCGCCCAGCAGATAGGCCATGCGTGCCATCGGGCTGCGGCCGGGATGATCGTGCGCCGGACCCAGATCGCTCATGGCGATATCGTCGGAATCTGTTGAAACCATGCCTCTCCTCGCCCCCCTGCCGTGCCGCCGCGTCTGGTGCCGAGGTTGACAGAGTCCGGAAAGCTGCCTCAAATACAACAGCGTTCCATACAGTAGAATATTTCAACTATTTCTGCTGTCAACCAATTCGATGACAGGCTGGACATGGCGAGCAAGAATCTGATGCAGGTACGATCGGCCGAACAGGCGCACGAACCGCTGTCGCTGGGGCGGCTGGGGGATTTCGTCGGCTTCCGGCTGCGCCGCGTGCAGAACCTGCTGTCGCGCAAGTTTGCCCAGGCGACAGCGGAGATGGGCCTGCGTTCGGGCCTGTTCTCGTCTTTGGCGATCATCGGCGCCAATCCCGGCGTGTCGCAAAGCGAATTGTCGCGCGAAGTGGGGCTGGACAAGTCGGTCACGGTCACCATCGTCGACGAGTTGGAGAAGTATGGCTGGGCCGAACGCCGCCGCTCCAAGCACGATCGGCGCCGCCACGCGCTCTACATCACGCCCGACGGCGACCGGCAGCTCGATGCCCTGTTTCGCCAGATGGAATCGGTGGAAGGCGCCGCGCTGCACCAGCTGACCGATGCCGAACACGCCACGCTCAACGAACTGCTTGACCGCATGTACGAAGCCGTCGTCCGTGAGGCAGATCGCACTACCTCATAACAATTTTTTGAATCGATAGTTGACTTTTTCCACTATTGTTCGATTATCAGCCTGCAAACCCCGGCATGACCGGGTGACAAGCCAATTCCGGCAAACGGACAGGCCTGGGTGAGGATGATGACCGGCGCTCGTGCGTCACGCCTGTCCTTCCCCGGCTCCGTCCGCTGCCAGCATGAGGGAGGGAACTTATGGCACTTTCTGGCAAGATTTTTTCGCGGGCATCCAGCCTTGCACTGGCACTGGCGCTGACCATGCCCGGCACGGCGTTTGCGCAGACGGCGGCGGACGAGGGCGCTGACGAGGCCAAGGCCGACGCGGAAATCGTCGTCACCGGCACCTCCATCCGCGGTGAACCGCCGGTCGGTTCCTCGCTGATCCAGGTCGGCCGCTCGGACATCGATGCCTCGGTTTCGACCACGACCACCGAACTCGTTCGTGAAGTGCCGCAGATCTTCAACTTTGGCGTCACCGATTCCGCGCGCAACCAGTCGGGCGGCGCCGGCAACATCGTTTATGGCAACTCCATCAACATTCGCGGCCTTGGGCCCTTCGCCACGCTGACGCTGCTCGATGGCCGCCGTGCGGTCGGGCAGGGTACGCTGGGCGCATCGGTCGATCCGGGCAACATTCCCGCCATTGCACTGGAACGCGTCGAAATCATCGCGGACGGCGCTTCGGCGGTTTATGGCTCCGATGCTGTGGCCGGCGTTGCCAACCTCATCCTGCGCCGCAAATATACCGGCATCGGCGTTGATGTGCAGCACGGCTGGGCCGACGGTTACCGCGACTTCACGGCCAACGCGATCGTCGGGGCCGACTGGGGCACCGGCCGGTTCACACTTTCGGGCCAGCATTCCTGGCACAGCGCGCTTTCGGGTCTCGATCGCGATTTCTACCGTGCCGACCTGACCTCGCTCGGCGGAGCCGATTACCGCACCGTGGGTCAGTGCAACCCCGGAACGATTTCCATCACCACCGGCTCCGGTTCGTCGGCTGTGACGTCCACCTATGCCATTCCGGCAAGCGGTGCGACGGCCACGAACCTGGTCGCAGGAACGGTAAACCGTTGCGACAATCTGAAGACCACCGACATCCTGCCCGAACAGGAAACCAACAGCGGTGTGCTGACGTTCGATCAGGACCTGGGTGAAAACATCCACTTTTTCGCGACTGCGCTCTACGCCCGCCGCGACGGTTTCCGCCGCTCGGCACCGGGCGTGGCCAATGTCGTCGTGCCGAATACCAATGCGTTTTTCGTATCACCGGCCGGCGCAACCCTGGCGAATTGCCCGCCCAGCGCCGGCGTGCCTTCGACGGCCCGCTGCGAGACGGTGCAGCTGATCTTTTCGGGCATCTACGGCCCCAACACGACGAGCGACATCACCTCCGAAGCCTACCAGTTCACGGGCGGCGTCGATATCGCGCTGTCGCCCAAGTGGAACATGAATGCCTATGTCACCGGCGGCTACAACCACGATCACGTGTTCACAGTCGGCAATGGCACGGATTCGGCCAACCTGGCGGCGGCGCTGCGCAGCAGCGATCCTGCGACAGCGCTGAACCCGTTCGGCACGGCTGGCGGCAACAGCGCGGCCACGATTGCCTCGGTGTTCGACAACCTGACCGATACCGACGGCAAGACCAAGTTCGTCGATGCGGGGGCAAAGCTTGACGGCTCGCTGTTCACCTTGCCGGGCGGCGACGTGAAGCTGGCGTTCGGTGTCGAATGGCAGAAGACCCAGCTACGCACCGGCCAGATCCGTGGGCGCAAGGGTGCGCAAACCGGCACCGACCAGATGCTGCGCCGCGAAGTCAGCTCGGCCTTTGCCGAACTGCTCATTCCGATCTTCGGCGATGAAAACGCAGTGCCGGGCTTCCACAGCCTCGATCTCGATATCGCTGGCCGCATCGACCATTACAGCGACGTCGGCACGACCAAGAACCCCAAGTTCGGCATCAACTGGTCGCCGGTTGAGGATCTGAAGATCCACGCCAGCTATGGCGAAAGCTTCCGCGCTCCGCTGCTGACCAACCTTGTCAGCGCCGGTGGCAGCCAGCTGTTCCTTCAGAACTACTTCGATCCCACTGCCAATGGGGGCGCCGGGGCGACGGTGGAAGGTATCGCGCTTTCGGGCGGCAACCTCAACCTGAAGCCGGAAACCGCGCGCACTTGGTCGTTCGGTTTCGAATACAACCCCGGCTTCATGCCGGGCGCCCAGCTGAGCATCAACTATTTCAATCTGAAGTATGAAGGCCAGATCAACTCCTACCTGTCGAACCTTAACGTCCTTCGGCAGGAATCGCTGTTCAGTTCGATCATCCAGCGCGGCGCGGCGGGGCAGGCGGCCGTCCAGGCCCAGCTCAACAACGGCATCACCATCGCCAACGGACGGACCGTCACAGATGCGCTGGCGGCGGGCAACCGCGCCTTCATCGATGGCAGAAGCAACAACCTGGGCGTGACCCTTGCCGAGGGCATCGACTTTGGCCTGGTGGTTCCGTTCGAACTTGGCGCCGAAACGCGCCTGCGGGCTTCGGTGCGCGGCAGCCGGTTCTTCCACTACAAGGTTGCGCTGACGCCGGGCGGCGCGATTCTGGAGCAGTTGAACAACATCGACTTCCCGCTCAAGTTCCGTGCCCGCGCGGCGCTTCAGCTTGAGCACGGACCGTTCAATTTCAACGTCTTTGCCAACTATACCAATGGCTACAACAACACCTTGTCGACGCTGAAGCCGAAGATCGCGGCGAACACCACGGTTGACCTTTCGGCGAGTTATGACTTCGGCGAAATGCTGGGTGTGACCAAGCGCTTCCAGCTTGGCGTCAACGTCACCAACCTGTTCGACAAGGCACCGCCCTTCGCCGATCTGGCACCGACCAACAACGGCGGTGGCGGCTTCGATCCGACGGTGGCCAGCCCGCTGGGCCGCATGGTTTCGGCTTCGCTGCGCACCCGTTTCTGATGCGGCAGGCTGGTTTCCTGGCTGCGGCGCTGGTCCTGTCCAGCGCCGCGGCTCGGGCCGGCGAAACGGCGCCGGGTCCGCTTCCTGTTCCGTCTCAGCCATCGGCGGCCGAGGCAGTTCTGACTCCGGCCGCCGCCGCGTCCAGCTTCGGCCATTACCAGCCGCCGCGCCAGTTCGACGGACAGATCACCGAGACGTTCTATCTGCCGATGCGCGACGGCACCCGGCTGGGCGTCCTCGTCGCGCGGCCGGCGCGGGGCGGGAAACCGGTGGATGGCCGCTTCCCGGTCATCTGGCATCACAGCCTCAGCGCCACCCAGCAGGATGGCGACGGCGTAGGCCCGCGCAAGGGCGGTTTCGGATCGATGCCGCTGCTCACCGCGCATGGCTATGTCGTGGTGCAGGTTGCCCGGCGCGGCAACGGCCAGTCCTTTGGCACGATGCGCGGCTATCATGACCGCAACGAAGATGCCGATGCCTATGAAGTGATCGAATGGCTGGCACGCCAGCCGTGGTCCGATGGCAAGGTGGGGCAATACGGCTGCTCGAACACGGGCGATGCCGCTCTTCACGCCATGACCATGCACGCGCCGGCGCTGAAAGCCGTGTTTGCGGGCTGCTTTTCCTGGAACAAGTACGACGCCATGCGCCGGGGCGGGATTTTCGCCCAATGGGGCACCGGTCCGACGCGGACGATCGAACAGGACATGGCCATCCCGCCAATCGCGGGGGACGAAGGCAAGGTTCTGCTGCGCCAGGCCGCGCAGGAGCACCAGCGCGGCGTGCCGCTGTTCGACGTGTGGAAGGCGCTGCCCTATCGCGACAGCTTCTCGCCCCAGCTGCAAAGCACCTTCTGGGCCGAAGGCAGCGCATCAAGCTATAAACCGCATATCCTGCAAGGCGGGGTGCCGCTGTACATCGTTGGCGGCTGGCGCGATGAACTGCGCGATCAGGGGCTGATTGCCCTGCTCAACATACCCGGCACGCGTATCGTCATCGGTGACTGGCTGCACTGTCAGAACGACGATTTCGCTCTGGCGCAGGAAGCGCACCGCTTTTTCGATCGCCACCTGAAGGGCATCGACACTGGCATCGATCGGGACGATCCCATCCACTATTTCGTCGTCGGCGCGGGGGAATGGCGCTCCACCGCCACCTGGCCCCTGCCGCAGGCGGCACAGGTGAAATTTGCCCTGACCCGCTCGGGCCTGAAGGAAGGGGCCGTCATCAGGGATGGCCTGAAGCAGGACTTTGCCGTCAACTACGACGTCACCTGCACCAACAGCGGCCAAGGCGCCTTCATGCAGCCGTGTCACCTGCCGGGCAACGGCCTGTCGATTGCTGCGGCTCCGCTCAAGAGCGCAGCAGAATTCACCGGCCACGGCATCGCCGATGTCTGGATTGCCGCCGATACCGCCGATGCCAACCTGTTCCTCTATGTCGAGGATGTCGCGCCGGACAGTGCGGTAAAGGTGGTTACCGAAGGTCGGCTCAAGGCCAGCCTGCGCAAGCTTGGTGAAGCGCCCTGGGCCTTGCCGGGCATACCGTGGCATCGCGCCTTTGCCGAGGATGCGCAGCCTCTGCAGCCGGGCGTGCCGGTGCGGCTCACCTTTGACATCATGCCGGCCAGCTACGTCTTCGCAGCCGGTCATCGCATCCAGATCACGGTCGCTGGCTCCGACTGGCGGGAACGGGCGCGCAACGCCAATGCTCAACCGGCGCGGATTACCTTGCTCAGCGACAAGGACCATCCTTCGAGCGTAAGCCTGCCCCTGATCCGGAAATGATGCGCCGCGCCGGCATCGGCCTGGGTGCGGCCTTGCTGGCGCTGACTGGCACCCCGGCGCGGGCCGGGGTCTGCGATGGCGCGGCGCAGTTGCAGGTGGCGGATGTGCGCATCGACCGGGCGAGCGAAGGGCCGGGTGGGGCCTATTGCCGGATCGAGGGGCGGATCGAGAAAGAGATCGGCTTCGAACTGTGGCTCCCCGAAAATGCCGCGTGGAACCGCCGCCTGCTGGTGGGCGGAGTTGGCGGGCAGGCGGGCAGCTTCAACCAGCGCGAACTGGCCCGCGGCGCGGCGCGGGGTTACGCTTCGGCCAGCACCGATACGGGGCACAAGGCGAGCGACACCACATGGCTGCTGCGGCGGCCCGACCGGGCGGCGAACTACGCCCACCGCGCCAACCATCTGCTGGCGGTAAAGGCCAAGGCGCTGATCGCCCGCTTTTATGGCCGCACCCAATCCCATGCCTTTTTCGTCGGCTGTTCGGGCGGGGGGCGTCAGGCGATGACCGAACTGCAACGCTATCCCGCCGATTTCGACGGGATCATCGCGGGCGCGCCGGGGGTGAACACGCCGCAAATGTCCGCCCGCCGCCTGTGGGAGATGCAGCGCCATTCGCAATGGGGCGCGGCCATGCCGGCATGGGCCTGGACGCTCGCCCATCGTTCCGCGATTGCGCAGTGCGACGGGCAGGACGGCGTGAAAGACGGCGTGGTGGACGATCCGCGCACCTGCGCTTTCGATCCCGCCAGTCTGCTGTGCAAGCCGGGGCAGGATGGCGGGGCGGCGGGGCAATGCCTGGGCGCCGCGCAAGTCGCCGCCGTGCGCCAGTTGCAAGCGCCGCTCTTTGATGAAAATGGCCGGCGCATCGATGGCGGACTGCTGCCCACCGCGCCGGTTTCGCCCGCGCCCCTGCCCGAGCCTTTCACGCCGGGGCCAAGCTATCTGGCGACCGTCCTGTTTGCCCAAGGGGTGCACGGCGATGCCAACTGGGACGCGCGGCGCTTCAGCCTGGCGAGCGATCTTCCCGCCATCGACCGGGTGATGAACCTGCATGCTGACGATCCGGCGATCGAACCCTTCATCCGGCGCGGCGGCAAGCTGATCGTCTATCAGGGTTGGGACGATCCGCTGGTTTCCGCGCTGCCGACGCTGGATTACTGGCAAGCGCTGGAACGGCGCCACGGCGCGGCGCTGGCGCACTCGGCGCGTCTCTACATGGTGCCGGGGATGGATCACTGCCGCGGCGGGCCGGGGGCGGACCTGTTTGGCGGGGCCGGGGGCGATGCGCCGCGTGTCGATGCCCAGCACGACCTGCTGTCCGCGCTGGAGCGCTGGGTGCTGGAAGGCCGCGCCCCCGACGCCATCGTTGCCACAAAGGCCATGCCGCTGCGCACCCGCCTGCTGTGCCCCTGGCCAGCCCAGGCGCGCTTCACCGGCGCGGGCAATCCCGATTTCGCCCTATCCTACGTCTGCCGAAAGGACTGAACGCCATGATCCGGCTTCTCCGCAATGCGCTGTGTCTTGTGCTGATTTTCGCCGGAAGCGCGGCGACGGCCCGCGATGCCCGCTGGATCGGGCCGCTGGTGGAAACCGACATTTCGCGCATTTTCGCGCCGGTTGTCCTGCCCGGAACCCCGGAAGATGCCGCCATGCGCAAGGCCGGCTATGTCCAGGAAGAATATCTGATCGAAGCGGACGGCTTCAGTTGGGCCGAAAACGCCGATGGATCGGTGGCCAAGGCATCGCCGCCAACCGGGTTCATCACCCGGCTGGTCATCGTCCGGCCCCGCGATTCCGCCCGCTTCAACGGCGTGGTGCAACTGGGCTTCAATCACCCCCAGTTCGCCCACGGCAACTGGTCGCGGCTCGATGCCATGGTCCTGCGTTCGGGCACGGCCTATGCCATGCTGATGATCGGCGGCGATCCGGGGACGCGCAAGGCTTCGACGGAGCAGTGGCCGGTATCCTCGCCGCTGCTGTTCAAGTGGTACGATCCGGCCCGCTATGCCGCGTTCAACTGGCCGAGCGATGACCTGCGCTGGGATGCCATCGGGCAGACCGCCGCGCTGCTGCGCGAAAGCGGCAAGGGCGGTCCGCTGAAGGGGCTGAATGTCCGGCGCATCTATGTGTCGGGCTGGTCCTATCTCGGATCCATCCAGCGCAGCTTCATCGAATATGGCTTCCACGACCGTTATCGCCGAAAGGATGGCGGGCCGGTAATCGATGGCTACCTGATCGGCATTTCTGCCGGCGCGGTATCGGCTGGCCACGTTCCCCTGAACACCGGCGGGCCGGGGCGCGACCGGCGCAAGGATCTGCTGCCGGTGATCGACAGCCCGGTGATCGAACTGACCAGCGAGATGGAAGCGATCACCAACGTTCATCCCATGCGCGGCGAAAGCGATGCGGCAAAGGGCGGGCACCGGATCTATGAACTGGGCGGCACCAGCCACCGCGACAGCGGTGTTGACGGGCAGAGCGATCCTTCGCGCCTGCAACTGGCGGCACGGGGCCATCCCGGCATTCAGCCGGATCCGGTCTGCTCAGTCGGCTATACCGATGTGCCGATGCGCGATGTGGCGCAGGCGGCGCTGGTCAACATGCATCGCTGGGTGGATGGCGGCAAGGCACCGCCCCGCGCCGCGCGCATGGCCGTGGCCGAACCAGGCAAGGATTTCGTCCGCGATCGCTTCGGCAATCCGGTGGGCGGCATACGCGCCGCGCAGCTTGACGTGCCGCTGGTGCGCTATGGCGCGGCCCCGGCCAGCCTGTGCGGCGGCAAGGAGCCGAGCCGCAAGCTTTCGCGCCTGCCCCTGATCGATGGCATGCTGGCCGCGACCTATCCCGGCGGCAAGCGGGAATACCTTGCCCGCTTCGATGCCCGGCTGGCGCAGCTGGTGAAGCAGGGCTGGCTGCTCGCGCCCGATGCCGCCGTCCAGCGCCAGCGGGCGCGCACATTTGCCGACGAGGCCTTTGGCGCTACAGGCAAGCGATAGGCTTGCCATCGGCACGAACTGTCGATATTGCTATAAACAATAGCCAAATCTGACCGGAGAGCGATTCCATGGAATTCACCCGCATCAACCCCGTTACCGGTGAAGTCGCGTCCTCGGCGCAGGCCATGAAGGCGGCGGACATTCCAGCGATTGCCCAGCGCGCCGCCGCAGCCTTTCCGGCTTGGGCCGCCCAGGGGCCGAACGCGCGCCGCGCGGTGCTGACCAAGGCGGCGGACGCGCTCGAAGCGCGCAAGGATGCCTTTGTTGCAGCGATGATGGCGGAAACCGGATCGACCGCGGGCTGGGCCATGTTCAACCTTGGCATCGCCGTGTCCATGGTGCGCGAGGCGGCCGGGCTGACCACGCAGATTGCCGGCGAAGTCATCCCCAGTGACAAGCCCGGCTGCCTTTCCATGGCGCTGAAGGAGCCGGTTGGCGTGATTCTGGGCATTGCCCCGTGGAACGCGCCAATCATCCTGGGCGTGCGGGCCATTGCCGTGCCACTGGCTTGCGGCAATTCGGTGATCCTGAAGGCCAGCGAAACCTGCCCGCGCACCCACGCCCTGATTATCGAGGCCTTCGCCGAAGCCGGTTTCCCCGAAGGTGTGGTCAATGTCGTCACCAACGCGCCGGAAGATGCCGCTGAGGTTGTCGGCGCGCTGATCGATGCGCCGCAGGTGAAGCGTATCAACTTCACCGGATCGACCGGCGTGGGCAAGATCATCGCCAAGCGCGCGGCCGAACACCTGAAGCCTTGTCTGCTCGAACTGGGCGGCAAGGCGCCGCTGCTGGTTCTGGCCGATGCCGATCTGGACGAAGCGGTGAAGGCCGCGGCCTTTGGCGCGTTCATGAACCAGGGCCAGATCTGCATGTCCACCGAACGGATCATCGTGGTGGAAAGCGTGGCCGATGCCTTTGTCGAAAAGTTTGCCGCCAAGGCCGCGTCGATGGCCGCCGGCGATCCGCGCGAAGGCAAGACGCCGCTGGGCGCGGTGGTGGATTTCAAGACCATCACCCACGTCAACGCGCTGATCGACGACGCTCTGGCCAAGGGGGCAAGGCTGGTCGCCGGGGGCAAGGGGGACAGCGTGGTGATGAACGCGACGGTGATCGACGGCGTGACCGATGCGATGAACCTCTACCGCGATGAAAGCTTCGGCCCGGTGGTCGCCGTGATCCGCGCCCGCGACGAAGAGCACGCCATCGACCTCGCGAACGACAGCGAATATGGCCTGTCCGCCGCCGTATTCACGCGCGATACGGCGCGCGGGCTGACGGTTGCCCGGCGCATCCATTCGGGCATCTGCCACGTCAACGGCCCGACCGTGCACGACGAACCGCAGATGCCCTTCGGCGGTGTCGGCGCATCGGGTTATGGCCGGTTTGGCGGCCGCCAGGGCATCGACAGCTTCACCGAAACGCGCTGGATCACGGTAGAAACCCTGCCGGGCCACTATCCGATCTGATCGGGAGATGCCGATGCGCTGCATGTTCGCACTCGCAAGTCTGGCCATCGCGCCGGCCGTGGCCATGGCAGAGCCCGCCGCGCCGCCGCCGGGGCTGGACTATGCCTTTACCGCCACCGTCTTCGTCGCTCCGCCGGTGGAAATGGGGCAGGCCGATGGCGGGCGCAAACGCTTCATCGCCATCACCGGTGGGTCGGTCGACGGGCCAATGCTGAAGGGCGAGGTGTTGGCCGGCGGCGGGGACTGGCAGGTGATCGAAAGCGAAGGGCTGGCCCGGGTCGAGGCGCGCTATTTCCTGAAAGCGGCGGACGGCACGGTGATCGAGGTGACCAATCCCGGTGTGCGCGTGGCCTCGCCTGAAGTGACCGAGCGTCTGGCAAAGGGCGAAGTGGTGGACCCTTCGGAATACTATTTCCGCACCACGCCCAGCTTCAAGGTGCGTTCCGGCACCTTTGACTGGCTGCGGCGCAACGCCTTCGTCGCGCGCGGGGTGCGCAAGCCGGACCGCGTTCTCATCGATTTCTACCGCGTGAAGTAGGCGCGCCAAAGCGCCGGTTTCTTGGGCTTCACACTTCACGCAAGCGCTTGCATGCGCCTTCGCGCAGCTTTACAGGATTGGCATGGAAACCTCCCGTCAGGACTTCGATCCCGAACTTCCGGAAGACTTTGACAGCGCGCATCGCGAATATGCGCGGCTGCGGCGCGAATGTCCGGTGGCGCATACCAACGGGCTGGGCGGGTTCTGGGCGCTGTCACGCCATGAAGACGTGAAGCGGGCGGCTTCGGATTCGGCCACGTTCATCACCTCGAAGCAGAATGTCATTCCCAAGGTGGCCTTCACCGGCCGCCGGCCGCCGCTGCACCTCGATCCGCCGGAGCACACGCCCTATCGCAAGGCGCTGAACCCGCTGCTGTCGCACGAACGGTCGGAAGCCTTC
>JBJTLW010000023.1:0-21198 GCA_046063225.1 Novosphingobium sp. | reverse complement strand
AGGGACTTGGGGACCATCATGGCCGGCGCAAAGAACCACGATTTCCACATTCTTCCGCCCGATCTGGTGCCGCTGACCACCACGGTCGGCGCGCTTACCTTCACGACGGGCATGGTGCTGTACATGCACGAGCTGGCCGGTGCCACTTCGTTCCCTGGATCGGTCTGGCCATCCTGCTGGCCGCCATGTTCCAGTGGTTCACCAAGATCGTGAACGAATCGCACGCCGGCGATCACACGCCGGTCGTGCAGCTGCACCAGCGCTATGGCATGATCCTGTTCATCGCCTCTGAAGTCATGTTCTTCCTCGGCTGGTTCTGGGCCTGCTTCGATTTCTCGCTGTTTCCCAGCACGCTGACCGATGTCGTTGGTGGCCAGTGGCCGCCCAAGGCGATCGAAGCCGTTCTCGATCCCTTCGATCTGCCGCTGCTCAACACGCTGATCCTGCTGTGTTCGGGCTGCACCGTGACCTGGGCGCACCATTCGCTGATCCATGGCGACCGCGACGGCCTGAAGAAGGGCCTGTGGCTGACCATCGCACTGGGCCTGCTGTTCACCTGCATCCAGGCTTACGAATACGCCCACGCACCGTTCCCCTTCGGCAAGAACACCTATGGTTCGGCCTTCTACATGGCGACCGGTTTCCACGGCTTCCACGTGATCGTCGGCACCATCATGCTGATCGTTTGCCAGGTTCGCGCCTACAAGGGCCACTTCACCCCGCGCCAGCACTTCGGTTTCGAAGCGGCTGCGTGGTACTGGCACTTCGTTGACGTCGTGTGGCTGTTCCTTTTCGTCGCCATCTACGTGTGGGGCGGTTGGGGCGCACCGGTTCACTGATGGAAGGCGAAACGCCTGAAACGAAGGGGCAGCCGGGTCAAACCCAGGCTGCCCTTTTCGGTTTGTGTCCCCGCTGCGGTGACAAGTCGCTGTTCGCCGGGCTGACGAACTTTGCTGACAAGTGCCGCAAGTGCGGGCTCGATTTCGCCGGCTTCAACGTGGGTGATGGACCGGCCGCTTTCCTGACGCTGATCATCGGTGCGCTGGTCGTTGGCCTTGCCCTGTGGCTCGATGCCGCACTCCGCCCGCCGCTGTGGGTGCATGCCGTGCTGTGGATCCCGTTCACGGCAGGCTCGGTGATTTTCGGCCTGCGTGCGGCGAAGGCTTGGCTGCTCGGGGCGGAATACCATCGCCATGCCGCCGAAGTCCGGAACGAGGATGTGAGAAGCGAATGATCCGCCGCCTGCCCGTGATCCCTACGGTGATTGTGCTGGCAGCCGTAGCGGTGATGCTTCGCCTGGGCTTCTGGCAGCTTGACCGGCTGCACGAGAAGGAGGGCGAACTGGCCCGCCTGGCGCAGAACGTATCGGCGCCGGCCATCGCCTTTCCGGCCGACCGGTTCGATCCGTCAAACCTGTTCCGGCCGGCCACGCTCGACTGCCGCAATCCCGCAGGCTTTGCCACCGAAGGGGCGGGCAAGGCAGGCTACCGCATTATCGCGACCTGCGAGGGCGGGGCGCGGGTTCAACTTGGCACGACGCGCAATCCGACCACCACGGTGGATTGGCGCGGTGGCCTCGTCTCCGGCTCGATCGGTCAGGCGCCGGATTCGCGGCCGCTGATCGTCACGGCGTTCGACCATTCTCCGCGTGAGCTGATGCTGGTGTCCGATCAGCCGCTGGCAGGCCTTTCCGCCAATCCGCCGCGATCGATCGCCGAAGTGCCGAACAATCATCTGTCCTATGCCGTGCAGTGGTTCTTCTTTGCGGCGGTCGCGCTGGTGATTTACCTGCTTGCCTTGCGCAAGCGCCTTGCCGCGAAGGACGAGCGCGGCTAACCGCGCCCCCAAGTTGAACAGGATGGCCATGGACTACATCTCCACTCGCGGCAGCGCTCCGGCGCTCGACTTTGCCGGCGCCACGCTCGCGGGCCTTGCCTCGGACGGCGGGCTCTACGTTCCGCGCGATTGGCCGCGCTTCTCGACGGAAGAGATCGCGGCCATGGCAGGCCTTCCCTATGCCCAGCTCGCGGCAAAGGTCATGGCGCCCTTCGTGGCCGGTAGCCTTACCGAGGAACGCCTGCTCGAACTGACGACCGAAGCCTATGGCCGTTTCGCGCACAAGGCCGTGACGCCGCTGGTGCAGCTTGACGAACAGAACTGGCTTCTCGAACTGTTCCACGGCCCGACGCTGGCGTTCAAGGATGTGGCGCTGCAACTGCTCGGCCTTCTGTTTGAGGAATTCCTCGGCCGTACCGGGCAAAATCTCACCATCGTCGGTGCGACCTCGGGCGATACCGGTTCGGCGGCGATCGATGCCGTGGCCGGGCGCGACCGGGTCGATATCTTCATGCTCCACCCGCATGGCCGCGTGTCTGACGTGCAGCGCCGCCAGATGACCACGGTGCTGGCGCCCAACGTCCACAACATCGCCATCGAAGGCTCGTTCGACGATGCCCAGGCTATGGTGAAGCGGATGTTCGGCGATACCGACATGACCGGGCGGTTTGCCATTGGTGCGGTCAATTCGATCAACTGGGCGCGGCTTATGGCGCAGGTGGTCTATTATTTCGCCGCCGCGCTGCAGCTTGGTGCGCCAACGCGCAAGGTCGCCTTCTCGGTGCCGACGGGCAATTTTGGTGACGTGTTTGCCGGCTATGTTGCGGCGCAGATGGGCCTGCCGATCGAACGGCTGATCGTCGCCACCAACGTCAACGACATTCTCCACCGCGCGCTGGCGAACGGCGATTACAGCCAGGGCACGGTAACGCCGACGGCCGCCCCGTCGATGGACATTCAGGTGTCCTCCAACTTCGAACGCCTGCTGTTTGATCTTGGCGGACGCGACGGCAAGGCGCTGGCCGAGCAGATGGCAGGCTTCGAAGCGACCAAGGCGATGCAACTGACCAACGCCCAGCGCGAAGGCGCTGCGGCGCTGTTCTCCAGCTCGCGCACCGATGCGGCGGAAATGTCGGCTGCGATCCGCTGGGGCTGGGAACAGTGCGGCGAGATGATCGATCCGCACACCGCCTGCGGCATTCATGCCGCGCGCACGGCCGGCATCGATGCGTCCATTCCTGTGGTGACGCTGGCCACCGCGCACCCGGCGAAGTTCCGCGACGCGGTCGAGCGGGCAACGGGCCACCGGCCGAGCCTGCCCAGCCGGGTCGGCGATCTGTTCGAGCGCGAGGAACGCTGCACCGAGCTGCCGGGGGACTACGCCTCCGTCGCCGAATACGTCGCCACCCACGCGGTCCCGAAAGGCTGATGGCCAAGCTTGCGACCAATCCTCTGATCCTCGCCGGAGAGGGCTGGGTGGATTACGGGCTTGTCGATTCCGGCCACGGCCGCAAGCTGGAGCGCTATGGCCCTTACAGGTTCGTGCGGCCGGAACCGCAGGCCATGTGGACGCCGCGCAGCGATGACTGGCAGGCGCACGGCGAATTCATCCCCGCGTCCGACGATGACGGCGGCGGCCGCTGGCATTTCGATGCGCCGGTGCCCCGCGAAGGCTGGCCGCTGTCGCGCGAGGGGGTGAACTTCACCGCCTCGTGCACGCCGTTCCGCCACCTCGGCTTTTTCCCCGACATGGCCCCGGTGTGGGACTGGATGGGCGAGCAGCTGGCCGGACGCAGCGACGCGCAGACGATGAACCTGTTTGGGTATACCGGCGTCGGCACCCTGTCGCTTAGCCAGTACGGCCCGGTGACGCACGTGGACGCGTCGAAGAAATCGGTTGCCGCCGCGCGAGAGAACGCCGCGTTGTCCGGCATGAACGAACGGCCCGTGCGCTGGATCATCGACGATGCGGCCAAGTTTGCCGCGCGCGAAGTGCGGCGCGGCCGGCGGTACGACGGGATCATCCTTGATCCGCCGAAGTTCGGCCGCGGGCCGGAAGGCGAAGTCTGGCGCCTTGAAGAAGGCCTGCCCGGCCTGATTGCCGACTGCCGCAGCCTGCTCGACGAGAACAGCCGCTTCCTGTTCCTGACGGTCTATGCCGTGCGGATGAGCAGCCTTGCGCTGGCCGGCCTGCTGGAGGAACACTTCGCCGGCCTTCCGGGCACCATCGAACACGGTGATCTGGCCGTGCGCGAAGAAGGCGATGGCGGCCGGCTGCTGCCCACCGCCATCTTCGCCCGCTGGCGCAACGATTAGTACCTAGCGCTTCACCTTCTTGAACTTCAGCAGGAACTGATCGGTCTTGCCGCGCTCCGAATCGCGCAGCGGCTTGTTCAGATCGTCGGCGGGATGGCGCAGCAGGTCGCTTTTGCCGACCAGCTTGAAGCCGGCGGCCTCCACCTCGCGGATGACCGCGGCCGATTCGATGCGGTGGTGCGACTGGGTAACGGAAACGCCCGCACCCGGTGCAGCCTCGTGATCGTTGACCAGATAGGTGCCGCCCATCTTCAGCGCGGCCCAGGCTGCGGCGTTGAATTTTGCCGCAGCATCGCTGTCGCCCTGCTTGTTGTTCTTGAAGTCGTGGTAGTTCATCGTCGTCCACACGAGGTCGACCGGCACCGGCGCCAGCGTGCCGCCCGGCTGGCCAACGCCCTGCGTGACATTGGCGTGATCCTTTGCCCAGGCTTCCACCGCGGCGCTGGACCGTCCGGCAAAGGTATAGACGTGGCCCTTGGGGCCGACCGCAGCGGATAGCAGGCGGGTGTAGTAACCGCCGCCGGGCGCAAGTTCGGCCACCTTTGTGCCGGCCTTCACTCCGGCAAAGGCCATGACCTCGGCGGGTTTGCGATCGGCATCGCGGGCCTTGTCGGCATCGGGGCGCTCACTGCTGCCAAGCAGGACGGCGAAGTTGGTGGCAAGGGCCGGTGCGGCGACCAGCAAGGGGGCGCTGAGCGCGACGGCGGCAAGGGCAAATGACAGGCGCGATTTCATGGGTCTTCTCCCGATCCCGTTCTATCGGAACAGCCTAGCAAGCGGCTGGCGGCATACCAAACGCGCAATTGTATTGAATGGTCGTGGTGCGGGTGTGTTGGCGCGGGGTGGACAGCGGCCGCGCGCCAAGCCATAGCGCAGCGCCATGGCAGACAGCCTTATCCTTGAAGTGGCAGACTTGGAACACGATGTCCTGACCGGCATCTATTCCGAGGAAACCGGCCGCCCGCAGCCGCTGCGCATCACGGTTCAGGTGCAGTTGAAAGTGCCGCCGCGTTTCGAACCCGATACGCCGCTGTCGGCCAGCAAGAACTACATGGACCTGAAGTTCGCCGCGACCGAGGCCTTGCCCCCCGGCGTGCACTTCAAGCTGATCGAATCGGTTGCCGATCACATCTGCGATACGCTGTTCGTGCAGGATGACCGGGTGCTTTCGGTGACGGTAAAGATCGTCAAGCTGGCCATCAGCGAGAATGGCGAGGCGATCGGCATGACGCTGACGCGGGATCGGCGCTGACCTTGCTGTTCCGGGTCGGACCGCTGCCAGACGATCATCTCGACGCGGCCAGCGTCTTTCATGGCACGATCCTGCCGCAATTGCGGGCATCGCACGATGCCGTGCTGACCTGCCTGTTCGATCCAGCCGGCCACGATCACGACGATTGGCGCAAGGCGGCGATCCGCTCGCTGGCCCGCGATTGTGCGCCGCGCCGGATCAACGCCATCGTGTCCGGCGATGATGCCGCGATTGCCGCCGCCGAAGCCTGGCTGGCCGGCGCGGAGGGCATTACCGGCCAGTACCTGCCACTCGATGGCGTCGGCGCGGGCAAGGTGATAGGATAGGCGCGTGACCACTCGCCCGCTTCTCGATCAGTTTGCCCGCCGCATATCCTACCTGCGGCTGTCGGTGACCGACCGGTGCGATCTGCGCTGCGCCTATTGCATGCCGGAACGGATGACTTTCCTGCCCAAGGCGGACGTCCTTAGCCTGGAAGAGCTGCACCGCATGGCCTTGGGCTTCATCGATCGGGGCATCACCAAGATCCGCCTGACCGGTGGGGAGCCGCTGGTGCGGCGTGACATGATCGAATTGGTGCGGGCGCTGGGGCGCAAGTTGGGCGATGGGCTGGACGAGCTGACGCTCACCACCAACGCCACCCAATTGCCGCAGCACGCCGAAGCCCTGTTCGAGGCCGGGGTGCGGCGGATCAACGTCTCGCTCGATACACTCGATCGCGATGCCTTCGCCCGGTTGGCGCGGCGCGACATGCTGCCGCAGGTGCTGGAAGGCATCGATGCGGCGCTGGCGGCGGGGCTGACGGTGAAGCTCAACACGGTTGCGCTCAAGGGCATCAACGAGGGCGAGATCCCGGATCTGATTGCCTTTGCACATGGCAAGGGGATGGACCTGACGCTGATTGAGGTCATGCCGCTGGGCGAGGTGGAGGAGGACCGGATCGATCACTACCTGCCGCTTCTCGCCGTGCGCGACGATCTCGACCAGCGCTTCACGCTGACGCCCAGCGATCACCGCACCGGCGGCCCGGCACGCTATTTCGACGTGGCGGAAACCGGAGGGCGCATCGGCCTGATCACGCCGCTGACCAACAATTTCTGCGAAGGTTGCAACCGCATCCGGGTGACGGCAGCAGGGCAGCTCTATCCCTGCCTTGGCGGCGGAGAGATGGTCGATCTGCGCGGGGCGCTGCGGTCGGACAATCCGGACGAGGCGCTCAGCGCTGCGCTCGACACGGCGATGCGGATCAAGCCCGAACGCCATCATTTCGCCATCGATCGGCGCGGGGCGGAACCGGCGCTGGCGCGCCATATGTCGATGACCGGCGGCTAGCCGTGGGTGCGCGTCTGGTTTTTCTTGGCCGCTTGCAGGACGTGGCAGGGGCTGTCGAAATGACCGTGCGGCCGGGCCCGCTCGAGCAGATATTGGCTGATCTTCCTGGCGAACTGGCGCTTGCCCTGTGCGACGAACGGGTGCGGCGCGCCCTCAATGGCGAACTGCTGGGGGATGTCGGCAGCGTGATTCTGGGCGAGGGTGATGAACTGGCCTTCCTTCCGCCCGTCAGCGGGGGCTGACATGGGCGCAGACGTTCGCCTGCTGACCGGCGGTTTCGATCCGCAGGCAGAACTTGCCGCCTTCACCGGCGCGCACGATGCAGCCGGCGGCGTGGTCAGCTTTCTGGGGCAGGTGCGATCCGGCGGGGGCTGCGAGGCGCTGGAGCTGACCCATTACGGTCCGCTAACCTTGCCGGGCATGGAGCAACTGGCATCGCAGGCCCTGGCGCGCTGGGCGCTGGAAGGCTTGCTCATCGTGCACCGTTCCGGTCTGATGCTGCCGGGTGATCCGATCGTGCTGGTCGCTGCCGCCGCCCGCCACCGCCGCGATGCCTTTGCCGCAGCCGACTTCGCCATGGATCACCTCAAGAGCCGATCGTGGTTCTGGAAGCGCGAAAAATCGGGCGGCGAGTGGCGCTGGATCGAACCGCGCGCCGAAGACCGGGAAGACCTTGCGCGCTGGGAAGGGGCAATCTCTCCCAGCCTTTGACATCGGTCAAAGAACCGCGGTTCGTCGAGCCTTATCGCCACTCCTGACAACAGGAGTGATCGTCGATGTCCCAACAGATTTCTCAGGCCAACATGGCCGCCCTTGCCGATATTTCCGATGCGCCGGTGCGCACCCGGGTGAACCGCACCTTCGAAATGCCGCCCGCGCTCTACATCGGAACGCTGGTTGGCTATTTCAGCTTTCTGGCGATCATGACCGTCTGCTTCATGAACCCGGAACTGGCGATCCCCATGGCTGTATTCGGCTTCTCGATCCTTGCCGGCTTCGGTCTTGGCTACAAGTGGGTCGCGATGAATCCGGACAACGCGGCCAAGACCTTGTCCTGGGGACAGTTCGCCAATCGCGGCGTGCAGACGCTTTCGGGCCGTCTGACCGCCATGGAAGCCACGACGCAGGTGCTGATCCTGCCCGTGCTCATCGTTTTCTGGGGCCTGTGCATCGCCGTCATCGTCGCGATGCTGTGATTTCGTAACGAATCCTGACGGGCGGCACCCAGCCGAGGGCGCCATCAAGCCCGGTCAGGATTTCAACCGGCCTCTCAGTTCGGCCAGCACCGCATCCTCATCGGCGACCCATGCGGTAACCTGGTCGCGGGCGGCGGCGATGGCAACCCCATCGCCGCCGTCTATCTTTTCCCGGGCGTAGAGCGAATCGAGCTCCGCCAGAGATATCATCGCTTCGCTGCGCCGTGATTCGAGCTCGGCAAGCGCCACGGTCGCCACCACCCAAGCCTCGCTGGAAACGGCTGCGCCGCGCGCCGCCAGAGACAGGCGATCGGCCTTTGCCTTGTCGCCGGTGAACGCGCCATGCGCGCTGCGGGCACGCTCCACCAATTGCGCAAGGCGCGCCTGCATTTCCGGGCTCAGTGGCGGCGGCGGCGTGACCACCGGCGGCGGCGCGGGCTGCGCAGTGCCGGAAATCCGCTCTGCCGGGCGACGGGCAAGGTCGGGATAGCCGGCCGCGCTTCCGCAGGCCGAAAGCAGAAGGCAGGCGCCAAGGGCAAAGGTTGCGTGTGCCGGCCGGATGGTGCGAAGGAAATGTCTGCTCATGCCGGTGCCATACCGCCTGCGTGGCGCAAGCGCCATACCGACAGGCTGCGGCACCAAAAGTCCCGCTTCCGGCGTTGACAGGCGGGGGAGCTTGCACTAGGGGCGCTGCTTCTTGCGGACCCCCCTGCGCGTTCAGGGGGATTCGGCGCGCCGGATGGTCAAACTTCGATTCGTAGGAGTCGGGCACCGGGGTGGAAAAGACAGACAGAATTGGATGTAGGTATCATGTTCGCAGTCGTGCGCACGGGCGGCAAGCAGTATCGAGTTGCTGCCGGAGACAAGATCGCAGTGGAAAAGCTGGCTGGTGAAGCCGGTGAGACCATTACGCTGGGTGACGTCCTGCTGGCCGGTGACGGCGGCGAGGTGAAGGATGCCAAGGGCGTCGTCGTCTCGGCCGAGATCATCGCGCAGGCGAAGAGCGAAAAGGTCGTGGTGTTCAAGAAGCGCCGCCGCCACAACTATCGCCGCAAGAACGGCCACCGCCAGCAGATGACCCTGCTGCGCATCACCGCCGTCGGTGCCGAGCAGAAGAAGGCCGCTCCCAAGAAGGAAGCCGCCGCTGACGCCGAAGCGCCTGCGAAGAAGGCCCCGGCCAAGAAGGCCGCCAAGGCCGCTGAATAAGATTCCTGGAGTAGAAGACCATGGCACATAAAAAAGCAGGCGGCTCCTCGCGTAACGGTCGCGACTCAGCCGGTCGTCGCCTTGGCGTGAAGAAGTTCGGCGGTCAGGAAGTGATCGGCGGCAACATCATCATTCGTCAGCGCGGTACCCGCGTGTATCCGGGCGCCAACGTGGGTATCGGCAAGGACCATACCCTGTTTGCGCTTTCGGCTGGCCGCGTGCGATTCCACGATGGCAAGCTCGGCCGCAAATACGTTTCGGTCGACATGGCGGAAGCCGCCGAATAATCGGACAGTCGATAACGGGCTGTCCTTGACGGGATAGCCCCCAAACCAGAGCATCGCGATTCTGGTTCGAAAGAGGGAGAGGGGCAACCCGTCTCCCTTTTTTCGTCTCTCCCTCAGCACAGGTCTGCCAGCGCGCCGCGAAGGCGGTGCAGGCAGACGCAAGCGTAATGCGCCTGTCATGCAAGCCGCCTAGGAGCCGGCTTGCGGGGCCACTGAGTGGAGTTGGATAGATGTTCATTCGCAGTGAAAGGTTGTTCCTGCGGCCCGGCTGGCCCGAGGACTGGCAGGAATTGCTTGCGCGTATCGATGACGAGCAGGTGACGAAGAACCTGGCCAAGGTTCCCTGGCCCTATACCGCTGACGATGCCCGCTGGTTTGCCGCGCAGCAGCAGGACAAGCGGATGCCGCACTTCTTCGTGACCCTGCCTACCAGTTCGAAGCCGGCCGAGATCATCGGTTGCGTCGGATTGGGGCCGGACGGTGATGATACCGAGCTTGGCTATTGGTTCGCACGCGAACACTGGGGCAAGGGCTATGCCAGCGAAGCTGCCCGCGCGGTGATCGGCCTGGCCCGCACGCTGGGCCACCAGCATCTGGTTGCCGGGCACTTCGTCGATAACCCGGCTTCGGGCAGAGTGCTGCGCAAGGTGGGTTTCAAGCCCACCGGCCAGATCCGCAAGCGGTTCAGCCTTGCGCGCGGACATGAGGTCGATTCGGTTGAACACCGTCTCGAACTTGGCGCGCCATGTGACTGTGACGACGGAAATATGGACGTCGCGCGCGCCGCCTGATTTCAGGTGAAGGCTTGCAACCCGGCTTCAGCCTGGGGAATCAGGTGCCGGTCATCATGCTTCCACGGGTGGAAACCCGGGAGGAAGTATGATGCCCAGGCCGGGAACACCCGGCGCAGATAGCCTGGCGATCCGAAAACGTACCACAGCACGCGGGCCTTCGCCTTCCAGCCGGTGATGCCGTCTTGGGCCAGCAGATCCACGGCATCGGCGATGCGGTGCGATACGAAGCGGCGGGTGATCGACAGCATGGTGATGCTTTTCAGCAGCCAGCGGCGGCGGCGCGGCATGTTCCGGCTGGCGTAGAGGAAGGTGTCATAGGCCACGGCTTTGTGCTCGATTTCTTCCACCGCGTGCCAGCGCCACATCGCCGCCACTTCCGGCTCCGCTCCTGCGAGCATTTTCGGCGTGGTCAGCAACAGATTGGCGAGGATTGCCGTGAAATGTTCCAGCGCCATGGTCGCCGCCAGATTGACGATCGGCGGGCGGCCCTTTGCCAGAGCGAGCATTTCGGTGACGTGGGCATCGATGCGCGACAGATCGTAACCGGCATCCACCGCGGCGCGGTTGAAGGCCAGATGTTCGCGGCTGTGGTTCACTTCCTGCAGGATGAAGGTGCGGATATCAGCCGCCAGTGCTGGCGGCACGTCATCGCGGAAAGCCTTGACCGATTCGATGAAGAAAGCTTCGCCGCGCGGGAATGTGGCGGACAGGGCATTGTGCCAGGCCGTGCCGACGGGATCGCCCGCCAGCCACCAGCGGCGGGGTTTTTCCTTGCGGTTGAAGCGCAGGTCGCGCACGACGATTTCATGGTTTTCGGGGGCGGAACCCGAAAGGGGTCGCGCTTCGATTTCGATGGGCGAATGGGCGTTCATGGCCCGGCGAAGATAGGTTAACTTACAAGCATGTCAATAAGGCGTCGCCTCACCCAGGAAGAGAGCCGCACTGCCGCGCTTGAAGCGGCGCGCGCGCTGCTGATCGAAGCCGGGCCGCAGGCGGTGACGCTGAAGGCGGTCGCCGCGCGGATTGGCCGTACCCACGCCAATCTGCTCCATCATTTCGGATCGGCCTCCGGCTTGCAAAAGGCCCTGGCGCGGCATCTGGCGGGGACGATCTGCGCGACCATTGCCGAAGCCGTGCTTGCCACCCGCGCCGGGGTGGGCAGCCCGCGCCGGGTGGTGGACCTCACCTTCGATGCCTTTGGCAAGGAAGGCGGCGGCGCTTTGGCCAGCTGGATGCTGCTGTCAGGCAATGAGGATGCGCTCGATCCGATTGTCGAGGCGATTCATGACATGGTGGACGAGGTCAACGGCCATGATGAAGAGCCGATGCACGAAGTGACGCTCAGCCTTGTGCTGATGGCGCTGGGCGATGCCATGATGGGCGAAGCGCTCAGCGCCTCGCTTGGCCTCAAGTCCGATTCGGCGCGCGATCAGGCCGAAAGGATGCTGATCGAAGCAGCGGAACGCGCCGGCATCGTCCTGGCAAAGGGTTAGGCTTCGGCCATCCAGACGGGGCGCAAGGCAGAGGGGATATCTTCCACCCGCCGGTGATCGACCGCAAGGCCAAGCGTGGGATATGTCACCCGCTGACGGGCGGGATCGCTCTGGTCGAGCGGCACGACGATCAGCCGGCGGTTCACCTTCTGCCGCCAGTTCATCCGCGCGGTGTTCTCCTGCCCGACATAGCAGCCCTTGGTGAAGGACACGCCGTTCAGTTCGGCGGCGTTGCATTCCAGCCAGAGCAGATCGCCCAGCTCGGCCTGCCCTTCGCAGACACCCAGCGACAAGCGGTGCGCCAGCCAGGCGCCATCGGCAGCGGTGCCGGATGGCTCGGCAATCCAGCGCGTTCCCAGCGCGGCCAGGCGCGGATCGTTGCCCTGTGCGACGGCGCGCCAGTGGACGGCCAGCGACGGATCGACCGCAATGGTGATCGGACGGCGCAGGCGATAGATGGACAGGCGCTTTGCCAGTACTTCGGCATGGGGCGCCTCGCAATCGATAAGCAGGTCATCGCCGGACTCCCACACGATGAAGTCAAACAGCACCTTGCCCTGCGGAGAGAGCAGGGCGGCCCACTGGGGCAGGGGGGCGCTGGTGTCATTGGTGACAAGGCCTTGCAGGAAGCCGTGCAGGTCTTCCCCGGCAAGGCGGATCACGGCGCGATTGGCGAGAAGCGTTGCGGTCATGGGTGACAAATAGGAACTGAGGCGACTAAGGGGAAGCCATGGAAACACTGACGATCCGCCGCCCCGATGACTGGCATGTTCACCTGCGCGATGGCGCGGTGCTGCAGGGCGTGCTGCCCTATACCGCGCGCCAGTTCGGCCGGGCGATCGTCATGCCGAACCTGTCCCCGCCGATGACCGACTGCGCCGGGGTTTCCGCCTATCGCGACCGGATCATGGCGGCACTGCCCGAAGGCATGGATTTCACCCCGCTGATGACGCTTTACCTTACCGACGGTACCGATCCGGATGAGGTTGCCCGGGGATTTGCGGAAGGCGTCTTCATCGCGGCCAAGCTCTATCCCGCCCACGCGACGACCGGATCGGCCCATGGCGTCACCGCCATTGCCAATATCCGCAAGGTGCTGGAACGTATGGCGCAAATCGGCATGCCCCTGCTGGTCCATGGTGAAGTCACCGATGCCCATGTCGATATCTTTGATCGCGAGGCGGTGTTCATCGAACGGACACTCGCCCCGCTGGTGCGCGATTTGCCGGAACTGAAGGTCGTGTTCGAACACGTCACGACCGAGGAGGCGGCGCAGTTCGTTGAAGGCGCGGGCGCCAATGTCGCGGCAACGATCACCCCGCAGCACCTGCACATCAACCGCAATGCCATGCTGGTTGGCGGCATGCGCCCGCACATGTACTGCCTGCCCGTGGCCAAGCGCGAAAAACATCGGCTGGCGCTGCGCAAGGCGGCGACTTCTGGCAGCGCGCGGTTCTTCCTTGGCACGGACAGCGCTCCACATGCCGTAGGGGCCAAGGAATCGGCCTGCGGCTGCGCCGGCATCTTCAATGCGCCCCATGCGCTGGAAAGCTACATCGCGGTATTCGAGGAAGAGGACGCGCTTGACCGGTTCGAGGCATTTGCCGCGCTGAACGGCCCCGCGTTTTATGGCCTGCCGGTCAATGACAGCACGATAACGCTGGAAAAGGCAGGTCAGCCGGTGCCCGATGCCATCGATGCCAACGGCACCGTCATCGTGCCGTTCCATGCGGGCGAGACTCTGGCCTGGCGGATCAGGCCCTAGCCCGGCTGCGGCGGGCGAAGAGATCGGCCACGAACAGGCCGATCGCCCCCCAGATCAGCACGAAACTGCCCAGTTGAATCGGGCGGAGCGGCTCGTGAAATACGAACAGGCCGAGCGCGAAGACAATAGTGGGTGTCAGGTACTGGATGAAGCCCAGCGTGGAATAATCCATCCGGCGCGCGGCAGCGGCGAACATCAGCAGCGGGACTGCGGTGATCACGCCCGAAAAGGCAATCAGCGCGTCGGTTCCCAGCCCCTGGCCCATTGCCGGACCGCCGGGGGCCTGCGCCGCGACGATAAGGCCGATGGCGGGAAGGGTCAGCACTGCGCTTTCTATGGTCAGGCCGGGCAGCGATTCGACCGGGGCGATCTTGCGAACCATGCCATAGGAGCCGAAACTGAAGGCCAGCGTCAGGCTGATCCACAGCATTTCCAGCGCACCGAAGGCCAGCAATCCCACCCCCAGCGTGGCGAGGGCAACGGCCATCCACTGCCGGTTGGACAGTTTTTCGCCAAGGAAAACAGTGCCCAGCAGCACGTTGACCAGCGGGTTGATGTAATAGCCAAGGCTTGTCGCCAGAACGTGCCCGGTCTGCACCGCATAGATATAGACCAACCAGTTGATGCCGATCAGGATCGAGCTGGCTAGCATGATCAGCACGGTTCGCCGGTTCGAAAGTGCGCGCCACAGCGCCGGCCAATCGCGCGCCAGGGCGATTGCGGCAAGGCAGACGGGCAGGGTGAAGACAATGCGCCAGCCGACGAATTCGAACGGCGGAACGTGCCGGACGTACTGCAGATAAACCGGCAAAAGACCCCAGATGACATAGGCACCAATGGCCAATGACAGGCCGTTTGGCCTTTCCTGCGCCGCGCTCATGCCGAAATCGCCATCATCCCCGCCGCCTATACGCCGGTGAACTGGCCCGCAAGGCGCGATTCGGCAGGCCTTGGCACTCGGTTCGTCGCAAATTCCAATTCTGACGGCGCGGTTGCCGTCCGTTCAGGTTCGCTAGTCTAAACATGAACACATAGCCCGACAACGAGTCGGCAAACGAATTGAGACGAAGGAGTGCCTCGATGACCAACATGTTCAAGAACGCCGCCCTGGCGCTGGTTGCCCCGGGGCTCCTCGCGACCGCCATCCCGGCGCAGGCTGATGACCATCGCTACGAAGATCGTGGCGGCTGGTCGCAGAACGACAACTGGAACCACAGCGACCGTGGCCGTCATCGCGGCTGGCGCAACGAAGGCCGCTACGATGGCAACTATGGCTACGGCAACGGCGGTGGCTACTACGGCAGCCGCTATGACGAGCCGGTCTATCGCAACACCCGCACCTGGCGCGGTGACGACGGTCGCTATTACTGCCGCCGTTCGGACGGCACCACGGGCCTGCTGATCGGCGGTGCCATCGGCGGTGTGATCGGCAGCCAGGTTGCCGGCCGTTACGGTGACAAGACGCTCGGCGTGATCCTTGGTGCCGGTATCGGTGCCCTTGCCGGCCGCGAAATCGACCGTTCGGGCAGCCGCTGCCGCTAAGGTTCCGCCCCGTCGGAACCACCAGCAACTGCCCCAGACCGAAGCGCCCCCGGATACGCCATCCGGGGGCGCTTTCGTTCATCCTTAACCTTGATTTGCGATAGGCGCAGGCGATGTTCGCGCCGCGCCTTGCCCCCATTGCCCTCGGCCTGATGGCCCTGTCCGCCTGTTCGGGCGGCAAGGACGAGTCGCAAAAGCCGGTCGATCCCGCCGTCAGCGCGGCGCTGGCCGGGCCCTTGCTCACCGAGCCCGACCTCGCCGGCCTGAACGGCGCCGCTCGCGCGCTGAGTGGATCGGGCGTGGCGAGCGCGCCGATTCCCGCCAACCTGTTCACGCCGGAAAGCGCCGATGCGGCGCGGGCCGAAGCCAAGGCGCTGCTGGGCGGGGCGATCCAGCCGGCTCCGGCCAGCACCAGCACGGAAAAGGCGGCATCCGGCGAAACCGCGCTGATGTCGCTGCGCGCCGCCTTCGGCAAATCGCCGTGCGAGTCCGGTCTTGGCTGGTCGGCGATCTGGGCAACGCGTTTGCCCGATCCGGTCATCATCTATCCGCGCGGCCACGTGGCCGAGGCCGTGGGCAGCGATTCGGCCGGATGCACGCTGCGCGCCGTTACCTTCCGCAGCGGTGTTGCCCTTGGCGATCTTGTCGATTTCTACTGGACCCGCGCCAGTCGCGCCGGCTTCACACCGCTGCACCGCGCCGATGGCGATGCCCACGCGATTTCCGCCGCGAAAGGCGGGCTATCCTTTACCGTGTTCGTAAAGCCGGGGCCGGACGGACAGAGCGAGGTCCACCTCGTCACCAAGGGCGGTTGATCCGCCCTCAGCCGTCGCGCAGGCCCACGCCGATCGTCGCGCGCGGCTGTTCCATTTCCGTGCTCGTCACCGGATAGGCGCAGTAATCCGCCGCATAGAAGGCCGCCGGGCGATGGTTGCCCGAAAGACCCACGCCGCCGAAGGGCGCGGCCGAGCTGGCCCCGTTGGTCGGCCGGTTCCAGTTGATGATGCCGGCGCGGACATTGGCCCAGAAGCGGTTGTATTCCTGCGGCGTGCCGCCCACCAGCGAGGCCGAAAGGCCGAAGCGGGTGTTGTTGGCCTCGGCAATCGCCTCGTCGAAATCCTCGACGCGGATCACCTGCAGCATGGGGCCGAACAGTTCGACGTCGGGCCGCTCCTTCATGCCGGTGGTGTCGATGATCGACGGCGACAGGAAGGGCAGCTTCGGATCGGGGCGCACCAGATGCTTGATCGGCTTGCCGCCGTTCGACAGCAGATAGACGAAGCTTTCCGAAAGCCCGTCGGCGGCAGCGTTGTCGATAACCGGGCCCATGAAAGGCGAGGGATCGTCAAACGGCGCGCCGAAGATGATCCTGTCCGACAGCCGCTTCACCTCGTCGATCAGGGCATCGTACTGCGTATCCTTCACGATCAGCCGGCGCCCCGCGCTGCAACGCTGGCCGGCCGAGGTAAAGGCGCTTTGCACCACCAGCACGGCGGCATCGGAAATCTTGGGCGTATCCCAGACGACGATCGGGTTGTTGCCGCCCATTTCCAGCGCAACGATCTTGTCCGGACGAGTGGCGAGCTTGCGGTTGATGGCAATGCCGGCATGGGCCGAACCGGTGAACAGCACGCCATCGATGCCTTCATGGGCAACCAGAGCCTGGCCTTCTTCCGGCCCGCCGACCAGCAGTTGCACCACGGCGGCGGAAATGCCGGCGCGGTTGAAGCACTGGCACAGGAACTCGCCAACCGCCGGCGTCTTCTCGCTCGGCTTGAAAACCACGACGTTGCCGGCGATCAGCGCGGGAATGATGTGGCCGTTGGGCAGGTGTGCCGGGAAATTGAACGGCCCCAGCACGGCCATGACGCCGTTCGGCTTGTGGCGAACGGCCATGGTGCCCTGCAGCGCGTTGTCCAGCTTTCGCTGCGCGGTGCGTTCGGCATAGGCGCGGATCGAGATTTCGACCTTGCCAACCACGGTTTCGACTTCGCTGCGCGCCTCCCACAGGGGCTTGCCCGTCTCGCGAGAGATCAGCTGGGCAAATTTGTCCGCTTCCTTGCGCACTTCGTTGGCGAAGCGGCGGACCAGCTCCATGCGGGTGGCAAGCGGTTGCGCCGCCCAGGCCGGCCAGGCGCGGCGTGCGCGTTGTACCGTTTCATCGACGTCGCTGCGCTTGCCGCGCCACAATTCTTCGCCGGTTGCCGGTTCGTAGGATACGATTTCGTTGCTCATGGGTTCTGCAGCATCCCTGTAACCTGGCTGCTACGCGCAATGCGTTGCCAAAGTATCAATCTCCCGACCGGTGCAACGCGGTGCCCAGTGTGCGAATGTGCGTTATCGTGTCGGCCAGCACTTGCCAATCGTCCTTGTCATTGATTGCGGACCAGATCCGCTCCACCTCTTCGATGAGCAGGCTGGGCGGCGCATCGTCGGACCAGAGCGGATGGTCAAGAGCGCCGGGGCGCGCCTTGGCCAGACGCAGCGCTTCACCAAACGGATCGTCCGGGGCAGCGCGCCCGCCGCGGTACCGGAAATAGAAGGCGTCCGGCGAAAGGTCATTTTCGCGCATGTGCCGCTCGGCCGCGCCGATCAACGCCTTTGCCTTATCGAGCGGCAGATCCTCGATCCCCAGTCGCCAGCAGAACCGCCGGGCCATGGCCCTTTCGTAGAGCGGCCCGAAACGATCCAGGGCGAAAATCAAGGGCTTGGCCTCGGTCAACAGGCGCAGCGATACGGCCAGCTGGCTGCAATTCCACAGCAGCGCCTCGGGCTGGCGACCAAAGGCATAAAGCCCGGAATGGTCGAAATAGGCGGCGGTGAAGGCGGGGTCCCAGCGCGGCAGCCAGCGCCACGGACCATAGTCGAAACTCTCGCCTGACACGTTCATGTTGTCGGTGTTGAGCACACCGTGGACGAACCCGGCGACCATCCAGCTGGCGGCGAGATCGGCCATGCGTTCAACCACCTGATGCATCAGGCGGACGGCCGGTTCGTCCCGCCCGGGGGCGTCCTCTGGCGGGGGCGGGCCGGGAAACTGGTCGAGACAATAACTTACAAGCGCCGCCATGTTTTCCGGCTCTTCCAGCATCAGCAGGCGCTGGAAAGTTCCGATCCGGATGTGTCCGTGGCTGAGTCGCACCAGCACGGCCGAGCGCGTGGGGGAGGGTTCGTCACCCCGCCACAGCGATTCGCCGGTTTCGATTACCGAGAAGGTTTTCGAGGTATAGACGCCCAGCGCCTCGAGCATTTCGGTGGCGAGGATTTCGCGCACCGCGCCTTTCAGCGTCAGCCGGCCATCGCCATCGCGGCTCCACGGCGTCTGCCCCGAACCCTTGGTGCCAAGGTCGAGAAGGCGGCCCGCGCCGTCGCGCATCTGGGCAAACAGGAAGCCCCGGCCATCGCCCAAATCGGGGTTGTAATGGCGGAACTGGTGGCCGTGATAGCGCAGCGCCAGCGGCTCGGGCAGGTTGCCGGGCAGCGGATCGAACCGGCCCATGTGGACGATCCATTCCGCATCGCTCAGGCCATCAAGGCCCACGGCGTGCGCCCAGCGATCGTTGCGGAAGCGCAGCACGGTCTTCGGGAAGTCCGCCGGGCGGACCGGATCGGCCAACCACGGCGCCAGGCGCAGGATTGCCGGATCGGCGTGGTATGCATTGGCTTGCGGTTCGGCGCGCATCGGGCGATAGTGGGGGCTGGACCGGCGCCGTGCAAGCGGGGGCGGCCAGATGCACGGGGGCAGATTGCCTAAACCCCAAGTCTTTCAGAGGAATCGCGTGAGCCAGTTCGAAGACTGCTATTGGACGAGCCAGGACGGGCTCAAGCTGCATTACCGCGATTATGCCGGACGGGATGACCGTCCGCCCGTGTTCTGCCTGCATGGTCTTACCCGCAATGCGCGCGATTTCGATGCCCTGGCCCCGCGCCTTGCCGCGCAGGGCTGGCGGGTGATCTGCCCGGACATGCGCGGCCGGGGGGACAGCGCCTATGCCAAGGACCCGGCCAGCTACAACCCGATCCAGTACGTGCGCGATCTGGCCGTGCTGTTCGAGGAGCTGGCGATTGACCGTTTCGTCTCGGTCGGCACCTCGATGGGGGGGCTGATGACCCTGCTGATGGGCTTCACCACCCCGGAAAAGGTCGCCGCCTGCGTGATGAACGATGTGGGGCCGGAACTGGACCTGACGGGAATTTCGCGGATTCAGGACTATCTTGGCCTCGGCCGCACCTTCCCGACGTGGATGCACGCCGCCCGCGCGCTGGAAGAGGTGCACGGTGCGGCCTTTCCCGACTGGTCGATCGATGACTGGCTGGTCATGGCCAAGCGGACGATGACCCTGTCGAGCAACGGACGCGTCGTGTTCGATTATGACATGAAGATCGCCGAGCCGTTCAAGGGCGTCGATTACACCAACCAGCCGGATATGTGGCCGGGCTTCGACGCCCTGGCGAAGAACCCGGTGGTCGTACTGCGCGGCGAGCTGTCGGACCTGCTGTCCGAAGCGGCCTTCCGCAAGATGGGTGAACGTGGGCCCGATGTCGAACTGGTCACTGTGCCGCGCGTCGGCCATGCTCCGACGCTGGACGAGCCGGAATCGGTCGCCGCGATCGAGCGGTTGCTCGCCAAGGTCGGCTGAAGGCAAGACGACCCGTGCGCATCCTGCACCTTCATTCCAGCTTCCATGCCGGCGGCAAGGAACTGCGCTGTGCGCAGCTGATCAATGCCTTCGGGCCCGGTATTGAACACGATATCGTGTCCGCCGTGCCCGATGCGCTTGGCGCGCAGGTTGCCATCTCGCCCAAGGCGAAGGTGCGCTATCCCACGGATTTCCCCTCCCTTCAGGGCAAACCGCTGCCGCGCCGGATCGAACGCATTGCCAAGGCGATGATGGGCTATGACCTTGTCCTGACCTACAACTGGGGCGCGATGGACGCGGTCATGGCGCACACGCTGCTCGGCCCGCGCATGGGCCTGCCGCCGCTGGTCCACCATGAGGACGGCTTTAACGAGGATGAGGCGGTCAAGCTGAAGACCTCGCGCAACTGGTATCGCCGCGTCGCGCTCGCCCATGCCGAAGCGCTGGTCGTGCCCTCGCGCCAGCTGGAGGCGGTGGCGCTGGGCGCCTGGGCGCAGCCACCGGGCAAGGTGCATCGGATAGCCAACGGCATCCAGACTTCGGCCTATGGCAAGAAGGCGCGGCCCGATGCCCTGCCGCGCGTGATCAAGCACGAGGGCGAGAAGTGGCTCGGCACGCTTGCCGGCCTGCGTCCGGTGAAGAACCTGCCGCGGCTGGTGCGCGCCTTTTCGCACCTTCCCGATGACTGGCAGCTGGTGATTCTGGGCGAAGGCCCCGAGCGCGAGGTGATCAAGCGAGAGGCGATGGCGCTCGATGTCGGGCACCGGCTGCACATGCCCGGCTTCGTCTCCGATCCGGCGAAGGTCATGGGCCTGTTCGATCTTTTCGCCCTTTCATCGAACAGCGAGCAGTTCCCCATTTCGGTGGTGGAGGCGATGGCCGCCGGCCTTGCCGTGGTCTCCACCGATGTCGGCGACGTGGCACAGATGGTTTCAGAGGCCAACCGGCCATTCATCGTCTCGGCCGAAAAGGAATGCGATTATATCGATGCGCTGGAGGATCTGGCGCTTGATGCCGATGCCCGGCAGCGGATCGGAACCGCCAATCGCACCCGCGCGCGCGCCGAGTTTGACGAGGCGACGATGGTCGCATCCTATCGTCAGGTCTATGCGCGGGCGATGAAGCGTGAAGGTTTCGGGTGACAAACACCGTCATTGGCCATCATTCAGCCCCGCTTCACCATCAATTGCGTTGAAATGGCAGGCCCATCCGCTAAACACGCGCCAGACGGACAGACTGCCGAAAGACCCTGACTTGGCCCTTAGCCCTGATAATACGAAAACCCCCGCCATGAGCCGCGACGAAGCCCAGAAGGAAGGCTTCCTGCGCGAGGTGGACGAAGCCCTGCGCGAGCAGGAAGCGATGGACCTGCTGAAGCGCTGGGGCAAGGTCGTTGGCGGGGGGATTCTGGTCGGCCTCGCGGCGCTGGGCGCATGGCTCGGCTGGGACCATTATCGCGGCAAGGCGCAGGAAGAACGCGCCGAGGCCTTCACCGCTGCACTCGATCAGCTTGAAGCCGGTCAGCTGGACAAGGCGGAC
>JBJTLW010000184.1:0-37371 GCA_046063225.1 Novosphingobium sp. | reverse complement strand
CGCATGGCAAACCCCACCCGGAGCAAGACCGAATAGGGGCGGCGCGTCGGCTCGCAAGAGCTGGCAGGTGTGTTTCGCATTGACCGCCCGGGTTGGTTGCTTGAGCGTTCCGGCAACGGTTCGCCTAGAGGAATGGCTGCCAGTGCGGATACGGTCTCGATTGGGATACCGTCCGCACTACAGAACCCGGCTTACAGGCCCCCTGGCAAAGTTTTTGAAAGGCGATCTGATGCAGAGGATCGTCATTCCCGCGAAAGCGGGAACCCATTTTCTCACTCCCCCGCTTGGTGCAGCCGCACGAGATCGATCCCCGCCTTCGCGGGGATGACGAGGATTTGCACCATCGACTGAGCTTCACCGCTGATGCAGCAGCTTCAGCCCCGGCCTTGGCCAGTCCACCGCGATCAGCAGGCCGTGGCCCGATACGGTGATGTAGGCGGTGCGCATATCCGGACCGCCAAAGGCGATGTTGGTGCAATAAGGTTCCGGCCCCTGCCAGTATTCCAGCTTCTCGCCTTCGGGGGAGAACACGGTGATCCCGCCGGTCACCAGCGTGCCGACGCAGATGTTGCCGCAATCCTCCACCGCCATCGAATCGAAGCGCTGATAGCCGCTCGCCTGACCGATCATTGTCCCGCCATTGGGTGACGGCCAGGCGATCTTGCCCACCTCGCCCCGGGCCGTGATCGGCCATTGCCACAGCCGCCCGGTCTCGGTCTCCGAGGCGTAGAGCGTCGTTTCATCGGCGGACAGGCCAACGCCGTTGGCGGTCAGCATGGGGAACACGGCTTCGCGGATCCAGGATCCGTCGATGCTGGCGTGATAGATCGCGCCCTGATCCATCACGCCGTCGTGCGTCTTGCCGTGATCGGTGAACCACATGTCGCCTTGGCGGTCGAAGACGATGTCGTTGGGTCCGTGGATCGGCTTGCCATCACAGTGCGTGTAAAGCGTGGTGACTTCGCCGCTCGCCAGATCGACGCGCTGGATCGACCCGCCGGTGTAATCGTGCGCGCGGCCGTGCGGGCGCATGTAGCCCTGGACGCCGAAGATATCCTCGCTCAGCCAGTGGAAGCCGCCGTTCTGGCAGACATAGCAGGCTCCGTCCGGGCCGATGGCGGCGCCGTTGGGGCCGCCGCCAAGCTCGGCCACCACGTCCTTGCGGCCATCGGGCTGCACGCGGATCAGCCGCCCGCCCTTGATCTCCACCACCAGCACCGAGCCATCGGCCATGGCGATCGGCCCTTCGGGAAACAGCAGGCCATCGGTGACGACGCGGTATTCCAGCTTGAGGGTTTTCATGCCTTCCCCTCCACCAGTTCGATGATCGCGGGGAAATACTTCGGCCCGATCCCGGCATCGATCGCCGCCTGGTAATATTCGGCGGCCCGGTTGGCCATGCGCGGCTCGACGCCCATCTCGCCGGCCAGCTCCAGCGTGTAGCCCATGTCCTTCAGCACATAGTCCATCGGAAAGGCCTTTTCCGGGAATTCGCGCGGCGCCATGGCCTTTTTCGCGTGGTTCTGCAGGGCAAAGGAATTGCCCGATCCAAGGCCCACCGCTTCGATCAGCTTGGCATTGGTCACCCCGGCGCGCTCGGCCACGATCATCATTTCGGCCAGCGCGGCCACCTGTTCGAACAGCAGGGTGTTGTTGATCAGCTTCACCACCTGCCCACAGCCGACATCGCCGCAATGGATCACGTCGGAAGCCATCATGCCGAGCAGGGGCGCGATCCGCGCGAACAGCGCCTCGCTGGCGCCGACCATGATCGACAGCGTGCCGTCGATGGCCGCCTGCCGCGCGCGGGCGACCGGGGCATCGGCAAAGGCGATGTCGTGCTCCGCCAGCATCGCGGCGACCGCGCGGGCATCGGCAACGGCGGTGGTCGACAGGTCGACAACGACGGCGCCGGGCTGGGCGTTGCTGGCGATTTCGGCGCAGACGGCGCTTACCTGCTTGCCGCCCGGCAGCGAGAGGAAAATCACCTCTGCTTCATGCGCCGCCTCGCCCACGGACGAAGCGGCCTCGGCACCGATGGCGACCTGCGCGGCGACGGCCTCAGCGCTCAGATCGAACACCGTCACGCGCCCGCCGGACTTGCGCACCACGTTGGCGCACATGCCCGATCCCATGGCGCCCAGGCCAACGAAGGCAATCGGCGGCGAACTGCTCATGAACTTCCTCTCCGCTTTGCCGGATCAGTATATGACCTCGGCCTCCTCTAGCGCGCTGCGCTCGGCCCGCGACAGGCCCAGCAGCGCGCCGTAAACATGATCTTCGTCCTCACCCAGTTGCGGCGTTCCGCGATGGATGCCCACTTCCGGCCCCTTCGACAAGCGCATCGGCACGGCCACGGCGGCGCGCGGCTTGCCGCCGGGTTCGGCAACCTGCGTGATCGTGCCGCGCGCCTGAAGGTGCGCGTCGGCGGCGATTTCGGGCGTGGTCCAGCTGGCGTGCGCGGCAATGCCGGCGGCCTGAAGCCGGGCGGCGGCCGCGTTTGCGTCCTGCGTGCAGGTCCATGCGGCGATGGCGGCGTCCGACAGGTCTTCCGATCCGATCACGCCGCGCAGCGCCGCGCGTTCGGCATCGCTGCGCACCGCGATGGAAATCCAGCGATCCTGACCAAGCGCCGGGAACACGCCATGCGGCTCCAGCCCGGGCGCGGCGTTGCCCATGCGCCGGGGGGCGCCGCCGGCCGCGGCCAGCAGCAGCGCCTCGCCGCACAGGGCCGAGGCAACCTCGCGCGCGGCGACATCGACATGGCCGCCCTCTCCCGTCGCGCGGCGGCGGTGCAGCGCGGCCATGACCGCCACGGCAGAATGCATGCCCACCGTGTGGTCCATCACGTGGCGCATTTCCACCGGCGGGCCGTCAGCAAAGCCGGTCAGGTCGGAAAGCCCGCCCCAGGCGCCGAACAGCGGGGCATAGCCGGCAAAGTGCGAATCCGGTCCCTGCTGCCCGCAGGACGAAACCGACAGCAGGATGATGTCGCGCTTTACCTCGCGCAGGGCGCCATAGCCGAGTCCCAGGCGCTCCAGCACCCCGGCGCGGAAGCTTTCGGCGGCAATGTCGGATACCGCGACCAGCCGCTTGGCCAGCGCAATGCCTTCCGCCTTCTTGAGGTTGATGCGCACCGACAGCTTGGTCGAGGCCACCTGATCGAAGGTCGCCGGCCCTTCGCGGCCATAGACCGGGTGCGGCTTGCGGAAGGCGTCGGGGCGCATGGCGCTTTCCACCTTCACCACCTCCGCGCCAAGCTGGCTCAGCAAGTTGGTGCAGAACGGCCCGGCGTTGTGCACGGTGAAATCAGCAATGCGGATTCCGGCGAGCGGCTTCATGGCGCCGCGCCTTCGCGCAGGGCCAGCGGCTGCCCATCGAAGTGGAAGGGCGATACCAGCATGGGAAGCATGCCGGCGCCCGGCACGTCCACCGTCTGGAACAGCCCGCGCGAGGCCTCGTGCGGATCGGCCAACACTTCGTCCGGCGTGTAGTAGCGGGCGATCGGCACCGACCGCGCCTGCCCTTCGCGCACCACGTCATCGACGCGGCGGGTCTGGGCCCAGGCGCGGATGTGGCGGTTGATTTCCGGCCCTCGCCGGCTGCGCGAAACACTGTCCGCCAGATCGGGATCGCGCGCCCATTCCGGGTTGCCGAGAAGGTCGACCAGCCCGTCCCACTGGCGCTGTTCCAGCGTCAGCAATTCGACATAGCCGTCGGCGCAGGCGATCACCCCGCCAAAACGGAAGGATCGTTCCACCCGGTGTTCGACCGATCCGTCGCCCAGCCGCTGGATGGCAAAGGCACCCACCGCCAGCCCGGCGTCCTGGCTCGACACGTCGACATACTGTCCGCCCACGGCATCGCGCGCCCACAAGGCAGACAGGGCGCCAAGCGCGGCTGCCGTGCCGCCCTGCATCTCGGTAAATTGGCCGTGAATTTTCACCGGCGGGCGATCGGGAAACAGTTCGGTCGTCAGGCCATTGGGCAGCAGGTACCCTTCACCACAGGCGTGCAGGACGTTGATTTCCTCACCCTTCCATTCCGCCTTGGGGCCGAAGCTGCCGAAGGGCAGGGTGGAAACGTGCACCAGCTGCGGGTGGGCGGCGGCGATGGCGGCTTCATCAAGGCCGAGGCTCTCGCGCTCGGCGAGCGGCGTATCATCGATGAAGATGTCCGCGGCGGCCACGTGATCGCGCGGATCGCCCTTTGTGCTTGCTATCCCCGCCGTGAGATAGGCAAACAGCGCCGAGGTTTCGCTTCCCGGCAGAAATGGCGCTTCACGCCGCAGGGCAGAGCCTTCGTCCGCTTCCACCAGCCGGCAATCCGCCCCCAGTGTTGCCAGCAGCCGCGCCGCATAGGCCGCCGCCACGCCATTGGCATGGACGACGACCTTCACGCCTTGAAGTGGAGCAACTGTCATGCTGGCAGGCGCGCTGTGATCAGCGCACGACCGGCAGTTCAAGGTCGCAGTTGCGGCCGTCGAAGAACACGTTGTGCTGCGGGTTCAGGCTGGGCAGCAGTACGGTGGCGAGGCCCGGCGTGGTCAGCTCGCCGCGCTGGTTTTCGCCGCGGATATCGATGTCGACCAGCGCATGGCCGTCCTTCACGTACTTGCGCGTCACACGCCCACGCGCCCAGGTGCAGTCGCCCATGATGTTGAAGCCGCGCATCTGGGTGCGCACGCGCTTAAGGAAGCCGGCATCGCCCATCCAGTTGGTGACCAGGCTGGCCATCCACGACGAACGCTGCGGGCCGTAATCGTAAACCCCGGGAACGCCCACTTCCTTGGCGGTCGATTCGCGGTGGTGGCCGATGCCGGTGTATTCGATGCCGCCGCCGGCTTCCGGGTTGCGGAAGAAGTGGCCCGGGTGCTTCACCGCGTTCTTGAAGATCACGCCGTGCGTGTGGCCGCGCCCCGATCCGACCAGGAAGCCCATGGTGTCCATCAGGGACAGCGGGCCGCGAACGATTTCGGGCAGCTCTTCGCCTTCCTGCACTTCGTCCCAGTAACGGATGTTGGTGCCGCGAATGTTCTTTTCTTCCATCAGGATCGCGTTGTCGATCCTGGCGAAATCCTCGGCCGAATATTCGTGCGTCTTGATGTCGTCGTACTTGCCGGCTTCACGCGCCGCCTTGCGTTCGTGGCGGGTGCAGGTGCCAAGCGCCTTGGCCACGACATCGCCGAACTGGTTGGCGAAGGTCGCCTCGACATACTGCATCACCAGCGTGCCGGAGAATTTCGATTCCTTCACATCGATGCCAACCACGCGCTCGATCGCGGTGATGCGGTCACCCGGGCGGACGTGGCGGAAGAATTCCCAGTCGTTGCCGGCGTAGAAGCCGTGAACGCCAGGCAGGCCCCAGCGGGTACGGCCGATCCAGCCGAAGGCCATCGGGAAGTTCGGGTGGGCCACGATCGAGCCATAGCGCGACAGGCGGCCATGCTCTTCATCGCGGTACAGCGGGTTGAGATCGCCAATGCCGTTGCACCAGTTGCGCATGGTGTCTGCCGTGGCGTCCTGCAGATAGGGGCCTTCGGGGCGCAGCTGCATGCCAATCATGTTTTCGGCCGCCTTGATCGCCTCGGGGGTGATCTTTCCTTCTGCCGGTGCCGCGCCGACGTCCTTGTCTTGGGTGCTCATGGAATTGGTCCTCAGATTCTGTTGGATCGTGGATAATGCATTATCCGTTTGGCGGTCAAGCGGGGTGACCATCGCCGGGCCGGTATGACATGCGGGTCGGTTGTATGCCCCGAACGGGATTATCCGGGGGGTGTCTCTGCGCTTAGGCCGCCCAGTCGAAGTCGGCCTGCGACACGATGGTGGCGTACCGGCCAAGGCAGGCAATGGCGTGCATGTGCTCGTCCGCCGTCACCCCGGCGCAGCAGTCTTCCAGAATCACCACCGCATAGTCCCGGTCATGCGCCTCGCGCGCGCCGGAATGGACGACACCGTTGGTTGAAACGCCGCACATGACCAGGCGTTCGATTCCATTGGCGCGCAGGATCGCCTCCAGCGACGTCGCATAGAACGGGCTCACCCGGTGCTTGACGATGTCGAAGTCGCCCTCGGCCGGGGCCAGGCTGGCGTGGACTTCCGTGCCCCAGGTGCCAAGCTTGAAGATGCCGTTGTTGCGCGCCCCGGAAAAGATCGGCGAAGCGGGCGGACATTCCCGGTAATCGGGCGAAAAGCCGACGCGGACATAGCCGATTTTCGCGCCAGAGGCCCGCGCCGCGGCAATGGCGGCGGCGGTGTTTTCCAGCACCTTCCGCTGGGCCACCTGCACGCCATAGGTCGCCTTGTTGAAGCCGTCCGGATCGACGAGATCGTTCATCATGTCCATGACGAGGAAGAGGGTCTTGGTCATCGCTTGCTGGCTTCCTTTGCGGCCTTTTCTGCTGTCAGCGCGTCGCGCAGCTCCTGCCAGCCGGCCTCGATATGCTGGCGCGTGGCGAGCATGGCGGCTGCGGTATCGCCGGCAATGATCGCAGCCAGCATGTCATCGTGCTCGTCCGCCGCGCGGCTCACGCGGCCCTGCAGGCGGTTGATCAGATCGAAGGGATAGCGCGCCCAGAGGATCTGCACGAAATGCAGCGTCTGCGGCATCCGCGCGGCTTCGAACATGCGGTTGTGGAAGCGGTAATTGGCGGCGCGCGCCCGCTCGTTGTCCCCGGCAGTGAAGGCCTCGGCAAATTCGCCGGCCAGCACCTTCATCTCGGCAATGTCGGCCGCCGCCGCGTTTTCGACCGCGCCTTTGACCAGCTGCGTTTCTAGGAGGATGCGCAGCGAGAGAACCTCGCTCGAAGCCTCGATATCGAACGGCGCGACGACCGCGCCCTTGAAGCTGTCCCCGGCAACATAGCCTTCGGCCTCAAGCAGCTTCAGCGCCTCTCGCACCGGCGTTATCGAGGTGTTGAGCAGGGTGGCGATTTCCTGCTGTTTCAGCCTTGTCCCGCGCGGAAAACGGCCGGAAATAATGCCTTCGCGCAGGAAATCGGCGACCTGTTCTTCCTTGGTCTTGGACAGTATCATCACGCCTTGTCCCTTACCGGCGCCCAGGCGAAGTCGCCATCCTGCGCGGTGCGGGCCGCGCCCGAATCCAGCAGCGCTTCCACGGCCGCCGCATCGTAACCAAGTTCGGCCAGCAGGGCTTCCGTATGTTCGCCCAGTTCGGGCGGCGGCAGGTTTTCCTCGACATCATGCGCCCCTGGAAATTCCGGGACCTCGAAATGGAGCCCGCGAAAATCCAGTTCGCGCAGCTTGCCCGGTTGGCGTGCCTGCGGCTTTTCCAGCACGCGTTCCAGCGGCATGACCTCGTTGAAACCAAGGCCGGCGGCGCGCAGCTTCGCCTCGGCTTCGTCAAAGGTCAGCGCGCCGATCGCGGCGGAAACGGCTGCCTCCACCCGCTCGCGAGCCTTCTTGCGGTCGCGCAGTTTTGCCAGTTCGGCGTCGCCGTCCTCGGGCATGGCGAGTGCGCGGGTCAGCTTGGCCCAGTGGGCGTCCGTCAGGATCAGCAGGTAGATCCAGCGCCCGTCAGCCGTCAGGTAGGAGCCATAACCGGGCATGGAAAATTCCCCGCCGCCCTCCTTTTCCAGTCGGCCGAGCAGCTGGGTCTTGAGCTGCATCCCCGCCAGATCGCGCGCGGCAAGGTGCAGGCCGGTCTCATACAGGCCGATCTCGATATGCCGTTCGCCCTGCGGATCAAGCATGGCGGCCAGCACGCGAATAACCGCATAGGTGCCGGCGAACTGATCGTGATAGCTGGGCCCGAAGCGCGTCGGGCGGCCATCGATACGGTGATCGTCCATCGCCCCGGTCGCGGCCTCCGCGATGGGGTTAGTCATCAGATCGTCCGACTGGGGGCCATGGGTATAGCCCTTGATATGGACGTGAATGAGCGCGGGATTGACGGCGCTGCAATCCTGCGCCGTGACGGCAAGCTTGCGGGCTGCTGCGGGGGCCAGGTTGTGGATCACCACGTCGGCCGAAGCGACCAGGCGGCGGAAGACGTCACGCCCGCCCTCGCTCGTCAGGTCAAGGCAGATCGCCTTTTTCGAATGGCTGTAGGCAACGATCGTTCCGCTCGGCCCGCCGCGGATCAGCGCGCGAGTGGTGTCACCGCTCGGCGGCTCGACCTTGATCACCTCCGCCCCCAGCTGGCTGAGGATATGGGTGGCAAATGGCGCCGCGATCATCGTGCCAAGCTCGATCACGCGCTTTCCTACAAGGGGCTTGCTGCTCATCCGCTCCCTGTGCCAAATAATGCATTATCCTACAAGAGCGCTCCGCATGACAATTGCCTCGGTGCCAAACTTCGGCAATATGACACGCAAGTGCAGTTTTGAATGGCAAGGACACAGGCATGAGTGAAGATTTTTCCGCGTGGATCGGACGCACCGAAGAAATGGTCGACGTGATTGACGCGGCGCGCTGCAACGCCCTGCGGTCTGCGCTTGGCGCGCCTGCCGGACTGGTCGCCGGCGACGAAATGCCGCTGCTTCATCACTGGCTGCACTTCTGGAACGTGCAGCCGCCAGCGGGTCTGGGGCCGGATGGCCACCCGGCCAAGGGCGGCTTCCTTCCGCCCGTGCCGCTGCCGCGCCGGATGTGGGCGGGTGGGCGCCTGCGTTTTGCCGCGCCGCTGCACATTGGCGAACGAGTGAGCAAGCTGTCGACGATCAAGACCGTGACAGCCAAGAGCGGCAAGAGCGGTGACCTTGTTTTCGTGACAGTTGAACATCGCCTCTCCGGCGAAAACGGCCTTGCCATTACCGAGGAGCAGGATCTGGTCTACAAGGGCGATACGCCCCCCGGCGCGCTTAAGCTGCCGGCCGCCGAAGGCCCCGCGCCCACCGCGCCGTGGCAGGCGTCGGTCCAGCCCGATCCCGTTCTGCTGTTCCGCTACTCTGCCCTGACGATGAATGGCCACCGCATCCATTACGATCTGCCCTATGCGATGGAGGAGGAAGCCTATCCGGGGCTCGTCGTCCATGGTCCGCTTCAGGCTACATTGCTGGCCGATCTGGCCGCGAAATCGCTTGGCGGGGCGCTGGAAACCTTCGATTTCCGCGGTCAGGTCCCGGCCTTTGCCGGCACACGCCTCGACATTTGCGGCGAGCCTGCGGAGCCGGGCGGCACCTTCTGGACCGAGCAGTCGGGCGGAAAGAACATGGTTGCGACGGCAACGCCGATGTAGTCCAAAGCGGCAAAACACACGCAGGAGCGGAGACAGAGGATGGTCAGGACGGTTTCGGCAGTGGCCCTGGCCATCGCCGCGCTGGGTGCGCAGCCCTCGCGGGCAGAGGCGCCGGCCGCGTCTTCTTCGCCTTCCCGCTCCGTCCCGGCCCCAACCGCTCCAGCGCGCCCCAACGTGCTTGTCTGGATGATGGACGACGTCGGCTTTGCGCAGGTGGGCGCCTTCGGGGGGCTGGTCGAAACGCCGAACATAGACCGGGTCGCGCGCATGGGCCTGCGGTATGACAACTATCACACCGCGCCGATCTGTTCGGCTTCCCGTGCCGCGTTCCTCACCGGGCGCATGCCGCATTCGGTGCATATCGGCGGCCATTCCACCGCCGCGCGGGACTTTCCCGGCTACGATGCGAAAATCCCGGCCAGCGCCGGCACCATCGCCGCCAACCTTCATGCCGCCGGCTATGCCACCTATGCGCTGGGCAAGTGGGACCACCTGCCCAATGGCGATGCCTCTCCGGCCGGTCCGTTCAGGTACTGGGCAACCGGGCAGGGCTTTGACCGATTCTATGGCTTTCTTGCCGCCGATGCGGACAACTGGAACCCGATCCTGATCCGGGATGTCACTCCGGTTCAGAAGCCGGACGCCCCGGATTTCCACCTAAGCGCCGATCTCGCCGACAAGGCCATTGCAATGATCGAGGAGCGCGATGCCCGCACGCCGCAGCGGCCGTTCTTCATGTACTGGGCAACCGGCGCGGCCCATGCGCCGCATCACGCCCCGGCGGACTGGATCGCCCGGTACAAGGGCAGGTTCGACATGGGCTGGGACAAGGCCCGCGAGGCTATTCTCAAGCGGCAGGTGGCGCAGGGGCTGGTGCCCAAGAATACCCGGCTGGCGCCGCGGCCCGAAGGCCTGCCCGACTGGCAAAGCCTGAGCCCCGACCAGAAGCGGCTTTATGCCCGGCAGATGGAGGTTTTCGCCGCATCGCTGGCCTATGCCGATGCGCAGTTTGGCCGTCTGCTTGATAGCCTTGCCGCCAAGGGCGAGCTTGACAACACGATGGTGATCATCACGTCAGACAACGGCGCGAGTGCCGAAGGCGGCATGGACGGGCTGCACAACGAAGCCGCTGTCACCGGATCGCCCCCGGGAGTCGCGGGCAACCTGCGCTTCTATGCCGACTGGGGTGGCCCCAAAACCTATCCGCATTATTCGAACGGCTGGGCCGTGGCCGGCAATACGCCCTATCGCTATTTCAAGCAGACCGCGCACGAAGGCGGCTCGCGGGTGCCGCTGATCATTTCCTGGCCAAAGGGGATTGCCGCGCGGGGCGAACAGCGCAGCCAGTTCGTCCATGTCAGCGATATCGCGCCGACTATCCTCGACGCTGCCTCGGTCCCGCTGGCCGAGGTGGTCAACGATGTGAAGCAGCAGCCGATGGAAGGCGCGTCTATCGTGGCAAGCTTTGCCGCGCAGGGCAGCCCACGCGACGGCCGCGCGCAATATGTCGAACTTTACGGCAACAAGGGGCTTTGGGAGGGCGGCTGGCAAATCGTCACCACGCACCGCTACCGCACGTGGGAATGGAAGACGGCGCCCACCTTTGACGAGCCCTGGGAGCTCTACGATGTGGTCAGGGATCCGGGGCAGACCACCGATCTGGCTGCGAAATTTCCCGAACGCGTCAGCGCCATGGCGGCAAAGTTCGATGAGCAGGCGAAGCGCTATAACGTCGCGCCGATCCACAATCTGTCTGATACCATGGCCGAATCCATCAAGCGCGGTCGCAAGGCCTTCGCCGATCGTGGCGGCAAGTGGCGCTATTCAGGCATTGCCGGAAACATCCCGAACGAACTGGTGCCGCCCATGACCAGCATGGGCTTTTCCATCGGCGCGGACCTCGATCTGCCAGCCTCTGGCATCACCGGACCGATCTTCGCCTTCGGTGGCCAGGTCGGCGGCATGGCGCTTTATCTGGACAAGGGAAGGCCGACGCTGCTGGTCAACTCACTTGCCGGAGATTTGATCCGCGCCGATGCCGCGGAAACGATCGGACCGGGCAAGACGCGGGTGGAAATGGTGCTCCATCGCGGTGCCACCGCCAGCGATGGGGCCAGCGATTACCACGTCGTGTTCAAATCGGGTGGCCGCCCGATTGGCGAGGCAACCATGCACGTGGCGATCCCCGTCTATTTCGGCATTTCCGAAGTGTTCGGCGTTGGCATTGACGATGGCTCACCCGTCCTCGCGGGCGCCCGCGCAGGAACCCCGATCCCGGGCGGGATCAGCAACGTGCTGTTCGATTTCGGTTCGTCACAGCCAGCACCCCACACGTCTCATTAACGCCGGGGCGGCTTTCGCCGGACGGAATTGATGGCGATAAGCGCTGGCTGGGGCGGCAGGATTCGAACCTGCGAATGCCGGTACCAAAAACCGGTGCCTTACCACTTGGCGACGCCCCAACAGGTGGGCTCAATCATAGAGACCAGCAGCGGAGCGCCGCCTAGACGGGATTCGCCGTTAAGGGAAGTCCCTTCACGAAAGGCCCAGCGTCTCGCGCATGAACTCCAGGTGTTCACCCAGCAGTTCCTGCGCTTCGGGCGCGGTGTGCGCCATGCCGTGGCACATGGCTTCCCACACGTGCAGCTCTGCGCGCACGCCAGCCTTGCGCAGCGCGCGGTGCAGCCGGACGGTGTCGGACAGCAGCAAGTCGCGCGTGCCCGATGTCAGCACGGTGGGCGGGAAGCCCTTGTCGAAATCGGCCAGCGCGGGCGAAAGCAGCGGATCGGTCAGGTCGTGCCCGCCTGAATAGAGTGCCGGCATCCATTCGCCGGGACGTTTCAGGATCGCGTCCAGCTCGGTATTGGTGGTGAAGGTATCGCCGATCTGCCGCAGGTCCGTGACGGGCGAATGCAGCACGCAGGCGGCAGGCAGCGGCAGGCCGGCATCGCGCGCCTTCAGGATGGTCGTGACCGCAAGGTTGGCTCCGGCCGATCCGCCGTAGATGGCAATCCTGTCCGCCGCATAGCTTTGCAGCAGCCGGGTATAGGCCTCGACGCAGTCCTCAAGCCCGGCGGGAAACGGATGGTCGGGCGGCATGCGGTAATCGACCGACCAGGTGCGCAGACCCGCCATGTCGGCAATCTGCGCCGCGGCAAGACCAGCCGCTTCCCCGCCGCCGACGATGAAGGCGCCGCCGTGGATAAAAAGAACAGCGCGGTCGTCTGCCGCCAGGGTGGCGGGCTGGATGTCATAGACGTCGGCGTGGGAGAGGCGGATGATCGCGGATTCGAAGGCAATCCCGGCGCGCTGCATCTTCATCATCGCGGTCATGCGGGCGTTGCTTTCCGCGCAGTGCTGCCGCCAGCCCTCGATATCGTCCAGCGCCGGGGTCTGCGGTTCCTGCGAGAAGAGCGGATTGGCGAGAAAGGCCCGCGCCTCTTCGCTGATCGTAGCCGGCAAGGGGATGACGCGTTCGGGCAGGCGCACCGCGCCGGGCGGGATCGTGCTGTCGATCATGGTCATGCGTTCCAGTCTATCGTAGCGAAATCGGAGGCTTCGTGCCGTTCGGGCATCACCTTTCGGTCGTTTACCACCATGCCGCGTTTCACCCCGGGACGCACGGCGATTTCGGCGATCCAGCGCTGGATGTGGGCATAGGTGTCAAGGCTCAGAAACTCGGCCGCGCCGCTATAGGCGGTGCCGGAAAACAGGCCTGCGTACCAGGGGTACAATGCCATGTCGGCGATCGAATAGCTGTCACCGGCGAAGAAGCGCGCTTCGGCCAGGCGCCGGTTCGCCACGTCGAGCAGGCGCTTGGTTTCCATGGCGTAGCGATCGATCGCATATTCGATCTTCACCGGGGCATAGTGATAGAAGTGCCCGAAGCCGCCGGAGATGAACGGCTGCCCGCCCATCTGCCAGAAAAGCCAGGACAGGCATTCGGTGCGCCCCTTGATGTCGTCTGGGATAAAGGCGCCGAACTTTTCCGCCAGATAGACCAGGATCGATCCGGATTCGAACACGCGGATCGGATCGGGTCCTGACCGGTCGAGCAAGGCGGGGATCTTCGAATTGGGGTTCACGTCGACGAAGCCGGACGAAAACTGATCGCCCTTCATGATGTCGATCAGCCAGGCATCGTAATCGGCGCCGTGGCCGGCTTCGAGCAGTTCCTCGAACAGGATCGTCACCTTCTTCCCGTTGGGCGTCGCCAGCGAATAGAGCTGAAACGGGTGGCGGCCCAGGGGCAGGTCCCGATCATGCGTTGGCCCGGCGACGGGACGGTTTATCGCGGCGAAGGGGTTCTCGCTCGGCTTTGGTTGCCAGACTTTGGGCGGGACGTAGGCATCGGCCATGCGTTAATTCTCCTTGAGGCATGGACTATGTGCGCGCCTTGGCGCCAAGTTCAAGCCGAAGCCGGTTCACGAAGGGAGAGAAACGCGCGATGGTCAGCCTGCCGCTTGCGCATATCAGCTGGGCGATTGCCGATAACGCCGATCGGCCGGCCTGCGACGCCTTCTTCATCGACCTGTTCGGGGCGCAAACCGCCTTTGAAATGCTGGTGACGCCGGAAACCGCGCATTACCGCTTCGATCGCGAAGAACGGTTGATGGTGGTGGGCGATACGATGCTGATCCCCATCGCGCCTGCCGGCCCCGGCGCCGATGCCGGCAGCCCGATTGGCGACATGCTGCGGCGCACGGCTGGCCCGAACCGCTGGATCGGCCTGTCGCTGCGCGTCGCCAACCTGCGCGATGCCGATGCCTGGTTCCGCAGCAAGGGGTTTGACCTGCATTACGACCGCGGCATGGAAAACAACTATTTCCTGATCGCCAAGCGCCAGTTTCTCGGCATGCGGATCGAGGTCATGCAGGGTGAGCTGCCGAACGATCCCCGTCTGAAAGCGGACTGGAACCCGGGGCACTGGCGTGACGATCATCCGCTCGGGATCGAGGGGCTGCTCTCCATCGACCTGGCGTGTGGATCGCTTGACGATGCGCGCACCCTGTTCACCGCGCGCATGGAATGGCCGGAACTGCCGCCGCGCGCGTTTGCCGGCGAGGCGGGAGAGCGCATCGCCTTCGACATGGGCGATGCCGTGATCGAGGCGGTTGCACCGCCGCCGGAAGGCGCATCGGGGCTGTGCGGCATCACGTTCAAGGTGAAAGACGCCGAGGCCGCGTGGCAGCATCTGCACGCCCGGGGGCACACCCTGATCGGTTCGGCCGCAACCCGCTTTGCCATCGTTCCGGACGAGGCGCACGGGCGGTTGATCTGGTTCACCGGCCACCTTCCCGCCGGCTGGCCCGCGCCCCGCTCGTGCTTGCGCAGTCCGGCGCAGTTTCCTGCCGTGCCGGACGATGCCACCGCGCCTGCGGACTGACGGCATTTGACCTTGGCCCACGCCTGCGGTGAAATGGCGGCGAACGGGAGGGCTGTAGATGAGCGAAACGGCAGTGCCGCAATCGAACCGCACGGTCGAAACGATCCGCGGGCAGTATCACAAGTTCATGCTCATCCCGCTGATCGAACACCACAGCCAATGGTTCGATGCCGGGCCGGTTTCCATCGCGGTAGAGGCGCGCGCCCTGGGCGATAGTCCGCAGCGCATGGTGCGGGGTCCATCGATCCACCTGTTCGACGCCGCGCGCCGCGAAGAGTACCTGCGCTTCGACGTATTCGGCAAAGTGCTGCACTACCACTACATCCACAACGCCGTGCAGCATAACACGCTGTGGGGCTACGATCCGGACGTCAACGGCCCGATGATCGCCTGGGCCTGTGCGGCGCTGCGCGACCGGCTGCCCACCATGCTGCGCCGCGCCGGGGCCTCGGCGCTCGCCGACGAGGTGGAGTCGATGGGCTGGGACACAAGCGTGCTCGATGCCGTGGCCCGCGCCGCCACCGCAGCCCTTGCCCCGCGCGAGGACGATCTGGTGCGCGCCAGGGAGGGCATGGACTGGATGTATCGCTGGAAGGAAATCCACCCGCAGTTCAACACGGTGGACGAAGGCGATTACTGAAGTGCGAGCCGCGGTGATCCGTTGCGGGCCAGCGAAACCAGCCGGGCATCGCGGCCATAGATATCCTTGTGATAGGCGACCGTACCGTCCTTGCCGACCGTCACCGTCATGTAGGTGACATAGACCGGGATCTTCTGCGCCAGCGGCACCACGGTGCTTTTGGGTTCGGGCGGTTTGCGTGGCGGCTGGCCAGGCAGTGGTGGCTCGGCCTTGAACAGCTTGTCGATCTCCGTGCGCGAACGCGTGCCTTCCAATAGCGTGGCGGCAAAGCCCAGCGCGTCGTCCACCCGCATGCAACCATGGCTGAAAGCCCGCATCTGCGCGCCGAACAGGCTGCGGCTGGGCGTGTCGTGCAGATAGATGTTGTGCCGGTTGGGCATGATCACCTTCACGCGGCCAAGGGCATTGCCCGGTCCCGGCGGCTGGCGGAAATGCGTGCCCGACCAGACATAGCGGCCCCCGGCGCGCATGCCGCTTTCCTTGGCGATGCTGTCCGGCACTTCCCACCAGGGGTTGAAGTTGACCGCGGATGCTTCGGCCATCAGCGACGGGGTCTGTGTGGCCGGCTTGCCGGAAATCGCCGCCCAGCGTTTCACGTGTTCGCCGCCGCGCCACAGGTTGACCTCGAAGCCGGCGGCGTTCGCCAGGATAAACGTATCGCCCAGCGAATGCGGCAACCAGCGCCAGCGGTCCATGGTGCGAACCAGCGCCTGCTGGCGCACCGGATCGCGCTCATAGGCAAGCGCGGATCGCAGCGCCGCATAGTCGGCGTGGCTGGGTTTGAGTTCATCGAAAAAGGCGGGGAGCCGATTGTCCTTCAGCGCGGTCGACAGCGCGAGTGGCAGGCCATCGGTGCTGTCGGTATCGACAATGTACCATTCCACACGCTCGCTTGCCGGCGCCACGCCCAGCAGGTGCTGCTGCGCCAGTTGCAGGGCGAGTGCGCTCGCCGCCTGATTGATGGCCCCGGGCTGGCCCCTGCGGGCGGCCGCTTCGAGCGGGCTGGTATCCGGTTCGGGCAGGCCGTCTTCCGGGGCGGTGTGCGCCAGGTGCAGCAGCTGCGCCACCTGCTCGTCGTTCCAGTTCGGCCGGTCGGGATCGGTGCCTATCATGGGATCGGCGGCGACGAACAGGGCGGCGAAAAGGGCGATCGGACGCCAGCCAAGCTTGCGCCAATTGAACCGCGTGGGTTCAATTCGCTTTCTTGCCAAGGACTTCCTGCGCTGCGTCGCCAATTCCCGTCCCCCTGGAATCGGGATTTCCTACCATGATTTCACAGCGTTAGATATGCCACATTTGAGGGGGATGCTTGGCGAAACCCGCCGCCCAAGCCGCAGCCGCGATCAATCGGCCCCAATCAGCCCAGGCGCATCACCCAGCCGTGCGGATCAGGCGCCTCGCCGCGCTGGATGGCGACGAGCCGGTCCTTGAGCTTGCCGGTCGTCTGGCCGGGGCCGCCGCTGCCGATGACGAATTCGCCCTCGCGCGGATCGGTCACCTTGCCCACCGGCGTGACGACGGCAGCCGTGCCGCAGGCAAAGGCTTCGACCAGCGCGCCCGAGGCGGCATCCGCGCGCCACTGATCGATCGAATAGCGCTCCTCACGCACGGTCAGTCCTTCTTCCCGGGCCAGCGCGATCAGGCTTTCGCGGGTGATGCCGGGCAGGATCGTGCCGGTCAGCGGCGGGGTAAGGATGGAGCCGTCGGCAAAGACGAAGAACATGTTCATGCCGCCCAGTTCCTCGACCCACTTGTGCTCGGCCGCGTCGAGGAACAGCACCTGATCGTGCCCGCGCGAAAACGCCTCTGCCGTTGGAACCAGGCTGGACGCATAGTTGCCGCCGCACTTGGCCGCGCCGGTGCCGCCGGGCGCAGCGCGCGTATAGTCCGACACCCAGAGCGAAACCGCCGGAGCGCCCGACTTGAAATAGTTGCCGGCCGGGCTGGCGATGACGAGGAAGCGATAGCTCTTGGCCGGGCGGACGCCGAGGAACGCCTCGTCGGCGAACATGAAGGGGCGCAGATAGAGCGATCCGCCGGCAACGCTGGGGAACCAGTCCTTGTCTGCGGCGACCATCTGGCGGCAGGCTTCGACGAACAGGTCTTCGGGCAGCTCCGGCATGGCCAGGCGGCGGGCCGATGCGTTGAAGCGTGCGGCGTTGGCCTGCGGCCGGAACAGCGCCATCGACCCGTCCTGACGACGGTAAGCCTTCAGCCCTTCGAAGATTTCCTGGGCATAGTGCAGGAACGAGGCGGCCGGGTGCAGCGGGATGGCAGCGAGCGGACCGACCGTGGCGTTGTGCCAGCCCTGTTCCTCGCTCCATTCGATCGACACCATGTGATCGGAAAACAGCTTGCCGAAGCCGGGATCGGCCAGCGCCGCATCGCGCACGTCGGCCGCCACCGGATTGGGGTGCGGCAGACGGGTAAAGGTCAATTGCGCTGCGGCGAGAGTCGCCATGGTCGATTCCCTTGATTACAAATTGGCCGCCGCCATTGAACGAATATTACGTCAAAGGCAAGCTTGTTGGAATTAACGGCAAGAATTGCCGCTGTCGATTTGTCTCTAAGCCGAATTGCCCAGCGATGGAAGGGGCGGAGCGGACCGGGCATCGCTGTGACGGAGTTTCCCGCAGGACGAAGGCCGCGCCGTCCCGCGCCTTGCCAACCGGCGGCCGCAACCCTCTTATGCAGGCACAACGACTGGAGAGGATGCGCGACGATGGACTTGGCTCTCAAAGGGCGGCGGGCGCTCGTGACTGGCAGCAGCAGCGGCATTGGCGAGGCGATCGTGCGCCTGCTGACCGAAGAGGGCGCCCGGGTCGTTGTCCATGGCCGCAACCGCGAGCGCGCGGAAAAGGTCGCGGCCGATATCGGTGCGGCCGGCGTGGCGATCGGCGAACTGGCGGAAGATGGCGCGGCAGAGGCCGTCCATGCCGAAGCCGTGGCGGCGCTGGGCGGCAATGTCGAAATCCTCATCAACAACGCGGGCGGCAATTCGGAAGGCAATACGTCCAAGAAGCCGGCCGATATTTCCGTCGCCGATTTCATGTCGAATTACCGCGCCAACACGCTGGGCGCGGTGGCGCTGTGCCAGCTTTGCGTGCCGGCCATGGTCGATGCGAAGTTCGGACGGATCGTCAATGTGTCCTCCGCCGTTGCCATGCAGCCCAATTTCATGGGCGCGGACTATTCGGCGGCCAAGGCGGCGCTGCTCAACTACACCGTCAGCCTTGCCGGCAGCCTGCGCGGGGTGAACGTCTGCGCCAACGTGCTGACGCCGGGCGTGATTCTGGTCGATGGGCTGGTGCGCTTTGGCCGGATGAAATTCGGCGATGACAGCCTGACCGCCGAGCAGGTGAACGAGCGGCTTGCCGCTGAAGCCGTGTTCGAGGTGCCGCCCGCCGGTCGCTTTGGCCTGCCGCGCGAACTGGCCATGGTCGCCGCGATGCTCGCCAGTCCGGCGAACGGCTTTATCACCGGGGCCAATTACCGTGTCGACGGCGGCCAGACCCGCGGGCTGAACTGAGGAGACATTTCGATGGCGGACAAAACCTACAAGGTCATTCAGTGGGCCACGGGCACGGTCGGCAAGACAGCGCTCAAGTATTTCATCGAAAACCCGGTTACCGAACTCGTCGGCGTGCTGGTGACCAATCCCGAAAAAGTCGGCAAGGATGCGGGCGATATCGTCGGCCTGCCGAAAACCGGCGTGCTGTGCACCGACGATGAAGATGCAATCGTAGCGATGGAGGCGGACTGCGTGCTGTTCGCGCCCTCCATGATGACTCCGCCGATCGACATGGTCTGCCGCCTGCTGGCCAGCGGCAAGAACGTCGTCTCGCCTGCCGGGCCGTTCCTGCCCAACAAGTTCATCCCCGAACACGCCGCCCGGGTCGAGGCGGCGTGCAAGGAAGGCAATTCCAGCTTCCACGGCTGCGGCATACACCCCGGCTATTCGGGCGATATCCTGCCATTGACGCTCGCCCGTTTGATGAACCGGATCGACTGCATCGAAGTGACCGAGATCATCGACAAGGTGCGCAACCCGATGATCTATACCGAGATCATGGGCTTCGGTTCGGACTGCGACGAACTGCTGGCAAATCCGCGCCGTTCGCCGGAAACCTACAAGCACTTCTATTCCTCGATGACGGTGATTGCCGAAGGCCTGGGCGTCGAGATCGACGAGGTGACGGTGAAGTTCGAAGTGTCGAAGGCCAAGGTCGACATTGCGCACGAATTCGGGCTGGTGAAGGCTGGGACCTGCGGCGGGCAGCACTATGAATGGACGGCCTGGTCCGGCGGCAAGCCGCTGATCGTCTATCACTTCTACTGGCAGCTCGGCACCGAGCTTGAGCCGCTGTGGGAAGTCGGCGAGGCGAAATACCGCGTGCGCATCCACGGCGACCCGCCGCTCGAATGCCACCTGATGGCGATGGAAGACGCCGATGGACGGCATCCGTTCCTGGGCATTCCGTGGACCGGGCTGGTGGGTTGCACGGTGGTGCCGCAGGTATGCGATGCCCCGGCGGGGGTGGTCAGCCACTTCGATCTGGGCGTGGTGAAGCCCAAGGGGCTGGTGCGGAGGTAGTCTGGATCCTCCCCATTTTTCCGCAGGATAAATGGGGAGGTGGCAGTCGCGAAGCGGCTGACGGAGGGGAAATGGCGATGCCGTCAAAACCCCTCCACCACCGCCTTTCGGCGGCGGTCCCCCTCCCCATTTGTGCTTCGCAAAAATGGGAAGGATCTTGAAAATGAGAATGGCCGCGCGTCAACCGGCGTGCAGCCCCCGAAAGGTCTGAAAATGAGAAGGGCTGCGCGTCATCCGACGTGCAGCCCTTCGCATGGTCAGCGGCCGGAAAGTGCCGCTCACGAAGCCTTTATCGCGAATGTGAACTCAGCGATAATGCTCCATGACGCGGATTACCGACCTCCCTGCTGAACCATGAGACATCGGTCACCTCCTTTCGCGCTGTTGAAGCCAAAATCACCCCTCTCGGGGCTGGGCCGGCGAAACGGGTTCACCGTCCTTGAGAAGCAATGTGATTCATGTCGCGGCGAACAACAAGTCTTGCGCGAAATTATTTTGCTGTCAGAATCGGGTGCTTCGGGCCGGTTATCCCCAGCCGATTTTCCCTTTAACGACAGTCTTCGGTCACCCGGATGATTTCCGGCCAACTGGGCAGGTAAAGCGGCGGCATTGCGCCGGTTTCCACCATGAAACGCCCGCGGCTGAAGGCCATGGCATCGATCAGCGGATCGCCAGCGCTCAGGCTGACCATGGCGTGCTGCCCGGCAGATTGAACGCTCAGTGCGCGGCGCTGTGACGTGGTGGTGATCATCACGATCTGGTTCGCCGAAGCTGGCGTTGCAATTTCCAGCGTCAGCGCGCGCTGCGCCGTGGAGCAGGCGATGGTGAAGACCGCGCCATAGCTTGCCAGCGATCGGCCGCCCTCCATGCGCCAGCGCCAGTCCCCGGCCGTGCGCGGCTGATCGCGCCAGTCGCTGGGTGCGGGGCGCACCGACACGGGCGGGCGATCGGGCTTCACCGGCCGTGTTACCGGCTCAATCGGAGTCGGATGATGCTTGGGACGCTCTTTCGGCGTGGAGGAACAGCCGGCCACCAACAGGGCCAGCAGCGCCGATGCGATCAGGGCATTTGCCTTCATCGCCCCGGTATGGAAGGACGCAGACTGATCGGCAAGCCCCTGAGACTCATGACCAACCCTGCAAAACCCCGTCCTGCCCCGAAAATGCGTGTCGACCAGATGCTGGTCGATCGCGGGCTGGCGGAAAGCCGCACCCGCGCGCAGGCGCTCATTCTCGCAGGAACGGTGTTCAGCGGCGAGACGAAGATCGCCAAGCCCGGCCAGCAACTGCCCGGCGATGCACCGGTCGAGGTGCGCGGGCGCGATCATCCCTGGGTGTCGCGCGGCGGGATCAAGCTGGCCCATGCCATCGATCACTTCGGACTCGATCCGGCCGGGGCCGTGGCGATGGATATCGGCTCGTCCACCGGCGGTTTCACCGATGTCCTGCTGACCAAGGGGGCAGAGCACGTCTTCGCAGTGGACAGCGGCACAAATCAGCTCGCCTGGAAGCTGCGGCAGGATTCGCGTGTGACCGTGCTCGAACAGACCAGCGCCCGCCTGCTCACGCCAGCGATGATCGACCGCCCCTGCACCTGGGTGGTCTGCGATGCCAGCTTCATCAGTCTCGCCAAGGTTCTCGACGTGCCGTTGCGGCTGGCCGCGCCCGATTGCCGGCTCGTGGCGCTGATCAAGCCGCAGTTCGAAGTCGGCCGCACCGAAGTGGGCAAGGGCGGCGTCGTGCGCGATACCGCCCTGCACCAGCGCGTCTGCGACGAGGTGCGCGAATGGGTCGAAGGTCTTGGTTGGCAGGTTCAGGGAATCGTCGAAAGTCCGATCAAGGGGCCGGAAGGCAATGTCGAATTCCTGATCTCCGCGGCAAGGGGAACCGCCGCCGGGGATTGAACGGTCCCGCTCCGGGATAGTGCGGATTGTGCAAGGCAATTGCCAGCGGCATCGCGCCTCGCCAATATCCGCTCAAAGTCGCAAGTCGAATCAGAGGGTCGCAACCTGCATGAACACAATTGCTTCGCCCGGCCAGCTCAGAGCCTCCTTCATCCGATGGGCGCTCGTCCTGGTGCCGCTCGTGGTACTGCTCGGCTTCGTCAGTGGGCGGCTGGCGCAAAGCGGGCCGGACAATCCGTGGTTTGCCGGACTGGTCAAGCCCGGGATTTATCCCCCGCCGGCGGCCTTCGGCATCGTCTGGTCAATCCTTTACGTCTTGATGGGCGTGGCGGTTGCCATGGTCGCTGCCGCGCGCGGGGCTTCGGGCCGGTCGGCGGCGCTGGCGGCCTTTGCCGTGCAACTGGTGCTCAACCTTGCCTGGACGCCGGTCTTCTTCGGCCTGCACCAGATGACTACGGCGCTCTACCTGCTGATCGCCATCGACATTGCCGTCGCGGTCACGCTGATGCTGTTCTGGAAGGTGCGGCGCCCCGCGGCCATGCTGCTGGTGCCCTATCTTGCCTGGGTGCTGTTTGCCACTGCGCTCAACTGGCAATTCCTGAAGCTCAACCCCGATGCCGACGGGCGGCCAACGTCCAACGCCGTGCAGCGGATAGAGCTTTGAACTTGAACCGGCGGGCAAGAGGTTCCATTTAACCGTCATGCAAAGTGAAAACCCACTCTTCGCCGATTTCGCCAAGATGCTGAACAGCGCGGCGGGCACCATGGCCGGCATGGGCCGCGAAGCGCGTGATGCTGCGCGCGAACGGTTCAAGGAAACCATGGGCGGACTGGACTTCGTCAGCCGTGAGGAATTCGACGCGGTCAAGGACATGGCCGCCAAGGCGCGTGAAGAGGCGGAAGGCCTGAAGGCGCGTCTCGATGCGCTGGAAGCCGCGCTGAAGGCCAAGTCGAAGTAAGCCATCGGCTTGCAAGGCCGGGGTGAAGGCGGCACACCGCCTCGCCATGCTCCACCTGTCCGCCCCCGCCATTGTCTGTTCGGTGCGCCTGCACGGCGAAACCGGCGCGGTCGTGCGGGTGCTCACCGAAACGCACGGCATGGTTGCCGGCTATGTTGCCGGCGCGCGGGGCCGCACCTTGCGCCCCGTCCTGATTCCGGGAAACCGTGTGGCGGCGGAATTTTCCGTCCGCTCGGAAAACCAGCTTCCCTCTGCCCGGCTGGAACTGGTGGAAAGCCGGGGGCCGTGGCTGGGTGAACCGCTGGCGGCCTCGGCGATTGGCTGGTCAACCGCGCTTGCCGCTGCCGCTCTTCCTGAACGCCATGCCTACCCCGCCATCTACGCCGCACTGGGCGCCCTGCTCGACGCCGTCTGCCATGCGCCATCAGCGCGCGGCTGGGCAGCAGCGCTGGCCGGGTATGAAGCGCTGGTCCTGCGTGAGCTGGGTTATGAAGTCCCGGTCGAACGGCCCGATCCGGATGATTTCGCCCGGGTGCTCGCCACGCTGGACCGGCTTGGCCCGGCGATCGCGCGCTATCCGCTTGCCGATCGGCGCTCGGATGTTATGGGGGCGCGCGCCGTCCTGAGGGATCGGTTGGGCAGGATCGAATAGCGGAGCGTGCATGAAAATCGCGGTATTGGCCGGTGACGGCATTGGTCCGGAAGTCGTACACGAAGCGGTGCGCGTGCTGGAAGCGCTGTCGCTGCCCGGCCTCGAACTGATCGAAGGCGACGTTGGCGGCGCGGCCTGGCGCAAGCACGGACATCCCCTGCCACAGCAGACGCTGGATATCGCTCACGCTGCCGATGCCATCCTGTTCGGTTCGGTCGGCGATTTCGAATGCGACAACCTGGAGCGCCACCTGCGCCCGGAACAGGCGATCCTTGGCCTGCGCAAGGAGCTGACGCTGTTTGCCAACCTGCGCCCGGCCACCGTGTTCAAGGGGCTGGAAGACCTGACCACGCTCCGCCCCGAAGTGGCGCGCGAGATTGATCTGCTGATCGTGCGCGAACTTAATGGCGACGTCTATTTCGGCGAAAAAGGCATCCGCACGCTCGATGACGGTCGCCGTCAGGGCTGGGACATGATGTCCTACGCCGAAAATGAAGTGCGCCGTATCGCCCATGTCGCCTTCCGCGCCGCGCAGGGCCGGCAGAAAAGGCTATGCTCGGTGGACAAGGCCAACGTCCTTGAAACCTCGCAGCTGTGGCGCGACGTGGTGATCGAAGTGGCCGCCGAATATCCCGACGTCGCGCTCAGCCACATGTATGTCGATAATGCCGCGATGCAGCTGGTGAAGAACCCGGGCCAGTTCGACGTGGTCGTCACCGGCAACCTGTTCGGCGATATCCTGTCCGACCAGGCATCGATGTGCGTCGGCTCGATCGGCCTGCTCGCCTCCGCCTCGCTCGGCGAAACGCAGACGCAGTACGGCACCAAGGGCCTCTACGAGCCGATCCACGGCTCCGCTCCGGACATTGCCGGTCAGGGCAAGGCGAACCCCATGGCGCAGATCCTGTCCGCCGCGATGATGCTGCGCCACTCGTTCGGCCTCGAAGCCGAAGCGGCGCGGATCGAAGGCGCGGTTGCCGCCGCGCTTGCCGACGGCGTCAAGGGCGGCGACCTGGGCGGCAGTGCCGGCACGCGGGAAATCGGCGATGCCGTGGTTAGCAAGCTGTAAACCATAAACGAATTCTTGAGTATTTGTGCCTAGCTATCCGGGGCATGGACATGACCCCGATTTCGTTGGAAAACGCCGCCATGCTTGCTGAAAAGCCCCTCGAACTCGCGGTCGTCCTGCCGACCTACAATGAATCGCGGAACATTCCGGGCATGGTCGAGCGGCTGGACAAGGCACTGGCCGGGATTTCATGGGAAGTCGTCATCGTCGATGACAACAGCCCCGATGGCACCTCCGACATTGCTCGCCGGCTTTCGCTGTCCGATCCGCGCGTTCGCGTGATTCAGCGCATCGGCCGCCGCGGTCTAGCCTCGGCCGCGATCGAGGGCATGTGCTCCACCGCCGCTCCGGTTGTCGCGGTAATGGATGCCGATCATCAGCACGATCCCGAACTGCTGCCGCAGATGCTCAGCGCCATCACCTCGGGCGAATACGATCTGGCCTACGCTTCGCGCTTTGCCGAAGGCGCCAGCACCGAGGAATGGGGACGGCCGGACCGGGTGAAGGCTTCGGGCTTTGCCAACCGCATCGCCAACAAGGTGACCGGCGTTGAGCTGTCCGATCCGATGAGCGGCTATTTCATGCTGCGCACCGAAACGCTGCGGGCCGATGCGCACCGCCTTTCGGGCGTGGGCTTCAAGATCCTGCTCGATATCCTCGCAACGGTGGAAACGCCGCTGCGGGTGAAGGAACTGCCGATGAACTTCGCCGCCCGCGCCGAAGGGGAATCGAAGCTGGACCAGACGGTCGTGTTCGAATTCCTCATCGGGCTCTACGACAAGTGGCTGGGCCGCATCATTCCGACGCGCTTTGCCCTGTTTGGCACGGTCGGCGCGCTGGGCGTGTTTGTCCAGCTGGGCGCCCTTTGGGTCATGCTGCACCTCGTGTTCGGGGAGCGGTTTGTTTACGGAAACTGGTCGGAATCGACCACGTTCAACGTCGCCAACACGGTTGCGGCCATGGTGGCGATGACCTTCAACTTCGTGCTCAACAACGAACTGACCTATTCCGACAAGCGCCTGCGCGGCTTCTTCCCCCTGCTCAAGGGCTGGGCGCAGTTCGCGCTCACCTGCGCGCTCGGGCTGCTGACCAATGTCGGCTCGGCATATGTGCTCAAGACGATGATCGGCCTGCCCGCATTCGTCGCGGTCATCGTGGGTATCGTGCTGGGATCGGTGTGGAATTTCGCGCTGTCGAGCAAGTTCGTCTGGGGCAAGTACTGATCCCTCAGCGCCAGCTGGGCAGCCACATCCACAGCTCGTAGCTTTTCTTGCCGCCCGACAGTTCGGCGGCCGAGATGATCGGCAGGAACCACACGAAAAGCGCCAGCGCCGCCGCCAGCGTGCCTTGCCCCAGCCAGCGCCAGCGATCGGGCCGGCGCCACAGCTGATCGACAGCCAGGCCAAGGCAGGCCATCAGGAAGGCGCCAGGCAGCAGGTAGTGGTAATAGAACTGCACCGGCTTGCGATTGCCCACCCACATGCCGATCGCGACAAGATAGAGCACGGCAAAAGCCAGCGCGTCCTTGCGTCCCTGCCGCAGGCCCGCCCACAGGCACCAGCCAAAGCCAAGCAGCCCGGCCCACATGGCCGCCGGATTGCCGATCAGCACCACGCCGCGCTGTGTGCCGTCGACGTTTTCGTACAGATACCAGACGGCGCGGATGTCCAGCACCCACTGCCACCAGTGGCTCATGTAATTGTGCTTCTTGGTGACGCTGTCCTGCAGCTGCACCATGTAGCCCTGGTACTGGACAATCCCCCAGGGATCGACCGGGTTCTTGGCGTAGAAGAACGCGGGCCAGAAGCTGGCGAAATAGACCAGCAGTGGCAGCAGGCCAAGCCAGATGCCGGCTTCGGCCAGACTGATCCCGGCAATCGGCCCGCCTTTTTCGGAAAGCAGCCAACCCTTTCCGCGCATGGCCACGCACAGCACCAGCAGGGCCAGCCCCGGCACCATGGCCGGGCCGACGATCGACCATTTCGATCCCATCGACAGGCCAAGGAACAGTCCGGCCAGCGCCAGCCTCCAGCGCGCCTGTTCCTGCCAGCGAAACGCCGCGGCCACCTGCCAGAAGGCCAGCATGGCAAAGGTCGCCATGAAGATATCGAGCATGGCGATGCGGCTCTGGATGAACCAGGTGAAGTTGGTTGCCAGGAACAGCGTGGCAAGGATCGTCGCCAGCGCGCGCCCGCTTGCGGCCCAGACCAGCCGTGAAAAGGCGAACAGGCCCAGCGTGCCGAACAGCGCGGGCATGATCCGCCAGGCCTTCGGATTGTCCCCGAACAGGGCGATCCCGGCGGCGAGGATTTCCTTGCCGACAAGCGGGTGTTCCGGATTCTGCGGCCGCTCCATCGACAGGAGGACCCGCGCCGCCTTCACGTAATGCACTTCATCGAAATAGATTTTCGACGGAATGTGCAGGCGGATCCAGATCAGCGCGAGGAAAGCCGCGCAAATTGCCGCGCACCAGCGCCAAGGGTCCCGATCAGGCGTGAAGAGGCTCGCTGGCTGCACGCGGCACGGATAATTGCCCAGCGGCCCAAGCGCAACCGACTTGCACCGGCGCACCAGCCATCTTAAGGCCCGCGACATGAAGCGCACCACCGGACAGAACCGCTCGATCACGTCGAAATGGCGCAACGCCACGCGCGCGGTGCGTGGCGGCACATGGCGCAGCGAACAGGGCGAAACCAGCGAGGCCATCTTCATGACCTCGGGCTATTCCTATGACGACGCCCATACGCCTGCCGCGCGCTTTGCCGGCCAGGAACCGGGGATGACCTATTCGCGCACGCAGAACCCCTCGGTACAGATGCTGGAAGAACGCATCGCGCTGATGGAAGGGGCAGAGGCGTGCCGCACGCAGGCATCGGGCATGGCGGCCATGTCGACCGCGCTGCTCTGCCAGCTGTCGGTGGGCGATCACATGGTCGTTGCCCGCGCGGCCTTTGGACCGACCCGCTGGGTGACGGACAACCTGCTGCCGCGCTTCGGCATCGAATGCACGGCGGTTGACGGGCGCGACATCGACCAGTGGAATGCCGCGATCAAGCCGAACACCAAGGTGTTCTTCTTCGAAACGCCCGCCAACCCAACGATGGACATCGTCGATATCGCCGCCGTCTGCGCGCTGGCGAAGCAGCACGGCATCCGCACCGTGGTCGACAACGCCTTTGCCACGTCGGCCTTGCAGCGCCCGCTGGAACACGGGGCGGACGTGGTTGCCTATGCCGCAACCAAGCTGATGGACGGGCAGGGGCGCGTGCTGGCCGGCGCCGTCTGCGGCACGGCCGAATTCATCAACGGCACCCTGCTGCCGTTCCAGCGCAACACCGGGCCGACGCTGTCGCCGTTCAACGCGTGGATCGTGCTGAAGGGGCTGGAAACGCTGGAGCTGCGCGCGGTGCGGCAGGCGCAGAACGCGCTGGAAGTGGCGCAATTCCTTCAGGCGCGCGTGCCGGTGCTCAACCATCCCGGCCTGCCCAGCCACCCGCAGCACGAACTGGTCAAGCGCCAGATGCGCTACGCCGGATCGGTGTTCTCGTTCGAGATCGAAGGCGGCCGCACTTCGGCACACGCCTTGCTCGACGCGCTTGAGCTGATCGACATTTCCAACAACATCGGCGATTCCAAGACGCTGATGACGCACCCGGCATCGACGACGCATTCCAGTCTGACGCCAGAAGTGCGGGCCGACATGGGCGTGAGCGAGGGCATGCTGCGGATCAGCGTCGGGCTGGAAGATCCGGCCGACCTGATGGAAGACCTCGATGCGGCGCTGAAGGTTGTCGGGCTGTAAATTCCGGCTCTGCGCGGCGGGAAAAGCCAACCCCGGCATTGCCCCTAGGCATAAACACGGTTAGTTTCGGCAGATGGAGCAATTCTTCCAGCACGCCGCCATGACCGATGGAATTACCGTGCGCGTCGCGGTGAACTTCCTGCCGGAACAGTCGCGCATTGAATCGGGCAAGTGGTTCTGGGTCTATCACATCCGGATTGAAAACCACGGCACCAGCGCGGCGCAATTGCTCACGCGCCACTGGAAGATCACCGACGGGCGCGGCATGGTCAACGTCATCGAAGGCGAAGGCGTGGTGGGCGAACAGCCGTTGATCCCCGCCGGTGGCAGCCACGATTACGTGTCCGGCTGCCCGCTGACGACGCCGATGGGCTCGATGGAAGGCCATTACGTGTTCCGCGGCGAGGACGGTGAAGAGTTCGAGGCGGCCATCCCCTTCTTCCCGCTTGCTGCCCCGGCAACGGAAAGCAGCGACCGGCGCCACTCGCTCTAACTTGCCCAATCGCGGCCTTGCCCATAGAGGGAAGGCACCATGAAGCGCACGCACCTGCCCCTGAACGCCCTGCGCGTGTTCGACGCAGCGGCCCGGCACCTGTCTTTCACCCGCGCGGCGGATGAGCTGGCGGTGACCCCGGCGGCCGTGGGCCAGCAGATTCGCGCGCTGGAAGACCTGCTCGGCGTCGTGTTGTTTCGCCGCACCAGCAAGGGTCTGGAACTGACCGACGAGGCGAACGCGGGGCTAGAGGCGCTGCGCTCCGGCTTCCTGCAGTTCGAGGATGCGGTGCAGGCCATGCAGGCCGGGCAGGCGAGCCATGTCTATACCATCGCCGCCCCGCGCGACTTTCTGGCTGTCTGGCTCGCCCCGCGTCTTGCCGCCTTTCGTCAGGCGAACCCGGACGTGCGCTATGTCCTGCTCGATGGCGAGGATATCGACTTCACCGAATCGAACCTCGACCTCGCCGTGCGCTGGACCGAGGGGCCGGGCGATCTCGAAGGTGTCCAGCTCGGCAGCGCCGAGCGCGTCACCGTGGGCGAGGGGCTGTGGATCTCGTGGCCGGGCGATCCGGCGCCGCAAGGCGATGGCGCGGAAGATCCGCCCGTCCACGTCGGCGATGCCGGGCTGGCCCTCGCTTCCGCCGGGGCCGGGCTTGGCAAGGCCCGCGTGCCCGCGCTGCTGGCGCGGGAATGGGTCGCCGCCGGCCGCACCGTCACCCTGGGCGATGTGGAAGATTGCCGCCGCGCCTACTGGCTGGTCGCACCGCTGCCGCAATGGCGGCAGAAAAAGGTCAAGGCGCTGATCGCGGCGCTGACCGGCTGAGCACTCAGGGCGAAACAATCACCTCGCCGCGCGCCATCACGAACTTCACCGCTTTCAGCACCTTCACATCGGTCAGCGGGTCGCCGTCGACCGCGATGATGTCGGCCGCCTTGCCCGCTTCGATCGTGCCGGTTTCCTTGTCTACGCCCAGCAGTTCGGCGGCGTTGACCGTGGCGGCCTTGATCGCTTCGGCAGGGGGCATGCCGAACTTTACCAGCAGCTCGAACTCATCGGCGTTGCGCCCGTGCTTGGACACCCCGGCGTCGGTGCCATAGGCAATGCGGACACCCGCCGGATAGGCAATCTGCAGCGATTTTCCGGTCACGCCGATACGCCAGTCAATCTGCTTCTTGATTGCCGGGGGATAGGCGTTGGGATTGGCGGCCAGCCGTTCCAGATAACCGTTCACCGTGCTCAGCGTCGGCACGTAGAACGTCTTGTGTTCCTTCATCAGCTTGACGATCTCGGCATCGATCATCGTCCCGTGCTCGATCGAATCGGCCCCGGCAACGACGGCGAGCCGGATGCCCTCGGCACCGTGCGCGTGGACTGCCACCTTGCGGCCATAGGCGTGCGCGGTATCGACCAGTGCCTTGGCTTCATCGTCGAACATGCGGGTGGCAAGTCCGGTGCCGGAATTGACCCCGCCGGTGGTGGCGAACTTGATGACATCGGCCCCGCGGCCCACCTGGCGGCGCACGGCGCGGCGGCAATCGTCAACGCCGTCGCACAGGTTTTCGGTACCGATGTGCTGGTGGACATCATCGGCCATTCCGACGCGCGAATCCATGTGGCCGCCGGTGGTGGAAATCGATTCGCCGGCATCGATGATGCGCGGTCCCGAAAGGTAGCCGCGCCGTATGGCCTCGCGCAGCGCCAGCACCTTGCCATCGCTGTCGCCCAGGTTGCGCACCGTGGTGAACCCGGCGCGCAGCGTCTTCATCCCGTTCCAATAGGTTTCATAGGCGTTGAGCGGCAGGCTGTCTGTCCCCCAGGCGGCGATGCCTTCGTTGCCGGCGCGGTCGGACGACAGGTGCGTGTGGCTGTCAATCAGGCCAGGCAGCACGGTCCGCGCTTTGAGATCGATGGCCCGGGCGCCCGCAGGCGCTTCGGCATGGCCGTCGATCAGCGCCTTGATGCGGCCGTCCTCGACAACGATCGTGGTGGCGCCGCGCGGGGTCTGGCCCGGTACGGCGATGACGCGGCCGGCGTGGATATAGGTCACACCGGCAGGCGCCGCACCTTGCGCCAGCACGGCGGCGGGAAGACAGGCAAGACCGGCAACAGCCAGGCGGGACAGGGCGCGTTTCATGGCAGGGAAGGCTCCGGGGACAAGATGGCAAAGCCGATCCTATCGCCGCATGTCCTCGCCTGCAATCACGCCGGCGTCAGCACGTGTGATCACCCGCTCTTGGCCGCATCCTTCAGCTCCATGCCGTTGCCCGGCATGCATTCCTGCAGTTCGATGAGGTTGCCTTCCGGATCGCGGCAATAGAGCGTGCGCACGTGGCCCATGTCCACCCAGTCGCGCCCGCCCGTTTGCAGGCCGGCGGCGATCAGGCGCGGGAAATCCTCCTCGATATTGGTCGTATCGATGCAGATGTGGGTGTAGCCCTTGTCCGCCGCGGTCAGCGCCTGGGTATTGCGCGGCGCGGGCTGGGCGTATTCGAACAGTTCGATATAGCAGGTGCCCGATTTCATCATCGCACCCTTGGCGACCGAATTCGGCAGGTCGACGATATGATCGAGCTTGGGCTCGTTCGCCCAATCGAATTCGCCCACCATCTCGAAGCCCAGCGCGTCGGTGTAGAAGGCGATCATGCGCTGGATGTCATGGCAATGAATGCCGACATGGTGGATGCCGCGGATCATCAGTCTCTCCCGTCACGTTTCTGACGGGCATCCTGCGCGGGATGGCGCGATCAGGCAATGCGAGCGAGTTGCCCACGGGCGCAAACACCGCAAACCGGACAGGCCAAGCAGCCCGTCCGGTTCACGCTGTTGCTATGTGCCGCGAGAACTTAGCCGCGACGGTAGCAATTGCGGTTGTACTTCTTGCGCGCAATTTCGTGGCCGGCAACGCCGCCAACGCCAGCACCGATGACGGTGCCCGTCGTGCGGTTGCCGCGGCCGGCGATGACATTGCCGAGCACGCCGCCGGCGACGGCGCCGACGACGGCGCCTTCGGTCTTGGTCAGGCGCTTGCAGGCGCGGCGGGCATCCGCCGTGGTCGCGCTGCCGAGGGTGAGGGCCATCGCTGCGACGGCCAGGGTTGCTTTGGTCAAGCCGGAATTCATGAAACCACTCCTGTTTTTCGGGTCTTCGCCGCTAAACGCCACGGCGGCAGGATGGTCCCTGAACGCCGACTGGTTTTGCGACCAAATGCGCCCCTTGGGCGACAGGTGGTGATGCTGGCTAGCTCGCGCCGCCCCCGAACGTGCGGTTTATGGAGAACGTGACCGAAGCGTGCGCGTCGCGGTGGCGGAACTCGGTGAAGGCGGGGGTCAGGCTGCGGCGGTCAGGCACGTGGAAGGTGCGCATGCGCTGGCCGGCGGTGTCGAACACGTTGTCGGCATCGATCCGCACGGTGGTGCGTTTGTCGGGACGGAACTCGACAAAGGCTGTGGCAAAGGGGCCGCTGTTGAAGATCCCGTCAACCTCTTCGGTGCGGAAGAAACTGAAAGGCGAGCGATGGCGCACGGTGGCGCCATAGGACCATTTGCCGGAATCGCGCCGCAGTTCAGCCAGCCAGTCCCATTCCGGCCAGAAGCCGCTCCAGGCGCGTTCGGCACCGGACAGCGGATCGCGCACCGTGCTTTTCTGCACCCCGCCATCCAGTTTGAGCCGCACCGCCTTGATGCCGATGGCGTCAAGCGGCGCATCGAAGGTGAAGCGGGCAAAGCGCCGGGTGCCATTGCCCAGATTGCCGGGCGCATCAAAGCCATCGGGCGTCAGGATGCGGTCCTGCAACTGGCTCACCCAGTCGTGGCCGAGCACCAGCTTGATCAGGCCCCGGCCAAGAACCGGACGCTCCACGGTCAGCCGGGCCTCCCAGCTCGATTGCGGCATCAGATCGGCATTGCCACCGTTGACGCGGCCGTTGGCCAGTTCGGCCGACGAGATGAAATCGTAGAAATCGAGCTGCGCCGCCTCGCGCCGGAGCGAGGCTTGCACGTGCCAGCCGGACTTCGCCTTCCAGTCCAGCGTCACCCCTGGCTTGAGGAAGTGCAGCACCCGGTGCGCCTGCGTATCGCCGCCGACATTCAGCCGCGAGGTTTCGTAGGAGAGCGAGGTGTCGATCCGCAGTCCGCCGGCCAGCTGCTTGCCGAGGTTGAGATAGCTTTCCGATCGCAGTTCATCGACCGTGGCGAAATCGATCGGCAGGTCGATGCGGGTGCGCAGGCCGCCGGTGCCAAGCAGGAACAGCTCGGTGGCGTTTTCCAGCTTGTTGTAGGCAAGCTCGGTTCCCGCCTCGGCGGTAAGGCCAAGGATGTTGGGGTGGCTGTAGCTCAGGCGGCCAAGCACTTCGTCGTAGCGGGCCTTCTGCGTCTGTTCGAACCCGCCGATGGTTGCGCCGCCAACGCGGTTGTAGGCAGCGTCGAAATTGTCGCGGTCGCGCCGGTTGGCCAGCGCCACGAACTTCGCCGATCCGCCGCCGATGGGGCGGGTAAGATCGCCCGAAATCTCGTAGCCGGTGTTGCGGTAGTCCTGCGTCAGCCGGTCATCGCGCACCGCGCCCGAACGCGGCGTGACGTGGTTTGTCTGGAACAGCTTGAAGCGGCTGGGGGCATAACGGGCGTTGATGTGCGCCGATTTGCCCGCGCCGCCTTCATGGGACCATGCGGCAGCAAAATAGGGATCGCGGTTGGCGATGTCGTTGCGCTTGTCGCGGTATTCCAGCCGTGTGCCGTCGCTGAAGCGGTGAATGTCATCGAAGCCCACTTCCAGCGTGTCGCCTCGGCCGGTGCCGGCGGACAGGTTGAAGGTCGAGGCGCCGCTGCGCAGCAGGACCGAGCCTTCGGCGTTGGGCGTGATCGTGCCGTCATGGATGCGCGTCGCGCTGGCCTTGATATTGCCGTCCAGCCCGCCTTCGCGGCTGAGCACGACGTTGAGCACCTGGCTCTTGCCGGCAAAGTCGGAACCGAACAGGTCGCCGGCGGCAACCTCGACGCGCAGCACGCGGCGTGCGGGGATGCGCGCCAGCATGGCGGCAAGCGATTCCGCCTTGGAGCTGGGCCGCGCGCCGTTGACCACGACGTTCCCCGCCGCACCGGAAAAGCCGCGCACCTCGCCATTGGTTTCCTCAAGCACGAATCCGGGAACACGGCGCACGATATCGAGCGCATTGGACGGTGCGAAGCTGACGAAGAAATCGGCCTTGTAGACGGTGCCGCGCGCAGCTTCCGGACGGGCCTGAACCGTTCCTTCGGCAGTGTCGCTGGCCTGCGCGGTACAGGGCAGGGCGGCAAGGGCAAAGGCGGCGAATCCACGGGTGATCGGCAGGGCCGCGGGGCAGGCAGGTTTCATTGGTATCCGGTCTTCCGTTCGACGTTGCATCGGAAGCCGCGTGGCCGCACGGCCACGATGCATCCCTCCCAGGTGCCCCTCCTGTCGAGAGGTGACCTAGGCGGGCAGGACGGTGCTGCCCATGCGGGATCGACCAAGGATGCTTCGCGCCCGACCAATGCCTGCGCCGGGCCGGGCGCGAGAGCGGAAGACTGTCAGGGCTTGACCAGTCCCAGCATGGCCTTGTTGGCGGCATCGATCATGCCGGTCACTTCCTTGCCATAGCCCAGCGGATCGGAAACGCGGGCGATGAAGCCGACGGTGATGTCCGCCTTCTGCTGGCTGGAGAACATTCCGCCCCGGCGCGGAATTTCGCCTTCGGAGACGGAGAAGAAGTCCGTTCCACCATAAAGCGGTGCCGCCAGATGGACGACGACATCGCCGTCCTTGGGCGCCGGCTGGCCCGCGATCATCGATACCTTCTGCCATTTCGCGTTGCCGGTTGGCGTGCGGAAAGAAATGCGTGACTGGTCCTGCACCAGCCCGACCTGCGCCAGCGCCGTGCCCTTGCCCGTCACGGTGCGTTCCAGCGCGGTGTAGGAACCGACGTTGCCGATGTTGAGGCTGGGATACTTGCTCAATTCGCCCCAGCCTTGCTTCACCGCGAAATCGGTGGACCGGCGCGCATCGGTCTTGCCCATGCTAACCACGTAATAGGCTTTGACGACATGGGCGTTGAGCTCTTTGGCCAGCGCCACTTCAAGGCCGGGAACCTTCCAGGCGTTGCTCATCTGGATATAGCTGGGGCCACCCGGCGTCACGCTTTTGAGGCCAAAACCATCGGCCCAGCCCATGTAGCTCTTGCTGGGATAGTGGAAGTTGCCAAGCTCACCGTGGTAGGCGGTATAGGTCGGCAGGCCTTCCGGGCCGACCAGTTCGATGTCACCCATGGCATTGGCGAAGCGCGAATGGTTGGCATAGCCGCCCTGTTTCAGGATCGCCTGATAGCTGGCGCTGGCCTTGATCTGCTCTTCCGGGACAATCTCGAACCCTTGCGCTTTCAACTGGCGGATCAGTGCGACATAGGCCTCGTCAGCAAGGGCATCCTGCAAGCCGCTGTTCATTCCCGGCATGGCGAGCACGGAAAGCACTTCGGCGCGCGATGTCAGGACGGGCAGGAAAAAGCTCGCCCCGGCGCGCGCACCGGTCGAGGACTGGAAGCAGATCACCACGCTGGTGATGGCCACGCGCTTCGTGCCGGAAAGCAGGGCGGCGCTGCTGTCAGTAAAGGCGGCGCTGGGCGGCGCATCCATGTTGATTGGCGCGGCGGCCATCGGCTTGTCCTTGGCCAGCGCGGGTGCGGAGGCAAGAGCGAGTGCGAGAGCGGTGAACTTGAGACCCTTGATCATCGGATATTCCCCCATCCGGATGTAACCGGCAGCGAAGCTAAGGGCCAAACTGATGAAGGCAAATGACAATTGCTGTCAGGTTCGCGGCGGCGCTCCATAGCCGCCGCCGCCCGGGGTTTCGATCACTACGGCATCGCCGGCGCTTACCTGTGCTTCGTCGGTGCCGCCGAAAGGCTCGGTCGAGCCATCGGCCCGCTCGATCCATTGCTGGCCGCAAGCGCCCGCCTCACCTCCGGCCAGCCCGAAGGGCGCAACCGCGCGGCTGGACGAAACAAGGGTCACGGTCATGTCCTCTAGGAAGCGCAGCTTGCGCCGTGCGCCATCGCCGCCCGGCCATTGCCCCGCTCCGCCCGATCCGCGCCGCACGGCAAATTCCTCGAGCCGCACGGGCAGGCGCAGTTCGAGAACTTCGGGATCGGTGATGCGGGTGTTGGTCATGTGGGTGTGGACCGGCCCTGCCCCGACAAAGCCCGGCCCCGCACCCGCGCCGCCGCAGATCGTTTCGTAATACTGGTGGCGATCATTGCCGAACAGGAAGTTGTTCATCGTTCCCTGCCCGGCGCACAGCGCGCCAAGCGCCCCGAACACCGCATTGGTGATCGCCTGGCTGACCTCGGTATTGCCCGCCACCACGGCACGACCGGGCGTTGGCGAGAGGAAGGAGCCAGTGGGAATCACAATCTCCAACGGGCGCAGGCAGCCTTCGTTCAGAGGCAAGGCATCGCCGGTCAGGCAACGGAAGGCATAGAGCACGGCGGCGCGGGTGACGGCAGGGGGCGCGTTGAAATTGCCATCGCGCGTCGCGCTCGTGCCGGTGAGATCGATCCGGGCAGAGCGCGCGGCATGGTCCAGCGTGACCGCCAGTTCGATCGACCCGCCCTGGTCCATCGGCAGGGAAAAGCGCCCGTCGCGCAGACGGCTTATTACCCGGCGCACGCTTTCTTCGGCATTGTCCATGACGTGGCCCATATAGGCGAGCACACAGGGCCACCCCCAACGCGCGACGAGCGCAGCGACCTCGCGCTGGCCGGTGGCATTGGCGGCAAGCTGGGCCTTTATGTCGGCCACATTCATGTCCGGATTGCGAGCGGGGTAGGGCCCGCTCGCCAGAACGGCGCGGAACTCGTTTTCAAGGAAGCGCCCGCCGCTCGCCAGCAGCATCGGATCGATGATCACGCCTTCCTCTCCGAGCAGCGTCGAATCGGGCGGCATCGAACCGGGTGTGCGCCCGCCGATATCGGCATGGTGGCCGCGATTGGCGACAAAGGCGCGCAGCTCGCCGGCCTCGTCGAACACCGGCGAAACCACGGTCACGTCGGGCAGGTGCGTGCCGCCGTTGTAGGGATTGTTGAGCACCACCGCGTCGCCGGGTTTCAGGCCTTCGCCATGGCTGGCGATCACCGTCCGCACCGCCTCACCCATCGAGCCGAGGTGCACGGGCAAGTGCGGGGCATTGGCCACGAGGTTCCCGTGGGCATCGAACAGCGCGCAGGAGAAATCGAGCCGCTCGCGGATATTGACGCTGGACGAGGTCGCCTCAAGCACCGCGCCCATCTGCTCGGCAAGTCCCATGAACAGCTGGTTGAACAGTTCGAGCAGGACCGGATCAGGCCGCGACAGGTCGGGCAGGGTGGCGGGTGCGGCTTCGATGTGGGTGAGCAGCAGCGTGCCGTTGCCCAGAACCTCGGCGCGCCAGCCCGGCTCGATCACGACCGTGCCGATGGCCTCGCGCACCAGCGCCGGGCCGGTGATGGTCTGGCCCTGGCCAAGGGCGGCGCGGTCGAACACCGGTGCTTGCCATTCGCGTCCGCCGGTCCACAGGGCGACGGTGTCGATCGGCGCGCTTTGGCCGCCAGAGGGCAGGGCGGGACGGTGTGGCGGTTCGGCCTGCTCCATCGCCTCGACCGCCAGTTCGGCGACGATCACCTCGCGTTC
>JBJTLW010000022.1:0-21103 GCA_046063225.1 Novosphingobium sp. | reverse complement strand
GGTTGCCGTGGTCGGGCCAGCCGGGCCCACGACTTCGCCGATCACCGGATCAACGGGGCCGACATAATAGATCGCGCGGCCCTTGAAATCGACCGGCAGCGTCTCGCCCTTGGCCAGCATGTCCTGAATGCGTTTGTGCGCGGCATCCCGGCCGGTAAGCATCTTGCCGTTGAGCCGCAGGCGATCGCCCTGCTTCCAGCCGCGCACTTCCTCGGCCGTCAGGGTATCGAGATTGACCTTCTTCGCCGCCGCATCGGGTTTCCAATGGACTTGCGGCCATTCATCGAGCTTCGGCGTTTCGAGGAAGCTTGGCCCCGAACCGTCCAGCGTGAAATGGGCATGGCGAGTGGCGGCACAATTGGGAATCATGGCAACCGGCTTGCCCGCAGCATGGCACGGTGCGTCCATGATCTTCACGTCAAGGATGGTCGAAAGTCCGCCAAGGCCCTGCGCGCCGATGCCAAGCGCATTGACCTTGTCAAAGATTTCGATCCGAAGCGCCTCGATATCGTTCTGCGGACCGCGCGCTTTCAGCTGGCCCATGTCGATCGGCTCCATCAGCGCCTGCTTGGCAAGCAGCATGCAGTGTTCTGCCGTGCCGCCAATACCGATGCCAAGCATGCCGGGAGGGCACCAGCCGGCACCCATTTGCGGCAACATTTCAAGCACCCAGTCAACAATATTGTCGCTGGGGTTCATCATCTTGAACTTCGACTTGTTTTCCGAACCGCCGCCCTTGGCTGCGACATCGACCGAAACCCTGTTGCCCTTCACCATGGTGACGTGAAGCACGCAAGGCGTGTTGTCGCGCGTGTTGCGGCGGGTAAAGGCGGGATCGGCCAGGACCGATGCACGCAGCTTGTTTTCCGGGTTAAGATAGGCGCGGCGCACGCCCTCATCGACCACGTCCTGCAACGACTTGTCCGATCCAAGGCGGCAATCCTGCCCCCATTCGACGAAAACGTTGACGATGCCGGTGTCCTGGCAGATCGGCCGGTGGCCTTCGGCGCACATGCGGCTGTTGGTCAGGATCTGGGCGATGGCGTCCTTGGCCGCCGGGCCCTGTTCCGCCTCATAGGCTTCGCCCAGCGCGCGGATGTAATCCATCGGGTGGTAATAGCTGATGTATTGCAAGGCATCGGCGACGCTTTCGATCAGGTCCGTCTCGCGGATCGTCACCATGTCTGCCATCGCACCTTGCTCCTTCACATGAATCGGGACATCGCGCCTGCCCTTAGGCCGGGGTGGCGCCATGGTCAAAGCGTTGCCGCTACGCCACGGCGACAATTGACGACAAACCGGCCTGTTCTAAACGCTTGGCGCAAGGCGGGGCTTGCCTTAGAAGCCTACGGGATTGCGTCACTGTGTTGTCTGTGCAATACAGTGCGTCGCGAATTGAGGATCGAGTTTGATGACCCTGCTTGACGAGCGGCCCGCCACTGCCCGCCGCGCCATGATTGACAGCCAGCTGCGCGTAAGCGGCGTGAACGACCCGGCCATTCTCGGCGCCTTCGATACGGTTGCCCGTGAAGATCACGTACCGGCCGATCTTGCCGCCAACGCCTACATCGACCGCGCCCTGGCGCTGGGCGATGGGCACAGCCTGCCCGCACCGCTCGTCCATGGCCGGATGCTGATCGAAGCTGCGCCCAAGCCGGGTGAAGCGGTACTGGTGGTTTCGACCAACGGCTATCTGGCGGCTCTGGCCAGCGCGCTCGGCTGCAGCGTCACGCGCGTGGCGCCGGCGGATGTCTCGGCCAGGAAGAAGGGCGATTACAGCCTGATCCTGATTGACGGCGCGGCCGAGGTGCTGCCCGCATCGCTCGCCGGCCTCCTCGCCGACGACGGCCGCGTGGTCACCGGTGTGCTGGAGCGCGGCATCAGCCGACTCGCCACGGGCCGCAAGGCCGCCGGAACCATCGCGGTTCTGCCGCTGGCGGAAATCGGCATTCCGGCGATCCCCGAATTTGCCGCCAAGCCGGGCTGGAGCTTCTGACCTTGGCCAAACGGCTGCGCCTCGCCCTTCTGCTTGCCGCTGCTCCGGCGGTGCTGACCGGTCCCGCCGGTGCCGACGACCTGCGCGAGGCGCTGACCCTGGCCTACAACACCAACCCGTCGCTTCAGGCGGCGCGGGCCAGCCAGCGCGCTACCGATGAAAGCGTGCCCATCGCGCGGTCGGCGGGCCTGCCTTCCCTGTCCGGCACGGCCAGCTACACCCACATCGTTTCGGGTGCGAGCCTGAACGGCCCCGACAAGATCCTCGATCTTTCGGCCAACCTGGGCGTGCCGGTCTATTCGGGCGGCGCGGTCAAGAATTCGATCCGGGCAGCAGAAACCCGCGTGATGGCCGGCCAGGCCGATCTGCGCGGCACCGAAAGCGCGATTTTTGCCGCTGTCGTTGCCAGCTATCTCGACGTCATCGCCAACGAAGCCATCGTCGGCCTGCGCCGGAAGAACGTGCAAGTGCTGGGCGTCAACGTCCAGTCAACGCGCGACCGGTTCGAGATTGGCGACCTGACCCGCACCGACGTTGCCCAGTCGCAATCGCGCCTCGCCATTGCCCGCAGCGGCCTTGAAGGCGCCGAGGCGAGCCTCGCGGCCAGCCGCGAACGCTATATCCAGCTGGTCGGCAAGGCGCCGGAAAACCTCCAGCCGCCGCCGCCGTTGACCGGCATTCCGGCGACGGCAGAGGAAGCGGTGGCGATCGCGCTTGACAGCAACCCGGACCTTATCGCCGCGCGCACCCGTTCCAAGGCTGCTGGTTACGATTCAGCCGGAGCCGGCGCGGGACGCCTGCCGCGCGTGTCCGTCTTCGCCGGGGCGGATCGCACCGACTATCTCGGTTCGCTGGGAGGCGGCGCGCTGAACCAGGTTTCGACCGGCGCCCAGGTTGGCGTGCGGGCTTCGATTCCGATTTTCTCGGGCGGCTTGCCAGCCGCGCAGCAGCGCCAGGCCCGTGCCCGCGAAAGCGCGACGATCGAGAACGAAATCGCTGCCGAACGCGAAGTGATTGCCACGGTGCGGTCGGCCTACACCCAGTGGCAGGCGGCCAATGCGGTGATCGTTTCGAGCCAGACGGCGGTCGATGCGGCCTCGCTCAGCCTTGAGGGCGTGCGCGCGGAAAACAGCGTCGGCAACCGCACGATTCTCGACATCCTGAACGCCGAGCAGGAACTGCTCAACGCGCAGGTCCAGCTCGTTTCGGCCCGCCGCAATGCCTATGTCGCCGGGTTCAACCTGCTTTCGGCCATGGGCAAGGCGGAAGCGCGCGATCTGGGGCTTGATGGCGGAGCGCTTTACGATCCCCAGGCCAATTACGCGCGCGTGAAGGGCAAGGTGTTCGACTGGGACTTCGATCCCGCGCCGACCCCCAAGTCAACACGAACCGTTGACACCAGGGTCCAAGACGGGTCAATTCCGCCGGCGAAGTGAATCGGGGGGTACTTCCAAATGGCTCAGCAAAGCGAACCATCGGTTGAGGACATTCTTGCGTCGATCAAGAAGGTCATCGCGCGCGACAGCCGCGAGGAGAGCCGCCCGCGCCGCGCAGCCGAACCGGAAGCCGACATGCATGAGGACGAGGCTGTTCTCGATCTCGTCGAGGAAGTCCCCGTTGATGATTCAGCCCCGCTGGTGACCGAACAGTCGCGCGTTTCCATGCGCGAATCGCTTGCCGCGCTGTCCGTCATGGCTCAGCCGGGTGTTGCCCCGCAGATCGTGCGGTCTGGCGAAACGTCGCTTGAAGGCATGGCCCGCGAATTGCTGCGCCCGGCGCTGGCCGAATGGCTGGACAAGAACCTGCCGCCGCTGGTGGAGCAGATGGTCGCCGCGGAAATCGCGCGGATCGTCGGTAAGAAGGTCTGAGCGCAATCAGGGCTTGCCCCGGTTGGCCGTGAAGCGCTAACCGGTTTCATATGAAAAGACACGCTATCGCGCTTCTGGCGCTTTCGTCCGCGCTCGTCGCTGTCCCGGCCCTTGCAAAAGCAGACGCGAAACCCGCGGCTCAGTCCGGCGCAATGCAGCCGCCGGTTCCCATCAAGGCGATGTCAATCGAAGACCTGCTGACGCTGAAGCGCATTGCGGCGCCGGTTGCCTCGCCCGATGGCAAGTGGGTTGTCTGGCAGCAGACCGATACCGACCCGGCCAACTACAAGCGGCAGGCCGGCCTGTGGCGCGTTGCCGCCAAGGGTGGTTCGCCGGAGCGCGTCGCCGATCTGGCCGATGCGGCCGAAAGCGACCCCGCCTTCAGCCCGGATGGCAAGCGGCTCTATTTCCTTTCGGGCAAGTCAGGCTCCAGCCAGATCTGGTTCCTAGACCTGACCGCCGCCGGGGCAGCGCCGGTGCAGGCCTCGAAGTTCAAGGCGGACGTCTCGGGCTTCAAGATTTCCCCCGATGGCGCGAAGATCATGGCATGGGGCGATGTCGCGCGCGATTGCCCGACGCTGGGCTGCACTGGCGATGGCAACACCACCCTGCCAGGCCCCGGCACCGGCCGCCATTACAAGGACGGCGCAGGATTCGTGCGCCATTGGGACGAATGGGAAACGCATGGCAATTACAGCCGCGCCTTTGCCTTTGCCCTGGGCGCCGATGGCATGGTGGCCGAGGCGGGGACCGCGCTGGACGGCCCGGCCGGTGTGCTGACCGGCGATACCCCGACCAAGCCGCACGGCGGCGGCGAGGAACTGGCCTGGACGGCCGATTCCAAGGGGGCATGGTTCATAGCCCGACAGGCTGATCGCAACGAACCTTTGTCGACCAACACCGACCTGTGGCACGCGCCGCTCGATGGCGGCACGCCGCACAACATTACGGCGGACAACAAGGGCACTGACACGCTTCCCGCGCCCTCGCCCGATGGCAAGTGGCTGGCCTGGGCGGCGATGGAACGCGCCGGTTACGAGGCGGACCGGCTGGTCGTACATTTGGTCAATTTCCAGACCAACGAACGCAAGGCACTGACCACCAATTGGGACCGCTCCGTGGCCTCGCTTGCATGGACGCCCGATTCGAAGGCGCTGATCGCCACGGCTCAGGACGTGCTGGATACCCCGGCTTTCCGCATCGATCCGGTCAGCGGCAAGGTTGATCGGCTGAAGCTGATGCCCAAGGGCATGAGCGAGGCGCATATCGGCAATGTCACCCCGCTTAAGGGCGGCGGCCTGCTGTTCACGCGCGATTCGATCGCCGGACCGGCCGAAGTGTGGATGACGGACAAGCTGGGCAAGCCTGCCCGCCAGATCAGCCGTGCCAACGATGCGCAGCTTGGCGCGCTGGCCGCCGTCACGTCGCAGCGATTCAGCTTCGCCGGGGCCAATGGTGACACCGTCTGGGGCCAGATCCACAAGCCCACCACGATCTCCGGCAAGCTGCCACTGTTGCTCTTCGTGCACGGCGGGCCGCAGGGCACCTACAACGATTCATGGTCGTGGCGCTGGAACCCGAAGGTTTTCGCGTCGCAGGGCTATGGCGTCGTCTCAATCGATTTCCACGGTTCGACCGGGTACGGACAGGCCTTCACCGATGCGATCAACAAGGACTGGGGCGGCAAGCCGCTGGTCGACCTGCAGAAGGGCATGGAAGCGGCGATCAAGCTGGACAGCGCGCTTGACGGAGCAAACACCTGCGCGCTCGGCGCCTCGTACGGCGGCTACATGATGAACTGGATCGAAGGCCAGTGGCCCGATCGCTTCAAGTGCCTGGTCCAGCACGATGGCGTGTTCGACGCCCGCGCCATGGCCTACGAAACCGAAGAGCTGTGGTTCGATGAATGGGAACACGGCGGCAAGCCCTATCACGAGGCTCCGGAAGAATACGAAAAGTGGAACCCGGTGAACCACGTTGCCAAGTGGAAGACGCCGATGCTGGTGATTACCAGCGAAAAGGATTTCCGCATTCCCTACACGCAGGGGCTGGCCAGCTTTGCTGCGCTTCAGCGCAAGGGCATTCCGTCCGAACTGCTGGTATTCCCGGATGAGAACCACTGGGTGCTGAAGCCGAAAAACTCCAAGCAGTGGCACCAGACAGTTTTCTCTTGGCTTGACCGCTGGCTGAAACGCTAGGCAAAGGGCGGGTATGGCCCGCCCTGAACCGCATCTGCTCGATCCCGCCCGCTATCCGTTCAGCACGGAGGTGGACGTGCGCTTCAGCGATCTCGACGTGAACCGGCATATCAACAACGTGTCGCTGTCCAACTTTGTCGAGGAAGGGCGCGTGCGCTTTCACCGCGCCAGCGGCTATCACAGCGCCATTGCCGGGATCGGATCGATGGTGGCGAGCGTGAGCATCGAATATGTCGGCCAGGCCTTCTACCCCGGTACGCTGGAAATCCGCGCCGCGGCAACGCACATCGGCCGCAGCAGTTACGAACTGGAACTGCTGATCACGCAGGAAGGCCGCCCGGTGGTATTCGCCCGTTCGGTCATGGTTTGCGTAAAGGATGGCAAGCCGCACCCCATTCCGGAAAGCTTCCGCGATGCCGTTGCTGGCGAATGGGGGGTACGCTCATGACCGAAGACAGTCCGCGGATCGCCGCCGCCCGCAAGGCGCTGGCCGAGGAATACCCGGTGCCGGTCAGGCGCCACATCTTCCTTTGCACCGAAGCGCAGAAGGCCAAGTGCTGCCCGCCGGCGATTGGCGCGGCAAGCTGGAAGTTCCTGAAAAAGACGCTGAAGGCCCGCGGGCTCGATCGCGAAGGCGGCATTGCCCGGACCAAGGCCGATTGCCTGAAGATCTGCGCCGCCGGCCCGGTCGCCGTCGTTTGGCCCGATGGCGTCTGGTACCATTCCTGCACCGAAGCCGTGCTGGAACGCATCGTCGATGAACATCTGGTCGGCGGAGTTCCGGTGGAAGATTTCCGGCTCTATCCCGCCGAGGACGAAAAGCCGGAAGACTAGTTCTCTTCGTCGCTCAGCGGATCGATCACCGCATCGTCGTGCCCAGTGCCGTTTGACAGATAGACCAGGCCCATCAGCGCCGACATCAGCAGCATGGCAAAGCCGATGCCAAGGCCTGTTGCGATGTAGAAGTGGATCGAGACGAAGCCCACTTCGCGGTAGAGCACGTACCAGCTGACCAGCACGACCGTTACCGTGAACAGGCCCATGAAGCGCATGAGGCGCTTGTAGCGCGCCCAGGCAAAATCGGCGACGCGCGGATCATCGAGCGGACTTGGCTTGAGCTCCATGGCGCGGCCATGCGCCTGTCCGAGGGGCTTGGCAATGGCCTGATCCATGCGGGACTCGCATCGCAGGCCAATTCGTGGCACCTTTCGGTCAGGACACCATCGAGGGGAGAGCGCGCCATGACCATTGGGCGAGTAATCGCGAGCCGTCCACATCCCGAAGTCATCACCTGCAACGCGGGCTGCACCGTTCGCGAAGCCATCGCGATCCTTGCGGAAAAGCGGATCGGAGCCCTGCCGGTGACCGACGGAGATGGCGTGATCGGCATCTTTTCCGAACGCGACGTGGTCTACTGCCTGGCAAGCGAGGGCGCCTCGGCGCTCGACAAGCCGGTGCGCGATGTCATGACGGCGCCCGCCATCACCGTCGCTCCCGATACCGAGGTGCTGTCGGCCCTCGCGCTGATGACGCGGCGGCGCATTCGCCACCTTCCCGTCACGCAGGAAGGGCGAACCGTTGGCTTCGTTTCGATCGGCGACTTGGTGAAGCACCGCATTGACCGCATCGAAGCCGATGCCGAAGCGATGCGCGCCTATATCCAGACGGCCTGAGCGACTTGCCGCAGGGGGCGGGAGAGCCTACATCCCCTGCCATGGACGCTGCTGCGATTACCCTTACCCCATCGGCCGCCAGGCGCGTGGCCTTCATTGCCGAGCGGCAAAGCAAGCCGGCCATGCTCCGTCTTTCGGTAGAGGGCGGCGGCTGTTCGGGCTTCCAGTACCGCTTCGGCCTGGCCGAAAGCATCGAGGGCGATGATGTGGTTAGCGAAACCGACGGCGTGAAGCTGGTGGTTGATTCCGTCAGCCTCGATCTGGTCTCGGGCTGCGTGGTCGATTTCGTCGAATCGCTTGGCGGCTCGATGTTCAAGGTCGAAAACCCGAAGGCGGTTGCCGGCTGCGGCTGCGGTTCGTCCTTCGCGGTATGAGCGCTTTGACTTCAAGCTGCGGCACCATTGGCTCACGCGCACGATGAAAATCGCCACCTTCAACATCAACGGCATCAAGGCGCGCTTGCCGCGCCTGCTGGAATGGCTTGAGGAAACCCGTCCGTCGGTTGCCTGCCTGCAGGAAATCAAGACGCAGGATGAGGGCTTCCCCGAGGAAGAGTTTCACAAGATCGGCTATCACGCGATCTGGCACGGGCAGAAAGGCTTCAACGGCGTCGCCATCCTTGCCGACGGAACCAAGCCCGTCGAGGTGATGCGCGGCCTGCCTGGCGATCCGGAAGACGTGCAATCACGCTATCTGGAAGCCGATGTCTTCGGCCTGCGCGTGTGCAGCCTCTATCTGCCCAACGGCAATCCGCAGCCCGGTCCCAAATTCGATTACAAGCTGGGCTGGATGCAGCGCCTGCACAGCCGGATGCGCGATGTCATGGCCGAGGAAGTGCCGGCGATCGTTCTGGGCGATTTCAACGTCATTCCGGAAGACAAGGACATCTGGTCACCAAAGGCCATGGCCGACGATGCCCTCATGCAGCCCGAATCGCGATGCCTATGCACGCCTTCTGGGCGACGGCTGGACCGACGCGCTCGACCGGCTCAATCCGCAGGGCGGCGTCTGGACCTATTGGGACTATCAGGCCGGTGCCTGGCAGCGCGATCACGGCTTCCGGATCGATCACCTGCTACTGTCGCCCGAACTCGCCGACCGGCTTGATGCTGCCGGCGTCGACAAGGATCACCGCGGCCGCGAAAAGGCGAGCGATCACGCCCCGGTCTGGGTAACCTTGCGCGCCTGAGACCAAAAAAAGGGCCGGCAGAAGCCGACCCTTTGATCTCAAATCTGACGCTGGATCAGCGATAGAAGACGTGGTTGCCCAGCTTGCCAACGCGGGCCAGGCGCCAGCCCGGCGAAACGCGGGCGGCGTGGAAGAACAGCGCGCCTTCGACGGGGCTTTTCCACGAGCCTTCGTGCGCAATCTGCGCAATGGCCACAGCTTCCTTCCAGTCCTGCGAACCCTTGCTGATCGGCGGCATGCCACCGCCACGAACAAAGGAGAACTGCGAGGGCTGGTACACAACGCCGCAGTAGGAGTTGGGGAAACGGCCCGAACGCGAACGCGCGACGATCACGCGGCCGACGGCCAGCTGGCCGAGCAACGGTTCGCTCTTCGATTCGAAATAGATGGCACCGGCAAGGCAGTTCAGCTCACGCGAAAGCGGAGCGGACGTGGCCTGGCGGGCGATGAGCTGTTGCAGGCTGTTGGCGGAAACCGGCGCGCTATCGGGGGTCGCATCGTCTGCGTCCTCGCCCTGCGGGGTGGTTTCAGCGCTGTCAGCGGAAAGGGTTTCTTCCTGTGGATCGCCAGCCGCAATCTCGGCCAATTGCGTATCCTGGGCCTGTGCGGCCGCGCCAGTGGGTTCGGCGCTAAGAAGCGTAAATGCAATCATGGAAGCCAGGGCAATCGTCCCGGCCGTGTTAACCTTGCGACTCATAAGTCATGCTTTTTGTGCGGTTGGCGCGCCCGCACGAGACTGGATGCCTGCTCGTCAGCTCCGGTTAAGGTGCCAACCCCCACAAGCAACCGAGGAACTCGCCGGCTGCCCCCCGTCTGCGTGCCAGCCCCGGGATCCTTAATGTCCCGATTGCCGCCTGCGCAACGAAAGTGGGCGGCCTTTGATTGTGCAGCGCAACAAAGTCAACCTGCAAAACCGGTTCATCCGATGAACCGTTCGGGTTCTGCGACGTCCAGTTCGACAATCCACAGGTCACGATCCTGGCTCCGACGACGTTCAATGAACGTGGTAAACGCGCCGGGATCGTCGGGGTTTTCACCCTTGATCGCCGTCCAGACGCGACGTCCATCGGCCTGCGGCATCCGCTCCCATGCGCGGAAATTGCCGCCTTTTTCGCAGCTTACGATCATGATCGTGCCGCCATCGCGCTCCCCCTTCGCCAGCACGGTAGCAAAGCCGCCCACCGCTTCGACGCGGCGGATAAGGGCGCTGATTTCGACATGGGCGGGCAGCCGCACGTCGTCCATCAGGCAGAATATCCAGGCAAGGTCGACAGGGCGATGCGTGACCGCATGAACGTGCCGGTTCCGCGGCCGATTTCCTCGCCGTCGGAATCGACCAGCCGCGCCTCGGCAACAAGAACGCGCCGCCGGCCACTGATCCAGCGACCTTCGGCGACGACCGTGCCCTTGCGCACCGGCCGCACGAAGTGGAGGTTGAAGGCCGTGGTCAGCAGGAAACGGTCGGTCACCAGCGTGTTGGCGGCATAGAAGGCGGCATCGTCCAGCATCTTGAAATAGATGGTGCCATGCGCCGCGCCAGCCGCATGATAGCAGCGTTCATCAACGTCGAATTCAATGCGCGCGGCGCCTTCGCCCGTGATGCCGATGCGCGAGGAAAACAGCGCGTTCACCGGTGCCGAGGCGTAGAGTCTTTCCAGGCTGCGCCAGTGCAGCTCCGCCCCGCTGGGCGAATCAGGCGGCGTCGCGGTCGATGACATTGCTCAGCAAGCCGAAAAGGGCTTCGGCGCCCGGTGCCTGGCTCAGCGCCTGGTGCATCGCTTCATCGCGCATCAGACGCGAAATCGCCGCCAGCGCGTGAAGATGCGCGGCCCCGGCGGTTTCCGGCGACAGCAGGCCGAACACCAGATCGACCGGCAGGCCATCTGCCGCATCGAAAGCGACCGGGTTTTCCAGGCGCAGGAATGCCGCCACCGGGCGCTGCAAACCGGAAATCCGGGCATGGGGAATGGCGACACCGCGGCCAAAGCCGGTGCTGCCGAGCCGCTCACGCTCCTCGATTCGTTCGAGAAGATGATCGGCATCGAGCCCGTAGACGCCCGAAAAGGTCTGCGCCAGCTGGCGCAGGATAGCATCCTTTGAATCGGCCGAAATGGTGCCGACAGCTTCGGGATACAGGGTGAAAAGTGCATTCATTTCAGAGTGTTTGCCTGTCTACTGCCCAAATGCGTGCGACGAAGAGGTCGGCCCGAAACCGGGCCAGCCTTCTCCGCCAGACACGCATGGAAAGTCGCGCTTTCTTAAGCGTCAGGAAGGCTCAACCCAGCCGATTGAGCCATCGCCGCGGCGGTAAACCATATTATGCTTCCCCGTGCCAGCATTTTTGAACAGCAGGGCGTTGGTGTTGCGCAGGTCGAGCATCATCACCGCATCGGAAACCGTGGCTTCCGGCACGTCGACACGCGTTTCGGCGATCACCGGCGGGGCATCGACCGTCACCTCTTCGGCTTCGGGTTCCGGTTCGGCAAAGACGACATAGGCGGCGTCTTCCTCATGGCGGGCATGGGCGGACTGTTCGTGCCGATCCTTCAGGCGGCGCTTGTAGCGCCTGAGCTGCTTGTCGATCTTTTCGGCCGCCTGATCGAGCGCCACGTGCGCATCGTGCGCCACGGCGGCGCCCTTCAGAATCAGGCCTTGCATCACATGGGTAACGATATCGCAGCGGAAAGCTCCGGCCGGAGCCTTGCCGAAGGTCACGTGACTGGACAGCGCCCGGGAGAAATACTTGTCCACTATGGCGGTCATGCGTTCTTCCGCATGGCTCTGAAGGGCTGCACCGGTTGCCATCTGATGACCCGAAACGCGAAGATCCATAAGTCCATTACTCCTGTATGCGATCCGCCGGCGTCCCCCAGGCTGGCGACGGGAATGTCGCCATGAGTTCGGCATGGGCGGCAAGTTCCTCCGCCGAGGCCGCATGTGGCCGCGCCGGACGGAAGGTTCGCTCGCGCACGGTCACGCTGACCGCGGCAACGAGCGTATCGGCAGTATCGCCAGCGAGCTCGAGCCCGATCTGACGTCCACCTGTGAGTTCAACATAGACCTGGGCAAGCAATTCAGCGTCAAGAAGCGCGCCGTGCTTGGTGCGGTGGCTGCGATCGATGCCATAGCGGGTGCACAGGGCATCGAGCGAATTCTTGGCGCCGGGGTGGCGCACGCGGGCGAGCGCCACCGTATCGATCATCCGATCGCGGCTCAGCGGTTCGAGCCCGCAGGCTTCCAGCTCCATGTTGACGAAGCCGAAGTCAAACCCGGCGTTGTGGGCGACCAGCGGGGAATCGCCGATGAATTCGAGAAATTCCGCCGCGCGCTCGACAAATTTCGGCTTGTCAGACAGGAAGGCGGCGGACAATCCATGCACGGCTTCGGCCTGGGCCGGCATATCGCGTTCAGGGTTGAAGTACGCGTGAAAGGTGTTTCCGGTTTCCACCCGGTTCACCATCTCGACGCATCCCAGTTCAACCAGCCTGTCCCCACTTTGAGGATCGAGACCCGTCGTTTCGGTGTCGAAGACGATTTCGCGCATTGTACAAATGATATCGGCTTGTGTTCAGCCAAGCGCAAGGGCTCGACTCGGTTATTTTTTGTCGAGAATCGCGTGAACGAGCTGCTGGACGGCGTGCCGGGTCTCGGCCAGCGAGGTTCCCGTATCGATGACGAAATCCGCCCTTCGGCGTTTTTCCGCATCGGGAACCTGCAGCGCCAGGATCTTTTCGAACTTCTCTTCGGTCATGCCCGGGCGGGCGAGCACGCGCGCACGCTGCGCTTCCGACCCGGCGGAGACGACAAGAACGGCATCAACACCGGCGTTGCCGCCCTTTTCAAACAGCAACGGAATGTCGAACACGACCAGGGGCTGCGCGTGGTGATCCTTGAGGAACTGCCGGCGCATTGCCGCCACCGCCGGATGGACGATGCCTTCCAGAACCTTGAGTCGCTCCGCATTGCCGAACACGGCGGCGCCAAGCTTTTGCCGGTCGACACCCTGCGGTCCGGTAGTGCCGGGAAACTCGGCTTCGATCGCTGGCAGCAGCGGTCCGCCCGGTCCTTGCAACTCGTGGACGGCAGCATCGGCATCGAACACCGGCACGCCCAGCCCCTGAAACATCGCTGCAACCGCCGACTTGCCCATGCCGATCGATCCGGTGAGGCCAAGGATGAAGGGCTGCGTCATGCCGTCAGCATCCGCATCAGCTCGGCATCGGTGCCAGTCGGCGGCTGTTTGCCGAAAAACCGCATGAAGGCCGTGCGCGCCTGGCCAACCAGCATTGTCAGGCCGCCCGCGGTGGCCCGGCCCGAAAGGCTCGCCGCCTTCAGAAGAGCGGTATCGCGCGGCGCATAGACCATGTCGAACACGAGAGCCTCGCGGTTCATCTGGTCGATCTCTTCGAGAACAAAGCGCGGCATCGGCGCCTCGCCCGTCATGCCGAGCTGGGTAGTGTTGATCACCAGCATGGCATCGTCAAAGGCCGGGGTGCCGCCGGCAAATGGCAGCACCTCCGCATCAAGGCCGCAATGGGCCAGAGCGGCCCGCGCCTTTTCGGCATCGCGAGCCAGCACGCTGGCGACGCAACCGGTTGTGGCAAGGTGGGCAAAAGCGGCCCGCGCGGCACCGCCAGCACCAAGGACAACGGCCTTGTGCCCCGCCAGGTCGAATCCGCGCAAGGCTGCGGCCACGCCGTCGATATCGGTGTTGGTGCCGCAGAGCCGTCCATCGGAATCGCGATAAACCGTGTTGATCGCGCCAAGACCCGCCGCGCGCGGCTCTGTGCAATCGAGAAACGCGCCGATCTTTTCCTTGTGCGGAATGGTGACATTGCAACCCCGCCAGTCGGGATCATCACGGCGGTCAGCCACGAACTGGCCAAGATCCTCGGGCCGGATATGCGACGCGCGATATTCAGCCTCGATTCCCAGCCGCGATAGCCAGAAACCATGAATCACCGGGGATTTCGACTGGGCGACGGGATCGCCGATGACTTCGGCGTAGGGGCGGGTCATGCCAGCAGTTCCCCATGTTCGCGAAGCGCGGCCAGCACCTTGAGCAGGGGCATGCCCAGCACGGTGAACTGATCGCCCTCGATCGCGTCGAACAGGTGCGGGCCATGCGCCTCAATCCGGAAAACGCCCACGCAGCCGCTCACCATCGGCCATTCGCGCGCCAGATAGTCGGCGATGAAGGCTTCCGACAGCGGCCGGACCTTGAGGCGCGCCAGATCGCCGTCGCTCCACACGATCCGGCCATCGCGCACCAGCGCCGCGGCGCTGTGCAGATGCATTTCGCGGCCGCTGAAAAAGCGGAGATGCTCTGCCGCATCGTCACGGCTGGCGGGCTTGTCGAAGCGACGGCCCTCAACGACGACAAGTGAATCGCTGCCGAGAACCAGCCGGTCCGGGTGTGCCGGGCTGGCCGCCATGGCCTTTGCCTCGGCCAGGGCGCGGGCCACCGCTTGCGGGCTCGAACCGACAAGCTGCGCTTCAAGCGCGCGTTCGTCGACCGGGGCGGGGGCGGCAAGGTAATCGACGCCGCAGGCATCGAGCATCGCCTTGCGCGAGGCGCTTTGCGAAGCGAGCACGATCATGCCTCGGCGCTTCCGTGCATATCGTCATAAAGGCGGATCACCGCCGCCGCCGTTTCCTCGATCGAGCGGCGCGTCACGTCGATCACCGGCCAGCCATTATCGGCAAACATGCGGCGGGCGTACTGCACTTCCTTGGCGACGCGCTCCTGATCGACGTATGCGGTTTCGGGCGTCTGGTTGAGCGAAAGCAGCCGGTTGCGCCGAACCTGGATGAGGCGATCGGGCGCAGTGGTCAGCCCGACAACAAGCGGCCGCTTGAGCGAATAAAGCGCATCGGGCGGCGGGCTTTCCGGCACGATGGGTATGTTGGCAACCTTGTATCCGCGGTTCGCCAGATAGATCGATGTCGGCGTTTTCGACGTGCGGGATACCCCCGCCAGCACGATATCGGCTTCCTCCCAGTCCTGGTGACTGACGCCATCGTCGTGCGCGATGGTGTAATGGATGGCATCGACCCGGTCGAAATAGGCCTCGTCCATCAGATGCTGGCGACCGGGCCGGGCCTTCGCCTGTTGGCCTAGCATGTCTTCGAGCACCGCCGTCACCGCATCGAGCGCCGCGACCGAGGGCAGGCCAAGCGCGCGGCAGCGTTCCTCAAGCCGTTCGCGCAGCTCGGAATTGACGAGCGTGAACAGGACCAGCCCGGGATGGGCGGCGATTTCACCCAGCACGCGGTCCATGTGCTGCTGGCTGCGCACCATCGGCCAGAAATGGCGCGACACTTCGGCGTCGTCGAACTGCGCCAGCGCGGCCTTGGCGATCATCTCCAGCGTTTCGCCGGTGGAGTCCGACAGCAGGTGGAGATGGATCTTGGGCATGAAGGGTTTGCGCGCAGCCTTGTGGAAAGTTGGCTGCATAAACCACGGGACAAGGCTGGTGACAACTTGAAGGGGCAGATTCCCCCCCACTAGCAGCCGGGCGATGGACAGCTTGTGGACAGGGGGACAACGATTCCCACAGGCTGGGGACAAGGCGGATAAGTCTTGCTTGACGTGGGCGGTCCGCGATTCGGATTCACCGGACCCCTGTTCAGCGCGGGACAATTCAGGCAAGGGCGCGTTGTGCCCGCTTTCCACAGGCCAACTACCTACAGAATCCTTTTATAAAGAATTCTCTTATTTTGTTTGGAACCCGTTTCGATGCCCGGACTCCTTCTTGAAACCCTGCGTGGAACCAATGGCGATACGCGCCCGGTGTGGTTCATGCGCCAGGCCGGACGCTACCTTCCCGAATACCGCGCGCTGCGGGCGGAAAAGGGCGGTTTCCTGGCATTGGTCTATGACAGCGACGCCGCGGCCGAGATTACCCTGCAGCCGATCCGCCGGTTCGGTTTTGACGGTGCTATCCTGTTTTCCGACATCCTGATCGTGCCCTATGCCATGGGGCAGGACCTGCAGTTTCTGGTGGGCGAGGGGCCGCACCTTTCGCCGCGGCTGGTCGATCACGCGCTGTCCTCGCTCAGCGCTGTCCCCTCGAGGCTCAATCCGATTTACGACACCGTTGCCAAGGTTAAGGCCGGGCTAGGCAGCGATCGCACGCTGCTCGGCTTTGCCGGAAGCCCGTGGACCGTTGCGACCTATATGGTGGCGGGCGAGGGGAGCCGCGACCAGCACGAAACGCGCGCCCTGGCCTATCGCGATCCGCAAGCCATGCAGGCGATCATCGACGCCATTGTCGAAGTGACCGTGGGTTATCTCGCCGGGCAGATCGCGGCCGGCGCGGAAGCCGTGCAGCTGTTCGATTCCTGGGCGGGCAGTCTTGCTCCGGCCGAATTCGAACGCTGGGTGATTGCGCCCAACGCCGCCATCGTCTCGCAGTTGCGGGCGCGTTGCCCCGGCGTGCCGATCATCGGCTTCCCGAAGGGTTCGGGCGAAAAGCTGCCCGCCTATGCCCGCGAAACGCACGTCGATGCGCTGGCGCTGGATGAAACGATCGATCCACTCTGGGCGCATCGCAACCTGCCCGAAGGTCTGCCCGTGCAGGGCAATCTCGATCCCTTGCTGCTGCTTGCCGGCGGGGACAAGATGGAACGCCAGACCGGGCGCATCCTTGATGCCTTCGCCGAACGGCCGCACGTGTTCAATCTGGGCCATGGCATCGGCCAGACGACGCCGATCGACAATGTTTCCACCGTTCTCGGCCTTGTCAGGGGCTGGCGCAAAGGCTGACCTCGGCTTACATTCCCCTCCATGCTTTCGGTACTCAGCATGACCTATTACTGGCTCAAGGCGGGCCACATCATCTTCGTGATCTTCTGGATGGCCGGGCTGTTCATGCTCCCGCGCTATTTCGTCTATCATCAGGAAGCGCCCGAAGCTTCGCCGGAAAACGCCGTGTGGACGGATCGTGAGGCGAAGCTGCTCAAGATCATCCTGTGGCCTTCGCTGATCGTCGTCTGGGTGCTGGGGCTGACCCTGGCGGTAACCACCGGCGCTTACACACAGCTGTGGTTCACCCTGAAGCTACTGCTGGTTGCGGCGCTGAGCGGCTATCACCTGTGGCTGGCCGGCTATCACAAGGCCTTGGCGCGCGGCGAACGCCGGCTGACCGGGCGCAACCTGCGCATGCTGAACGAAGTGCCGGGCATTGCCGCGGCGCTGATCGTCATCCTGGTGGTGATCCGCCCCTTCTGATTACCCGCTTTTGTTTGACTTGAGGCTGCGCGAGGCATAAATCGCGCTCGTCCGGCATGGCTCGCGCACCATCGCGCCGAGCAGGTCTGCTTTCTCCAAGCCCATCGACCCGTCGGCCATCACGAACCGCATTTACGGAAATACAGAACAGATGCACCTGAAAGAACTCAAGAAAAAGTCCTCAGCCGAACTCGTCGAGATGGCCGAGGAATATGGCGTCGAAGGCGCCAGCACCCTGCGCCGCCAAGACCTGATGTTCGCCATCCTCAAGGAAGTGGCGGAAGACGGCGAAGAAATCATGGGCCTTGGCACCATCGAAGTGCTGCCCGACGGTTTCGGCTTCCTGCGCAGCCCGGAAGCGAACTACCTCGCCGGGCCTGACGATATCTATGTATCGCCGAACCAGGTCCGCAAATGGGGCCTGCGTACGGGTGACACCGTGGAAGGCGAAATCCGCGCTCCCAAGGATGGTGAGCGCTATTTTGCCATCACCAAGCTCACCAAGGTCAATTTCGACGATCCGGAGGCGGTGCGCCACCGGGTGAACTTCGACAACCTGACGCCGCTCTATCCCGATGAGCGTCTGGTGCTCGATACCTCGGACCCGACGGTCAAGGACAAGTCGGCCCGCGTGATCGATCTCATCAGCCCGCAGGGCAAGGGCCAGCGCGCCCTGATCGTCGCGCCGCCGCGTACCGGTAAGACCGTCCTGCTGCAGAACATCGCCAAGGCCATTACCGACAACCACCCGGAAGTGTTCCTGCTCGTCCTGCTGGTCGATGAACGTCCGGAAGAAGTCACCGACATGCAGCGTTCGGTGAAGGGTGAGGTCATTTCCTCTACCTTCGACGAACCCGCCACGCGCCACGTGCAGGTTGCCGAAATGGTGATCGAAAAGGCCAAGCGCCTGGTCGAACACAAGCGCGACGTGGTGATCCTGCTCGATTCGATCACGCGCCTTGGCCGCGCCTACAACACCGTCGTGCCCAGCTCGGGCAAGGTGTTGACCGGCGGTGTCGATGCGAACGCCCTGCAGCGCCCCAAGCGCTTCTTCGGCGCGGCGCGCAACATCGAGGAAGGCGGTTCGCTGTCCATCATCGCCACGGCCCTGATCGATACTGGCAGCCGCATGGACGAAGTGATCTTCGAAGAGTTCAAGGGCACCGGTAACTCGGAAATCGTCCTTGACCGCAAGGTTGCCGACAAGCGCATCTTCCCGGCGCTCGACGTGGGCAAGAGCGGCACCCGCAAGGAAGAGCTGCTGGTTCCCAAGGACCAGCTCTCCAAGATGTGGGTCCTGCGCCGCATCCTGATGCAGATGGGCACGGTGGATGCGATGGAATTCCTTCTCGACAAGATGAAGGATTCCAAGACCAACGAAGATTTCTTTGCGACGATGAACCAGTAAGGCAGGCGCGATGGCAGGCCCTTCGGATCCGCGACAAGCGATTGCCGGGGGCCTCGCCGCGCTGCAGGCCCGCGATCCCGCGCGGGCAGCGGCCTTGCTGCGCGAGGCGGCCAGCGCTGTTCCCGAAACGGAATTCCCGTGGATGGCGCTGGGCAATGCCGAACTGGCGCTGGGCAATCTCGATGCGGCGGAAGCAGCGATTGACCGGCAGTTGCGGATCGACACCCGCGATGTCGGTGCGCTTCTCGTGAAGGGCCACCTGCGCGAACGGCAGGGTGATTCACGCGGGGCGACGAGCTTCTATCAGGCTGCGTCGAATCAGGCTGTGGCGGGGACCCCGGTGCCGCAGGGCCTGGCCAACCTGCTGGCGCATGGGCGGCAGTTCATACAGTCAGCGCAAGGCGACTATGGCGCGCACCTGCGCGGGGTTGTGGGAGACGCACTTTCGCCGACGATGCGCGAGGCGGTCGACCTGCTCACTGGCCAGTCACGGCTTTACCTGCAGGAACCATCGGTATTCTATTACCCGGGCCTGCCGCAGAAGTGGTTCTACGATACTTCGGACTTCCCCTGGCTCCAGCCGATGCTCGATCTCGCCCCTGCCATGCGTGAGGAGCTGGAAGCGCGCGAGGAGGCGGGGTTTGAACCCTATGTGAAGCAGCAGGCCAATCGCCCTGCGCCCAACAATCCGCTGCTTGGCCGGATGGACTGGAGCGCGCATTATTTCTGGCAGGACGGTGCGCTGGTCGAAGACCATGCCAGGGCTTGCCCGCGCGTGATGGAGGCCCTCGGCCATGCGCCCTTGCCGCAGGTTCCGGGAAGGGCGCCTAACGCGCTGTGGTCGCGCCTGCTGCCGGGCGCGCATATCGCTCCGCATCACGGCATGCTCAACACGCGCCTCATCTGCCACGTGCCGGTGCGCACCGCGCCGGGCTGCTCGCTGCGGGTGGGCAATGACCGGCGCGAATGGGTGGACGGACAAGCGCTGGTCTTCGACGATTCGATCGAGCACGAGGCGATCAACAGCGGCCCCGAAGTGCGGGTGATCCTGCTGTTCGAAATCTGGCGACCGGAAATCCCGGAAGAAGACCGCGCGGCGATCGCCCGGATATTCCAGGCGATCGACTCGTTCGGGATCAATTAGGCCGGTTCAATCAGGCGAGATTCGCCGTGAAGAACTTGTCCGTCCGCTGGTCGGCCAGCTGCGCCGCCACGTCGTTGCGCCGCACTCCGTGTTCTGCCGCGAAGCCGTGATCGAGGCCCGGGTAATCGTGGATCGTCACATGGGCGTTATCATCCAGTCCGTCGTGCATGGCCTTCTGCGCTTCAGGCGGAACGAAGCCGTCAGCCGTGGGCACATGCAGCATCAGGGGCCGGGCGATGGCGTGGGCTTCGTTCAGCATCTGGTCGATCCCCACGGCATAGTAGCCGACCGAAGCATCGATATCGGTGCGCGCCGCAGCCTGGTAGGCCACCTTGCCGCCCATGCAGAAACCGACGAGGCCGACCTTGGCAACGCCTTCGGTCCCGCGAATCCAGCGGATCGTCGCTTCGATGTCTCGCACTCCGGCGTCAAAATCATGTGCCATCATGTGGCGGATCGCCTGTTGGAACTCCTCGGGCACATCCGAATCGAGATCGATCCCTTCGCCCTGTCGCCAGAACACTTCCGGCGCGACGGCGAGGTAGCCGCGGCTTGCCCAGTCATCGGCCTTCTTGCGGATGCCCGGGTTCACCCCGAACACTTCCTGCACAACGATGATCGCCGCCTTGGGCGTGCCGGCGGGGCGGGCAACATAGGCCGGGAAGGTGTTGTCGCCTTCGAATGTCGGGATGCGGACTTTCTGGCCCATGATCGTGTCTCCTTCGCGATTGGCGGTTTCATTCCCTTTGGCGCGACGGAAGGCCATTGCCAAGTGCGGAAGGGCCGCCCATCTATCTTCCATGGTGCCAGCAGCGGCACTGGTGGAGAATTGCCATGAAGGTCCATGTCGAGGTTGATTGCACCCCGGAGGAGGCACGCCGCTTCCTGGGCCTGCCCGATGTCGCCAAGGCGAACGATGTCTATGTCGATGCCGTGGCCAAGGCGATGATGGGCGTGGGCGATCTCGACAAGTTGCAGACCATGGCCAAGCAGGTCGCGCCGATGGGCGAGATTGGCCTGAAGCTGTTCCAGCAGTTCATGGATGCGGGGATGTCCGCAGGGGCGGCGAAGAAGAAGGATGGCGGTTGACGTCATGACGGAAACGATTTTCGCCCTGTCAAGCGGAGCCCCGCCCGCCGCAATCGGCGTTGTCCGCGTGAGCGGGCCCGGCGCGGGCAATACGCTGCGATCGCTCACCGGGTCCATGCCGGAACCGCGCCGGGCGGTGACCGCGCGCCTGATTGACAGTCTTGGTGAAGAGATTGACCGCGCGCTGGTGCTCTGGCTGCCAGGCCCGGGCACGGCGACGGGTGAGGACATTGCCGAGTTCCACGTCCACGGCGGCCGCGCCGTGGTGGCGGCGCTGGAACGGGCGCTGGGCGAACTGCCGGGCC